>JBAQDW010000180.1:0-15756 GCA_049286445.1 Rhodoferax sp. | reverse complement strand
TCGTCTCCACCCAAAGCCGAATCGCCCCCAGTGGCAACCACTTCAAACACACCTTGAGTAAGTCGCAAGATTGAGATGTCGAAGGTACCACCACCGAGGTCATAAATGGCATAGATACCTTCACTGGCATTGTCTAACCCATAGGCGATGGCTGCGGCGGTGGGCTCATTGATCAACCTCAACACATTCAGTCCCGCCAACTGAGCTGCATCTTTGGTCGCTTGCCGTTGCGCATCATCAAAATAGGCAGGAACCGTGATCACAGCCCCATAGACATCATCATTAAACGTGTCCTCCGCACGATAGCGCAGCGTGGCCAAAATGTCCGCGCTAACCTCCACGGGAGATTTTTCACCTTGAACCGTCTGCAAGCCCAGCATGCCAGGATGGTCCACAAAACGGTAGGGCAATTTGTCGATATGACTGATATCTTTCAGCCCGCGACCCATGAACCGTTTGACTGATTCAATCGTGTTTTCCGGATCCTGCGCTATAAGATCCTGCGCCTCGAAGCCGATTTTTCGTCCGCCGTCAGCTTGGTAGTTGACGACAGAAGGCAGGATCACCCGGCCCTGAGCGTCAGGCAGGCATTCGGCGACGCCATGGCGTACGGCCGCAACCAAAGAGTGAGTGGTACCTAAATCAATTCCAATAGCGACGCGTCGCTCATGCGGATTGACGGATTGGCCCGGTTCAGAAATTTGTAAAAGCGCCATGTCTAATTTTTTTTGAATTCAAGAACCTATTGTCCGGGTTAGGCGGCATCAATCCGATCAATCTTCTTTTCAACGTCGCTGGCGAATCGCTCAATAAACATGAGTGCCCTCACCTGTTGAACAGCTCCTAGAAAATCATGCTGGGAATCAAGTAATCGGCAACAAAGCGCCAGAGTATTTTGGTGTACTGACAGCACTTGATCGTTCAGCCGTTCTAATTCACCTACCTCGACGGCATCATCCAAGGCCTCTCGCCATTCCATCTGCTGCATCAGAAACACCGCTGGCATGGCCGTGTTGTCCTCTGCATTAATGGGATAACCGTTGAGTTCACACAAATAGGCAGCACGCCTGAGCGGGTCCCTTAATCGCTGATAGGCCTCATTGATACGCACCGACCACTGCATCGCAAATCGCTGTGCTGCCGCGCCATGCGTTGAGAA
This sequence comes from Rhodoferax sp., assembly GCA_049286445.1. Taxonomy (GTDB): domain Bacteria; phylum Pseudomonadota; class Gammaproteobacteria; order Burkholderiales; family Burkholderiaceae_C; genus Rhodoferax. Next base: position 14,597 of record JBAQDW010000180.1, on the reverse strand, counting down.
GTTATCGGGGTGAGCTTCTCGTTGCAGCGCTTTCCAGCGGGTGTCAATGCCCGCTCGGTCTTGAGCAAAGGTGGGAGATAAACCGAAAAGATCGAAATCGTTGGATTGAAGATTCACACTCGAAATGACTCACCGCAACCGCACCGGTCCCGTTCGCGGGGGTTATTGAATTTGAATCCTTCGTTGAGGCCTTCTCGAACAAAGTCGAGCTCGGTTCCATCCAAATAGGCAAAACTCTTCGGTTCAACCAAGACTTTGACCCCATGGCCTTCAAACACCAAATCTTCTTGGGCCACATCATCGACATATTCGATCTTATAGGCTAAACCCGAGCAACCCGTGGTTTTAACTCCCAGACGCACGCCAACTCCTTTGCCACGCTTGGCAAGGTATCGATTCACGTGCCGGGCGGCAGCTTCAGTCAGGGTAACGGCCATGTCAGTTCGTCAGAACCTGAGGATGCTTTGCCCGATAGTCATTGACTGCCGCCTTGATAGCGTCTTCAGCCAAAATCGAACAGTGAATTTTTACAGGCGGTAAAGCCAATTCCTCGGCAATTTCACTGTTTTTCAATGCCGCCGCCTGCTCTAGGGTCTTGCCTTTGACCCATTCAGTAACGAGCGACGAAGAGGCAATGGCAGACCCACAACCGTAAGTCTTGAAGCGTGCATCCTCAATCACCCCCGTTTCAGGATTAACTCTAATCTGCAACTTCATCACGTCACCACAGGCAGGTGCACCCACCATGCCCGTACCCACTGACTCATCACCCTTGTCAAAAGAACCCACATTGCGCGGGTTTTCGTAGTGATCGACGACTTTCTCAGAATATGCCATTTTATTAACCTTTTTTGATTTAGTGGGCAGCCCATTGAATGGTGCTGATATCAATACCTTCTTTGTACATGTCCCACAAAGGACTCAAGTCACGCAACTTCGCCACATTAAGCTTAATAGTCTCAACTGCGTAATCGATCTCTGCTTCGGTGGTGTACCGTCCAATCGTCATTCGCAGACTGCTGTGCGCCAATTCGTCGCTGCGACCCAATGCACGAAGCACGTAACTTGGTTCTAAGCTTGCCGATGTACAGGCCGATCCACTAGACACCGCTAGACCTTTGATTCCCATGATCAGCGATTCGCCTTCCACATAATTGAAGCTCATATTCAAATTGTGCGGTACGCGCTGGTCCACGTTTCCATTAATGAAGACCTGCTCAACATCTTCGAGACCCGCCAACATGCGGTCATGCAAGACGCGAATGCGAACATTCTCAACCGCCATCTCTTCCTTGGCGATACGGTAAGCCTCCCCCATCCCCACAATCTGGTGCGTGGGCAGCGTACCCGAACGCATTCCGCGCTCATGGCCGCCACCGTGCATTTGAGCTTCAATACGGATGCGAGGTTTGCGTCGTACAAACAAGGCACCAACGCCTTTGGGACCGTAAGTCTTGTGCGCAGTCAAGCTCATCAAGTCCACCGGAAGAGTCGCAAGATCAACCTCGACTCGACCTGTCGCCTGAGCGGCATCAACGTGAAAAATAACGCCCTTCTCACGACAAACTGCACCAATGACCGCGATATCTTGGATGACACCAATTTCGTTGTTGACAAACATGACGCTTGCCAAAATAGTATCCGGGCGAATAGCGGCTTTAAATACGTCCAAATCCAACAACCCGTCTTCTTGAACATCCAAATAAGTCACCTCGAAACCTTGGCGCTCCAATTCACGACAGGTGTCTAAAACCGCCTTGTGCTCAGTCTTGACGGTGATGATGTGCTTGCCTTTGGTTTTATAGAAATTGGCCGCGCCCTTCAGTGCGAGATTATTTGACTCAGTCGCACCAGAGGTCCACACAATTTCACGGGGATCAGCACCAATCAATGCGGCAACATTCTCGCGGGCTTTTTCCACAGCGGCTTCAGCCTCCCAACCCCATGCATGACTGCGTGAGGCGGGGTTTCCGAAATGTTGACGCAACCAAGGAACCATGGCGTCCACCACCCGCTCATCGCACGGGTTAGTGGCGCTGTAATCCATATAAATGGGAAAATGCGGTGTTGTATCCATAACTGACTCACTACTGCTGGTTTACAAAAATAAGGGGATGCGAATCAGGTCTTAGAAAAAGCATTGCCAAGTGCAAAAACTGAATTAGGCACATTCAATCGAAAAGGCTTGACCACTGGCATACTAGAGATGGCGCGCTTTAATGAGGGCCCTTCTTCGATTTGTAATCCTTTAGCCAACTGGTCATCCACCAGCTTCTGGAGCGTCACGGAAGCCAAAAACTCGACCATTTTGGTGTTGAGAGAAGCCCATAAATCGTGCGTCATACAACGCGCACCCTCGCCCAAGCAGTTTTCTTTACCTCCGCACTGGGTGGCGTCAATCGGCTCATCGACTGACACAATAATGTCAGCCACGGTTATTTCCGATGGCTTTCTAGCCAAGGTGTAGCCACCACCTGGACCGCGGGTGGACTCTACAAGCTCATGACGACGCAACTTGCCAAACAACTGCTCAAGGTAGGAAAGTGAAATTTGCTGACGCTGGCTAATCGCTGCCAGGGTGACCGGACCTCCGCTTTGACGCAAACCAAGATCAATCATGGCTGTCACTGCAAAACGGCCTTTGGTAGTAAGACGCATGGGGCAAACTCCTTGGAATTGGTTGATAAAACTGCAACACCAACCTGTCTACTCATCACGTTCCCGTTCAAAAGCAGCACTAATGGACTTGCACAAACCCTTTTTTAGGATTTAACCGATTATAGCAATAATCCGATCAATTTACTCGGGTAACTAGACCGAATGGTAATAATTTGATCTTAATGGGTCAAAAACTCATGCCAACGAGTCACTACCTGAGGCACCAAAGGCCTGGACCTTTAAATTACCCAATTGATCACGCACTCGCGCCGCTTTTTCGAACTCCAGGTTGCGCGCATGTTCGAGCATTGTTTTTTCCAACCGTTTGATTTCGCGCGCAATCTCCTTTTCACTCATGTCTTCCACTTGGGCTTTTTGCAAGGCATCGCGCTCCAGCTTCTCTGCCTCTTTGCCGGCTTTTTCACTGTAAACACCGTCGATCAGATCTTTGACCTGCTTAACGATACTTCGTGGTGTGATGCCATGAACCGCGTTGTGCTCCATTTGCTTGATTCGTCGCCGCTCAGTTTCGCCAATCGCTTTCTTCATGGACTCGGTCATTTTGTCGGCGTACAAAATGGCGCGCCCGTGCATGTTGCGAGCTGCACGGCCTATGGTTTGAATCAATGATCGTTCAGACCGCAGAAAACCTTCTTTGTCCGCATCCAGAATGGCCACCAAGGACACCTCAGGAATATCCAAACCTTCACGAAGCAAGTTAATTCCTACTAGAACATCAAACGCACCCAGGCGCAAATCACGCAGAATCCCGACGCGCTCCACCGTGTCAATGTCGCTATGAAGGTAACGAACCTTCACGCCGTTATCACTCAAATAATCAGTGAGCTGTTCGGCCATGCGCTTGGTCAGGGTGGTGATGAGCACACGCTCGCTCTTCTCGACCCGAATACGTATTTCTTGCAACACATCGTCCACCTGACTGGTGGCGGGCCGCACTTCCACCTCAGGGTCCACCAAGCCGGTGGGGCGAACGAGTTGCTCCACTACTTTTCCTGCATGGTCTTTTTCCCATTGTGCAGGTGTGGCGGACACGAAAACCGCCTGGCGCATTTTGGTCTCGAACTCTTCAAACTTCAGGGGCCGGTTGTCCAGCGCACTCGGCAGACGAAACCCGTAATCCACCAAGGTGGTTTTGCGAGAGCGGTCACCGTTGTACATGCCCCCAAACTGACCAATCAGTACATGGCTTTCATCCAGAAACATCAGGGCATCTTTGGGCAAGTAATCGGTCAACGTCGCAGGGGGTGCCCCCGGCGGCGCCCCACTCAAATGGCGGGAATAATTTTCAATGCCTTTGCAGTGCCCCACCTCGCTGAGCATTTCGAGGTCAAACCGGGTCCGCTGCTCTAACCGTTGCGCCTCCACCAATTTGCCCTGGCTAACAAACTCCTTCACCCGGTCGGACAACTCTACTTTGATACTTTCAACGGCGGCCAGAACTTGCGCGCGGGGCGTCACGTAATGGCTGCTGGGATAGACCGTGAAGCGCGGAATTTTTTGCCGAATACGACCTGTCAGGGGGTCGAAAAGCTGCAAGGACTCAATCTCGTCATCAAACAATTCAATGCGAACCGCCATCTCGCTGTGCTCAGCGGGAAATACATCAATCGTGTCGCCCCGGACGCGAAACGCCCCCCTGGAGAAATCGATGTCATTACGCTGGTACTGCATACGCACCAATTGGGCAATCATGTCGCGCTGACCCATTTTGTCGCCCGCACGCAACGTCATCACCATCTCGTGATAAGCCTCCGGTTGGCCGATACCGTAAATGGCCGACACGGTGGCCACGATGACAACGTCCCGCCGCTCCAGGAGACTCTTCGTACAACTTAAACGCATTTGCTCAATGTGCTCGTTGATGGCGGAGTCCTTCTCGATGAAGAGATCACGTTGTGGCACATAGGCCTCAGGCTGGTAATAGTCGTAATAGCTCACGAAGTACTCCACCGCATTCCTGGGGAAGAACTCACGAAACTCGCTGTACAACTGTGCGGCCAGCGTCTTGTTGGGTGCAAAAACGATCGCAGGACGCCCCAATCGGGCAATCACGTTGGCCATGGTAAAGGTCTTGCCGGACCCGGTCACACCCAACAGCGTTTGAAATACCTCCCCGTCGTTCACCCCCTCCACCAATTGCTCAATAGCTTCTGGTTGGTCTCCGGCTGGTGGGTAGGGCTGAAAAAGCTCGAAAGGAGAGTCGACAAAGTGCACGAACGTACCGACGGCGCTGATCGTCTCAGCACCATCTGGCGTTGAAATGGGGGTATTTTCAATGAGCATTGGCATAACCTGACAATTTAAACCCGGGTCGAAGCTACTAAAATATTTGGCATCTGGACACAGCCCTCTATTCTCGTTTCCCTCCGACTTCTTTTCACAGGACTCTCCCATGTCACTCTTTTCTGCCGTCGAAATGGCCCCTCGCGACCCCATTCTGGGCTTGAATGAACAGTACAACGCAGACACCAAGCCCGCTAAAGTCAATCTCGGCGTAGGCGTTTATTTCGATGACAACGGCAAGCTTCCTTTGCTGGAATGTGTTCAAGCAGCAGAAAAAACCATGATGGAGAAGCCAGCCGCCCGAGGCTATTTGCCAATAGACGGCATCGCTGCTTACGACGCCGCTGTGAAATCACTGGTGTTTGGTCCTGACAGTGAACCTGTCACTTCAGGCCGTGTTGCCACGGTTCAAGGCATTGGAGGCACCGGCGGTCTCAAAATTGGTGCGGATTTCTTGAAGAAGATCAACCCCAACGCCACCGTTTTAATCTCTGACCCCAGCTGGGAGAACCACCGCGCACTGTTTACCAATGCGGGCTTCGCTGTGGACAGCTACCGCTACTACGACGCAAACAACCGGGGCGTTGACTTTGATGGCATGCTCGCCGATTTGAATGCGGCAGCACCAGGCACCATCATTTTGCTGCATGCCTGCTGCCACAACCCAACGGGATATGACATTACAGCCGCGCAGTGGGAGCAGGTCATTGCCACCATTTCGGCCAAAAAACTGATTCCTTTTTTGGACATGGCTTACCAAGGTTTCGGGCACGGCATTGCCGAAGACGGCGCGGTTATCGGCAAATTTGTGGCCGCCGGGCTGGACTTCTTTGTCTCCACCTCGTTCAGCAAGAGCTTCAGTCTGTATGGCGAACGAGTCGGTGCGTTGTCGGTTGTCTGCGCGAGCAAAGAAGAAGCGGGCCGCGTGCTGAGTCAGTTGAAAATCGCCATCCGCACCAATTATTCCAACCCACCCATTCATGGCGGTGCCATCGTCGCGGCTGTTTTGGGCAACCCGGAATTGCGCGCGCTGTGGGAGCAAGAACTGGGCGAGATGCGTGTTCGCATCAAAGCCATGCGACAGAAACTGGTCGATGGACTAAAAGCGGCAGGCGTCACGCAGGACATGAGTTTTATAACCACCCAAATCGGCATGTTCAGCTACTCCGGCCTCTCCAAAGATCAGATGGTTCGCTTGCGCGATGAGTTTGGGGTTTATGGCACTGACACGGGACGCATGTGTGTGGCCGCGCTAAACAGCAAGAACATTGACTACGTTTGCGCCTCCATTGCCAAAGTGATTTAACGCCACCATTGTCCCGGGCGGGTTCAAGTCCGAAGTGCCACTTTTCTGACTCAAACTGACTGAAAATGCCGTTTGACCACTGTGCCCGTTTTCATTCCCATGAAAAAAATTAACCTTCTGGGTAGCGGACGGGTCGGTTCAACATTGGCACGTTTGTGGCATGAACAAAGAATCTTCAAGGTTCAAGACGTCTTGACGCAATCACTTGCCTCCGCTACAGAAGCGGTGGGTTTTATTGGGGCGGGCCAGGCCGTGGTATCGCTGGCTGACATGCGTGAGGCCGACCTCTGGATGTTGGCCGTGCCAGACCGAGAGATTTCGAACGTCGCCATCGCTCTCAGTCAACTGAATCCACCGCGCGCAGCGGGCATTGCGTTCCACTGCAGTGGAGCCCTTTCATCTTCAGAGCTGCTGCCCCTTGGCCAAAACGGCTGGACTGTGGCCAGTGCCCACTGTCTTTTGAGCTTTGCCACCCCAAGTGAGGCGGTTCAGCAATTCGCTCAAACCCCCTGCGCGCTAGAGGGTGATGCGCTGGCCATCAACGTTTTATCAACCGCGTTCCAGGAAATTGGAGGGAATTGCTTCCCCTTGCTCGAAAAAAACAAGTTGCTGTACCACGCAGCCGCTGTATTTGCGACTAATTTTTTGCCGGTGTTGCAGGCCACCGCCGATCAGCTGTGGCATGACAGCGGCATGCCCCATGATCTGGCGAAGCAAGTCAGAGGCAAGCTGCTGCACAACGCGGTCGCCAATATTCTTTTGCTCGGGCCTAAAGGTGCGCTGACGGGCCCCGCCGCGCGAGGCGACACCGCCCTGGTCCAGCGCCAAGCCGAAGCCGTAAACGCATGGGATTCGCCTACGGGTGACGCTTATAAAGCGCTCAGCCTGCTTGCCTCCACACTGGCAACGCGTTAGGCCGCATCTTCCCTCTTATGGCCAGATTCAGACGAATCCAGAAGAATTCGAGCCGTTTGTAATAATGAGTAACCAACACAACGTCTCTCACTTGTTCGGTTTTCCAAGGGGCCTGTCTTGGCCACTTTTAACCCACGCCTTGTTTTAAACCCCTAACAGGCTTGATTGTCGAGTGTAAATTTTCGACACCAAGTTGCCTCTTAACTGTTATATTGCACTGCACCATTTTTTGAAAGTGAACCCACCGTGCTCTACCAACTCTACGAAACCCAACGTTCCCTGATGGAGCCGTTCACAGACATGGCTCAATCGGCGGCCAAATTGTTCGGCAACTCCAAGTCGCCCTTGGGTCAAAGTCCGTTTGCCCAGCGCATCTCTGCGGGTTACGAGCTGATGTACCGCTTGGGCAAAGACTACGAAAAACCAGAATTCGGTCTGCGCACCATTTATGCAAACGATATTGACATCGCGATTCATGAACGCGTTGAAATTAACAAGCCGTTTTGTGAACTGCGTCGTTTCAAGCGCTTCACGGACGACCCCAAGACACTGGAAAAACTCAAGAGCCAACCCGCTGTACTGATCGTCGCCCCCCTGTCTGGGCACTATGCCACGTTGCTTCGCGACACCGTCAAATCCATGTTGAAGGACCACAAGGTCTATATCACCGATTGGAAGAATGCTCGCTTGGTTCCTCTCTCTGAAGGGGAGTTTCATCTTGATGACTATGTGAACTATGTGCAAGAGTTCATCCGGCACTTGCAGGGCATTTATGGCGATTGCCATGTGGTCAGCGTGTGCCAGCCCACGGTGCCGGTGCTTGCAGCGGTGTCATTGATGGCCAGTCGCGGTGAACGCACGCCCGCCACGATGACCATGATGGGTGGCCCCCTGGACGCTCGCAAATCCCCCACCTCAGTAAACAACCTGGCCACCACCAAAGGCATCGACTGGTTTGAGAACAACGTCATTTACCGCGTGCCACCCAGCTTCCCAGGTGCCGGACGCCGTGTGTACCCTGGTTTTCTGCAGCACACGGGGTTTGTGGCGATGAACCCCCAAAACCATGCAAACAGCCATTACGACTACTTCAAAGACCTGATCAAGGGTGACGACGAAAGCACGGAAGCCCACCGCAAGTTCTACAACGACTACAACGCCGTTCTGGACATGGACGCGGATTACTATCTCGAAACCATTAAGGTGGTTTTTCAAGAGTTCAACCTCGTTAACGGCACCTGGGATATCAAAGGGGTAGATGGGAAAGTCGAGCGCGTCCGTCCTGAAGACATCAAATCCACCGCGCTTTTCTCAGTCGAAGGTGAGTTGGACGATATTTCGGGCTTGGGCCAGACCGAAGCACTGCACAAAATTTGTGGTGGCGTGGTCGATCCCGAACAAAAGCACCTGATTGTCGAAGGCGCGGGCCACTACGGCATTTTCAGTGGTCGCCGCTGGCGTGAAGTGGTGTACCCTGAGTTGAAAGCTTTTATTGCCTCACACCACGTTGTTGGGTCGGCAATTCAGACGCCTACACCACCTGAGCCCGCAGCCGCGACCCACCAAGCCGATGCAGTCGCAAGCGCAACGCCCCAGGATACGGCAGCCACTAAAAAGGCAGCGCGTCACAAGTAATGTCGTCGCTTGCAGCCCGCCTTCTGGCGGTTTTGCCTCAAACCCAGTGCACGCGCTGCGGCTATCCTGATTGCGCCAGCTACGCCCAAGCCATCGCGGTTGAAGCGGCACCCATTAACCAATGCCCCCCTGGAGGCCAGCAAGGGGTGATTTGGTTAGCGGAGTTGACGGGGCGAGCCACTTCAGAACTTAACCCAAACCATGGTGTTGAGGGCCCACGTGCCGTTGCTTTCATTGATGAAGACTGGTGCATTGGTTGCACCCTGTGCATCAGTGCCTGCCCCACAGATGCCATTGTGGGCAGCAACAAACGCATGCACACGGTCATTGATGCCCACTGTACTGGCTGTGCGTTGTGCTTGCCGGTATGTCCGGTGGATTGCATCCACCTTGAAAATGTCTCAGGCCCAGCGACGGGCTGGGAGGCTTGGTCTCAACCCTTGGCTGATAATGCCAGAAAACGCTATGAATTTTATAGCTATCGACGCAGTAGGGACAAGGGCGAGAGTGCTAAAAGGCTTGAAAAGAAAGCGGCACTCAAACTGTCAGACCTTGCCGCCCACTCCCAGCACACCGACCCCCTCATTCTCGAACAGAAACGAGCCGTGATTGAAGCGGCACTGGCCCGTGCGCGGGCAAAACGAGCCTCATCCGAAGCCCAGTAACGCGCAGGTTGCCAATCAAAGATGCGTTTGACAAACGAATCAACTGATCACCAAATTTTTATACACGCCGCAGCCCAAATACCAGTTATCGACCTGCTGCACAAACGACATTTTGGTTTGCACCCGACCCGAGAGCGGATTGGTGATGTCATATTCCACCCAGCCAGGCTCGATTTGAGCTTGGTTAATGATGGCGTCCAACAGTCCTTGCCCATCGATTCCCGCAATGTCTTGAACCCTTGTTCCCACTTTGGACCGGTTACCGCCAAAAGCGAGGTAAGTGCCATGGGCATCGAGCACAAAAACATACATATCGCGGTCGTGAAAGGCCTGTGCGGGGTCAGTGATCTCTCGCAAAAACGCTTCACCTGATGCGCTTCGGCTCCGTTGTGCGGCTGCACGTGCCACCAACACCACGGCCTCGTCTGCCGACCCCTGCTGCAGTTTGAACAGGGCAAACGCTTCCACCAAGGTGGTGGCGCGGCCTTCCAAATTGCTGGACTGCGTGACGGCATGTTCCACCATCTGGGCGTTTCGCTGGGTGATCTCGTCGAGCTGACGGATCGCCGTGGTGATCTCCGTCAAGCCATTACTTTGCTCCGCACTCGACGTCGATATCTGCGACATGTTGGTCGCTACATCGCGAATGCCTGACACGATTTGTGTCAAGCTGTTGCCCGCGGTTTGAATCTTGCTCACACTGAGGGTCACTTGCGCAGACGAGGCGCCAATCAGTTGGCGAATTTCCTTGGCCGACTCAGCAGAGCGTTGCGCGAGTGAGCGAACTTCACTGGCCACCACCGCGAACCCCCGACCCGACTCACCTGCCCGAGCAGCCTCTACCGCAGCATTGAGCGCGAGGATGTTGGTCTGAAAAGCCAGTCCGTCAATGACACCAACAATCTCATCCATGCGTTTGGCGCTGCTCTGAATGGCCTCAACCGAGGCGATGGCTTCAGCCATCGTGGCCACCCCTTGGTCAGCGACATCGCGCACACGACCCGCCCGTTGGTTGACTTGAAGCACGGTTTGTGATGTTTCTTGCACCGTGCTGGACAACTCTTGCACACTGGCTGCAGTTTGTTCCAGGTTGGCGGCTTGTTGCTCAGTGTGGTCAGACAAGTCGCGGTTGCCTGCGGCCAGGCTTTGGCCCGAGTGCGCCACAAACGCCGCATTGCTTCGTACGTTTGCGACCATTGCAGACACGGTGGCCCCCATCTTGGCCGTGGCAAGCACCAGCTCTGCCAACTCATCGCTGCCTCTAGCCAGCGACTGCAGACGCAAGTCACCTGCCACCAGTTGATTCATTCCTTGTGTTGCGGCCCGCAGATCCTGAGTCAGGCTTTGATAAAAAGCCAACAGCAAATACCCGCCCACCAGCAAACCCATGCCGCTCAACCCCGCCTGAAGCGCCCATCCAGACCCTGGGCCGGCCATGGCGGACTGGACCAAAGTGAACACCAACGGCGTAAATAGCACCAAAGCAAGTACAAGCAACTTTGCTGGTAACCGCATTTTTCGCATCAAACCACAACCCGGAGACATCAGTGTCCTGAAAATCATGCGTCAGCCTCACTTGTAACTACCCACTCAATTGTGCAGGCATCCGCCCCACACCCCTGAGTTTCATTCTATGCGCCGAACCTATAGTCAGGAGTCACCCGCACCCTGTCTCACGACTACCCTGACGCAAGTGCGCCAAAGGCACTCACCACTTCGGGCGGAGCCTGCACCAACTCAATCAATACCCCCTCGCCACTGACGGGGAACTCCTCATTCGCCTTGGGGTGCAAAAAGCAGATGTCGAAGCCAGCGGCACCTTTGCGAATGCCACCCGGTGCAAAACGCACCCCGTTCGCGGTCAACCACGTGACCGCACTGGGCAGGTCGTCAATCCACAGGCCCACGTGATTGAGCGGCGTGGTGTGCACGGCCGGCTTTTTCTCAGGGTCAATGGGTTGCATCAAATCCACCTCAACCTTGAAAGGACCGACACCCATGGCGCAAATGTCTTCGTCCACGTTTTCACGCTCGCTGCGAAAGTTGCCTGTGACTTCCAGGCCCAGCATCTCAACCCACAGGGTTTGCAGCCGGGCCTTGTCAGGCCCGCCAATGGCAATTTGCTGGATGCCCAGCACTTTGAAAGGGCGAGCCGCGGTCATGCGAACTCCACGATGGGCTGATCCACGGTCAGGCTTTCGCCTTTGACGGCCAGAATCTTGCCCACCACACCGTCCGCCGCCGCAAACAACACATTTTCCATCTTCATGGCTTCAATGACGGCAATGCGTTCACCAGCCTGCACCTTTTGGCCCACTTGCACGGCCACATCCACCAGCAGCCCGGGCATGGGGGACAGCACATAGCGGCTCATGTCTGGCGGCGCTTTGTAAGGCATCAATGCATGCAACTCGGCTCCGCGGGGTGACAGCACCAGCGTATCGACCTGCGTGCCGTTGTGAGAAACGCGAATACTCAAAGGGTTTTTTCCCGCCAAACCGCCACGCTCCACCTGCGCTGTAAACGGTTGGTCATTACAAGTCCCACTGATACGCGTCTCCCCAAGCCGGTAATTGCTACATATTTTGTAGCTGGTTACGCCGACGGTGATTAGGCTAGAGCCCGTTTTTCCTTCAAACTCTGTGACGGTGACCGGGGTTTGCTGGTTGACCCCTTGCTCGCCGAATGTCACGACCACAAAGTCCTCGCCCACTTCAATTTCATGCCCTTCCATTTGGCCACTGATGGCTGAGGCGCGGTTGCGGTATTTGCGGTTCACGAAGGCTGACAGGGCAACCAGCAGGTCCGCATCATCGTGCGGCACGTCTTCGGCTCGGAAACCGTGCGCGTAGTTTTCCGCAATGAAGCCCGTGTTGAAGTCACCCGCCACAAACCTGGGGTGCGCCAGCAAGGCCGCCTGAAACGGAATATTGCTGCTGATGCCGCGAATCACAAAGCCGTTCAAGGCCTCGCGCATCTTGGCAATGGCGTCCAAACGGTCTTTGCCGTGCACGATCAACTTGGCAATCATCGAGTCGTAATACATGGGAATTTCACCCCCCTCTTGCACGCCCGTATCAACCCTCACCCCTTGCCAATGGCGGGTGTCCGCAGAGAACATCGTCTCCGTGGGCGGCTGAAAGCGCACCAAACGCCCGGTGGAGGGTAAAAAGCCACGGAACGGGTCTTCTGCGTTGATGCGGCACTCAATCGCCCAACCATCGCGCTTCACGTCGGCTTGGGTGAGCGGCAGCTTTTCGCCCGCGGCCACACGAATCATCAGCTCCACCAAGTCCAGCCCCGTGATGCACTCCGTTACCGGATGCTCCACCTGCAGGCGGGTGTTCATCTCCAAAAAGTAAAAGCTCTGGTCTTTGCCGACCACAAACTCGACCGTGCCTGCGCTTTGGTAGTTCACCGCTTTGGCCAACTGCACCGCCTGCTCGCCCATGGCTTTGCGGGTGGCCTCTGAGATGAAGGGGCTTGGCGCCTCTTCAATGACCTTTTGGTGGCGGCGCTGGATGGAACACTCGCGCTCATTCAGATACACGACGTTGCCATGGCTGTCGCCAATGAGTTGAATTTCGATGTGGCGCGGCTCTTCAACGAATTTCTCGATGAACACGCGGTCATCACCAAAGCTGTTGCGCGCCTCGTTGCGGCAACTGGTAAAGCCTTCAAACGCTTCTTTGTCGTTGAACGCCACCCGCAAGCCTTTGCCACCACCGCCTGCACTGGCTTTGATCATCACGGGGTAACCAATGCCTTGGGCAATCTCAACCGCTTTCTCAGGTGTTTCGATGGCGTCATTTACCCCCGGAATGCAGTTCACGCCCGCTGCGCCGGCGAGTTTTTTCGATTCGATCTTGTCGCCCATGGCGGCAATGGAGTGGTGTTTGGGGCCAATAAAGACAATGCCTTCTTCCTCCACACGCTTGGAAAACTCCGCGTTTTCACTCAAAAAACCGTAACCGGGGTGCACCGCTTGAGCACCGGTTTGCTTGCAGGCCGCAATAATTTTGTCAGCCATCAAATAGCTCTCGCGGCTGGGCGCCGCGCCAATGTGAACCGCCTCGTCGGCCAACAGCACGTGGCGAGCATCCCGGTCAGCGTCAGAGTAAACCGCGACAGTTTTAATGCCCATTTTTTTGGCCGTTTTAATGACGCGGCAAGCGATCTCGCCGCGATTAGCGATCAGTATTTTGTCAAACATGTTCTTATCTCCTCGGGCCATCAAAGTGGAATGTTTCCGTGCTTGCGCCACGGATTCTCAATCTTCTTCTCACGCAACATCACCAGCGAGCGGCAAATGCGTTTGCGGGTTTCGTGCGGCAGGATCACGTCGTCAATGAAACCCCGGGCGCCGGCTACAAAGGGGTTGGCAAAGCGGGTTTTGTATTCGGCCTCTTTGGCAGCCAGTTTGGCCGGGTCGCCTTTGTCTTCACGGAAGATGATTTCCACCGCGCCTTTGGCGCCCATCACCGCAATCTCAGCGTTGGGCCAGGCGAAATTGACGTCGCCGCGCAGGTGCTTGGACGACATCACGTCATACGCGCCGCCATACGCTTTGCGGGTGATGACGGTGATTTTTGGCACCGTGCACTCGGCGTAGGCGTAGAGCAGCTTGGCGCCGTGCTTGATGATGCCGCCGTACTCTTGGCTGGTGCCGGGCATGAAGCCGGGTACGTCCACAAACGTGATCACGGGAATGTTGAACGCATCGCAAAAACGCACAAAACGCGCGGCCTTGATGGAGCTCTTGATGTCCAGGCAACCCGCCAACACCAGCGGCTGGTTGGCCACAATGCCGACGGTTTGGCCTTCCATACGGCCAAAGCCAATCAAAATATTTTTGGCGTACTCAGGCTGCAGCTCAAAGAAATCACCGTCATCCAGCGTTTTGACGATGAGTTCTTTCATGTCATAGGGCTTATTGGCGTTGTCAGGCACCAGCGTGTCCAGGCTTTTGTCCATGCGGTCGGCCGGATCGCCGCCACGGCGCACGGGTGCTTTTTCGCGGTTGTTGAGGGGCAGGTAGTTGTAGAGGCGGCGCAGCATGAGCAGCGCTTCCACATCGTTGTCAAAGGCCAAGTCTGCAACGCCGCTCTTGGTGG
>JBAQDW010000179.1:0-8129 GCA_049286445.1 Rhodoferax sp. | reverse complement strand
CGCATGGAGCTGCCCAGCAGCTATTTATGGCAAATGTACAGACAAGTGCTTGGTGCTGATGCGGTTCCACTGCACATGCCATTCGATAAGAACAATTTGGTTTGGCGCTTGGTTCAGCTTCTGCCGATAGTGGCTGCAGGCCATCCGGTCTACGCGCCATTGCGTCGTTATCTGGGGGAGGGGCGCGCTGACGGGCGCAAGTTGTACCAGTTGGCGACGCAGGTGGCCGACGTCTTTGATGGCTACCAAAGCTATCGCGCCGACTGGCTGGCCAGTTGGGCGCTAGGCCGCGATATGTTGCTCAACCCCAGTGGGGCCGCCACGGCGTTGGAGGATGACCATCTTTGGCAGGCCCAGCTCTGGCGGGATATTCGGGACGACGTAGGCGAGGCGCTCGCTGAATCGTCGCGCGCGAGTGTTCACAGCCGGTTCATGACGACCTTGAAAACCCAGGTAGCGCGGAGTCAGACCGAAGGTGTTAGACCCTTTGGCTTGCCGCCGCGTCTCGTGGTTTTCGGAATTTCCTCGCTGCCCACGCAAACCATCGAGGCCCTGGCTGAACTGGGGCAGGTCTGCCAAGTTCTCATGCTCGTACAAAATCCCTGCCAATACTACTGGGGCGACATCGTCGAGGGCCATGATCGCTTACGTCAGCAGGTTCGACAAAGGCAGCAGGGCAAGCCGGGTGGTGTCGCTTCATCAATGCGCACCGTAGATCACACCACGGCCACCCAGCCTCTGTTGGCGTCTTGGGGTAAGCAAGGTCGAGATTACCTTCACTTATTAAGTGATTTTGATAACGTAGAGAGTTACCGCCAACGCCTCACGCGTGTCGATGCTTTCGTGGATCCGGTGGCCGATCAAGCGCATCCGTCCCAGCTGGCCCAAATGCAGTCTTCTATTTTGAATCTGGAGCCGGTGCCTGATACCCCCATGGCATGGCGGGATGAGGATGACTCCATCACCTTCATCACCACCCACTCAGCCCAGCGTGAAGTTGAGGTGTTGCACGACCGCCTTTGGGCTTGGTTCGATGCCGAGGCGTCACTTCAGCCTGGTGATGTGATGGTCATGGTGCCTGATATGGAGACTTTTTCACCTCACATTCAAGCGGTCTTTGGCCGGTTCGCGGCGGGTCAGCCTCGCTATATTCCGTTCTCCGTTGCCGACACCACCGCGCGCCAGTCACCGGTGGTGCAGGCATTGGGTCAGTTGCTGTCGCTGCCCCATTCACGTATTTCTCTGGCAGACTGGTTAAGCCTGCTGGAGGTGGACGCTGTCCGAAAGCGCTTTGACCTGACCGAGGGCGATGTGGATCAGATCCAAGTCTGGCTCACATTAGCGGGTGTGCGTTGGGGGCTGGATGCCAAGCACCGCCAGATGTGGGGTGTTTCGGCTGATGTGCCCGACATGGATCAGAACACCTGGGCATTTGGCCTGCGCCGCCTGCTGCTGGGTTATGCCGTTGGCGGCGATCTCCCTTGGGGAAAGTGTTTGCCCCAAGCCGGTATCAGAGGTTTGGATGCGCCGCTGGTGAGCAAACTGCTGGAATGGGTCGATGCCGTGAGCTTGACCTTGCAAGAGCTTTCCACTGACAACGCCCCCTCGCAGTGGACGCATCTCATGGCCGCATTGGTGGAGCGCTTTTTTGAAGCCACTGACGAGTCGCAAGAACGATTGATTCAGCGCTTGCTAGAGCCTTTAGACGTATGGCAAAAAGCCTGTGAAGATGCCCAACTCGACACACCGCTGCCGTTGCAGGTGGTTAGCGACCACTGGCTGTCGCAAATTCAGGAAGGGGGCTTGCACCAGCGATTTTTTGGAGGGGGTGTGCAGTTTGGCACCTTGATGCCCATGCGCTCCATTCCATTCAAGATCATTTGCCTGCTGGGAATGAACGACGGTGACTATCCACGGCAAACCGCGCCGCGAGACTTTGACCTCATGGCCCAGAGCTGGCGTGCCGGAGACCGTTCGCGCCGTGAAGATGATCGCTACCTGTTTTTAGAAGCTGTTTTGTCAGCGCGTCAAAAGCTGTATCTCAGCTGGCAGGGCCATCGCTCCACGGACAACTCCGAACAACCGCCCTCCGTTTTGGTAGCACAGTTGATTGAGTTTCTGAATGCCGGGTGGACACCGCCGCGCCAGCCGCAAAAGCAACCTTTGCAACCCTTTTCTGACGCCTATTTTTTGGAAGGGTCAGCGTTCAGCACCTACGACAAAGATTGGGCTCAGGTGCATAGCATGGCAATTGATGTGCGTGCTGACAACGCGGACGCGAAGGACGTACACCTGAGCGCCGTACCCCAAGCAATCACCCTGGATGAATTGCGACGCTTGGTGCGCCAACCCGTTGACGTCTTCTTTCGCAGCCGCTTGGGGGTCAAGTTGGATGGCGTCGAGGAGGTGGCGCAAGAAGAAGAGCCCTTCTCCCTTAATGGCTTGGAAAAATACAAAATTGGGCAAGACTTGCTCAATGCCGCAGATGTCGATGTGGCCTTGAGCCAACTCCACCTTTCTGGCCAGCTGCCAATAGCGGCTTTTGGTGCCAGAACGGTAGCGGAGTTCCAACGCGAAGTTGCGCTGGTTCTGCAGCGAAGACGACCGTGGACACAGATTTACACACACCCGGTTCCCGCGCAATCTGTGGCCTTGGAGTTAGAGGGATTCACCATCACGGGCACGTTGGTCGGACTGTTAAGCCAGCACAAGTCTGGAGCAGCTCCCCCTTCCTGGCTGCAGCTCCACCAGCGTCTGGGCAAAGTGGCTGAAGGCAAAGATGACGACTTGACCGCACGGGTGCACATCGTCGCTGGGTTGTGGGTTAATCACCTCGCCGCGTGTGCCGGGGGGATGAACGTGGTGAGTGTCCAGCTGGGTCTTGATGACCACGTGGTGTTCAACCCTCTGAGCGTGGACGAGGCACGAGCCGCACTCAAACGCTTGGTGACGGCGTACCAAGCCGCCTGGCAGCGGCCTTTGCCGGTGGCGTGCAAAACCGCGTGGGCCTACCTGCAGGTGCAAATGAAGAATGATCAACCAGATGCGAATGGCACTGTAAAAGAACCCAAAGACCCCCTTGAAGTGGCAGAGCCCTTTTTCACGGGAGGTTTTAATACCACGGGGGAACTTCAAGAGTCCGCTTACCTCGCCCGCGCCTTTGCTGACTATGAAGACATTGAAGCGGGTCTGGCGCTGTGGGCCGAGCCGATCTATGGCGACTTGGCTCGGCATGTCTGTGTTGGGCAAGCCGCTGGACCATCCGTTACACCAGCGGCGGGAGTCGGTGCATGAACGCGAGTACCCAAAGCGTGGTGATGACCCTGCCGCTGGACCCGATGACCATGCCTTTGCAGGGCTTGCATGTCATTGAGGCCTCTGCCGGAACCGGCAAAACGTGGACGTTGGCGGCCCTCTATGTGCGCCTTGTTTTAGGGCACTTGCGGCAGAGTCTGCAAGGTGAAGCCAGTGGTAATGGCGGCCTGTACCCCCCTCAGATATTGGTTATGACGTTCACCGAAGCGGCCACTGCAGAGCTGCGGGGCCGCATTCGTGAGCGATTAGCCCAGGCCGCCCGCTTCTTTCGGGAAGACGACCGGGCGGCTGTGGATGCCGATGCGTTTTTGCATGACTTGCGTGCGGCCTACTCCCCAACCCAGTGGCCAGAATGCGCCTACCGCCTCGACATGGCCGCGCAGTGGATGGACGACGCGGCCATTTTCACCATCCACGGCTGGAGCAGTCGCATGCTCAAACAACACGCGTTTGACAGTGCCAGCCTGTTCCAGCAAAGCCGCGTGGAAGACAGTGAGCGCCTCAAGCTGACTGCCGTGCAGGACTATTGGCGCCAATGGTTTTACCCACTGCCGGTGGCGCAGCTCGGGGCGCTCAAGACCCTGGGCAAGACCCCCGATGAGTTTCTGGACGTGCTCAACAAACTGTGGGCCCTCTCGGATAAAGCCCCGCAGTCTGCTGTTTTTGCCGGCGACGCGCCAAACACCTTGCTGCAAAAATGGCGTGTTTGGAAAGAGCAGTTGGACGCTCTGGAGTCCGTGGTGCGTCCCCTGTGGACGCCGGACTTGGTGGCAGGGGTGAGTGACGCAGCCGCCGCCAAAGTGCTCAAAGGCTATCCGCCCAAGTATTTAAGCAGTCGGCTTGCAAACATGGCGCTGTGGATGCAAGGCCACAGCGTCAAGGTCGATGTGCTGGAGTGGTTCTCGCTGTCCAAATTGCTGGAAAAAGGCTGGACTGGCGCACAAGCCCACGCCGTCTTCGCCCATATTGACGCCCTGTGCGACCACATGCGCGGCGAGCCAGAAGTAGCGCAGGGCTTGCAGGCCCATGCCGCCCATGAAATCGGCTTGGCGTACCGCAACACCAAAGCCCAACTCGCCCAGTTTGACTTCTCAGATTTGCTGCAGTGCCTGTACCGCGCCCTGCAAGCGCCAGACGGCCGCTTGGCCCACGCCATTCGTCAACAGTACCCGGTTGCCTTGGTGGATGAGTTTCAGGACACGGACCCCTGGCAATACGGCTCGCTCTCCAAAATCTATGGGGAATCGACCCGCCCCGACACCGGTTTGATCATGATCGGAGACCCCAAGCAGGCGATTTACAGCTTTCGAGGGGCGGACCTGGACACGTACCTTGACGCCCGAGCTGACGCGCGGGCAATTCACACCCTCTCAGGTAACTATCGCTCCACCCCGGGCGTGGTGGCAGCAGTGAACCATGTGTTCTCACAGCTTGAAAAACCGTTTGGTGAAGTGCCGTTTGAGCCCGTTGTGGCCCGCAATGCAGCGGTTCATCCACTACAACTGGGGGCCGTGACGCAGCCCGCCATGACCGTCTGGCACCAGCACAACGCCACACCACCCCGCAAAGACGTGTTTTTGCGACAAATGGCCGCACTCTTCGCCACCCAAATGGTCGGCCTGCTCAACCAGGGCCGCGCCAACCCGGGCAGTCGCGAGCCCGGCACCGTTGCCCCTGGCGACATGGCTGTGCTGGTGCGCGGCTGGCGTGAAGCCCGCGCGATTCGCCATGCCTTGTCGGCCCGTGGGGTGCGCAGCGTGTACCTGTCCGAACGCGACAGCGTGTTTGACACGGCAGAGGCCACCGATCTGTGGCGCATTCTGTTGGCCGTCTCCAACCCCCGTTCCACCGCCTGGCTTCGGGCGGCGTTGACCACCCGGCTGTGGGGCCTGGAGTGGGCACAACTCGAATCACTGTTTCAAGACGAGCGCGCCTGGGACAGCGTGGTGGACCAGTTTCACCAGTGGCAAAGTATTTGGCAACGCCAAGGCTTTTTGCCCATGCTGCACCACCTGTTGCACGCGCAGTCCATTCCTGCGCGCCTGTTCAACCCGCGGCATTCTCAAAGCGACAGTCAAAACCAAAATGGCGAACGCCAATTAACCAACCTGCTGCACCTGGGCGATTTGTTGCAAGCCGCCAGTCTGAACCTGCAAGGCGAGGGGGCCTTGATTCGCTACCTCGAAGGGCAACTTCAAAACCCCACCACCAGTGGCGACACCGCTCAACTGCGTCTGGAAAGCGATGCCAATTTGGTGCAGGTGATCACTGTGCATAAGGCCAAAGGCTTGCAGTACCCCCTGGTTTTTCTGCCCTTCGTCTCTGCCTTCATGGCCGAGAAAAAAGACAGCGGCAAAGACGACGCGCTGCGCCTCGCCGAAGACATTCGCTTGCTCTATGTCGCCCTCACGCGTGCCGAGAAAGCCGTGTGGGTGGGCTTGGCGCAGGTCAAGGGCGATGTGGACGGCAAATCACC
Source organism: Rhodoferax sp. (assembly GCA_049286445.1). Taxonomy (GTDB): domain Bacteria; phylum Pseudomonadota; class Gammaproteobacteria; order Burkholderiales; family Burkholderiaceae_C; genus Rhodoferax. The sequence continues at coordinate 2,338 of JBAQDW010000179.1, read as the reverse complement.
CAAAGCCAAAAGTGCCGTGTCTGTGCTCTTGCAACGGCAATCCGCCGATGACTTGACCGAGCGCCTGACGGCATGGCAGGCGTGTCAAGACATCGTGGTGGCACCCGCCCCGCCCCCCAGTGATGACCGCTACGCCCCCACCGCGCCAGACAAGGTGTACAAGCAAGCGACCGAGCCCAAGCGACGGCTCAAAAATAACTGGTGGAGCGCCAGCTTCAGCGCCTTGGTGCAACACAATTCGCCACCCTTTGCCAACGTCACCGCCCTTGACACGCAGCGCGACAGCCGCATGGCTGACGCACAGGTGGACAGTGCCGAGGTGCAGGTTCAAGCGGTGCAGGTTCAAGAGGTGGCCCTCATGCCGGAATTGCCGCTGGTGTACAACGCGTTCCCTGCCGGCAGCGCTTATGGCACCTTGCTGCATGACCTGCTGGAATGGCAAGCCCAAAGAGGTTGGCCGGCGGCGCTGGAGTCACCCTCTGCCGCCGTGGTGGGGGAATGGCGCTCTTTGGTCGCCAGGAAATCCCAGCGCCTCAAGCTCAACGAGGAACACGTCGCTCTGCTGGATGTCTGGATCAAACAAATCCTCTTGGCCGACCTTCCGACCACGCTCAGCGACGCTGTGGCACCGCCCTTGACACTGGCCGCCCTGACCCGGGCCAAAGCCTGGCCGGAAATGGCTTTCACCATGACGGTGCAAAAAACACACGCGCTTCACATCGACCAGCTCATCCAGCAACACGTGTTGGTCGGTCAGCCCAGAATGCCTTTGCAACCCCGAACCTTGGAGGGCATGCTCATCGGGTTCATGGACCTGGTGTTGGAGCACGACGGTCGCTACTACGTGCTGGATTACAAATCCAACCGCTTGCCCGTTTACGACCCCGCCCACCTGCAAGCCGCCATTTTGTCGCACCGCTATGACGTGCAGTACACCCTGTACCTGCTGGCCTTGCATCGGCTGCTCCGCTCTCGCCTGCCTGGGTACGACTATGACCAGCACATTGGTGGTGCGCTCTACCTGTTCCTGCGCGGCATCGACCAGCCCGGCGCGGGACAGTTTGTTGACAAGCCGCCCCGTGAATTGATCGAAGCGCTAGACGCCTCATTGACCGGCCCGTTGGCCAACACCCCCCAAGAAAGCGAGGCTGCGTGATGGCTGGCACTGAAACCCTCAACCCACCCGCCCCGCTTGCCTTGCCGCTCACCCGCTTGGACACCGCCTTTGCCACCTTCTTGAGCGACGCCCAACCCAGCCAGGATGCCAGGCACCGCCTGTTGGCGGCCCTCACCAGCTACCAGTTTGGCCGAGGACACGCGTGCCTTGATTTGGAGGCCCTGCAAACCCATGGTGTCGGGGCGCTGGGGTGGACCTCTCAAACCCAAAGTCTTTTGCCCGCAGATTTGGTGGCGGGCGCTCAAACCCTCCCGTGGGCCATGGGCGCCAACAGTCCCTTGGTGCTTGATGGCCCGCGCCTGTACCTGCGCCGCAATTGGAATGCCGAGCAAAGCATTCAAGCCGCTGTCGCCGCACGCCTTCAACAACGCTGCCCCGAGCCTGACCATTTGGCGCAGGCCTTGGACCAGTTGTTCCCCGGCGCACCCCACGGCGAAGTCCCCGATGGGCAAAAAATAGGCTGCGCATTGGCCACGCGTGCCCGCCTCACCCTCATCACCGGCGGCCCTGGCACCGGCAAAACCACCACTGTGGTGCGCCTGCTGGCGCTGCTGCAGTCTGAGGCCGTGCGCCAAGGCGCGCCCCTGCGCATCGCTTTGGCCGCCCCCACCGGCAAAGCCGCTGCCCGCCTGGGGGAATCCATTGCCAGCGCCGTCAAGCGACTGCCTGAGGCCATGCAAGGCCACCTCCCCACCCAAGCGGTCACCTTGCACAAGCTCCTACACATTCGCCCCAATCAGGGCCAGGACGCGAACTTTGAGTTAGCGGTTGACCTCGTCATCGTGGACGAAGCCTCCATGATTGATCTGGACATGATGGCCCGCCTGCTTGCCGCCGTGCCCCTCACAGCCAGCCTGATTCTGCTGGGGGACAAAGACCAACTCGCCTCGGTAGAGGCCGGTGCCGTCATGGGGCAACTCTGCGAAGGTGCCGTGCAAGCCAACTACACCAAAAGCACCACGGCGTGGGTGAAAAAAGTTACCGGCTCGGACATCAGCGCCTGGGGCACCGCCAACGCCACCACCGCGTCCCCGTTGGCCCAACAAACCATCATGCTGCGTCACAGCCGCCGGTTCTCTGACGAAAGCGGCATCGGCCAATGGGCCAAAGCGGTGAATGCGGGTGACACCGACGCCGTGCGAAACCATTGGCGGCACACCC
>JBAQDW010000178.1:0-11152 GCA_049286445.1 Rhodoferax sp. | reverse complement strand
TTGGTCATCTGCACCACGGCCGCCTTGCTCATGGCGTAAGCGCCAATTTGCGGCAGCACCTTCAAGCCCGCCATGGAGGCGATGTTGACAATGCGCCCGCCCGTGAAATGCCCCGGTGCTGCGCCTTGGGCGCGCGCCAGCATGCGCTTGCCCACCTCTTGCGCCACAAAAAATGCGCCGCGCACGTTGGTGTTAAAAATAAAGTCAAAGTCTTCTTCAGACACCTCGTGCAGACGCTGCGTGGTGCTGACCCCGGAGTTATTCACCAAGATGTCGATCGAGCCGACCTCGGTTTCGGTGTGCGCCACCGCGGACTTGATGGATGCCACATCGGTGACATCCAACTCCATCACATGGGCGTCGCCGCCCTCGCCGTCAATCTGGGCGCGCAACTCTTTCAACCGCTCCACCCGGCGACTCGCCAGCACCACGGCCGCGCCTGCCGCTGCCAAAGTTCGGGCAAACTGAGCGCCCAGCCCGCTGGACGCGCCGGTGATCAACGCCACGCGACCGGAGAGATCAATGCTGTAAGCCATTTAGAGAATCCTCACGATTAAAAAGAACGACCGTTCTTTTTTATAATTTCAACGCCTAAAATCCAACCCACGCCCGACAACCCCATGTCGCCGTCCTACCCAGGACCCTGCCTCATTATCAAGCGAGTTAATCCATGACCCCTCAGGAAATTCTGGCCCAGTTCGGCCCCCGTGAAGCAATGGAATACGACGTGGTCGTTGTCGGTGGCGGGCCCGGCGGCATGGCGGCGGCGATTCGCGTCAAACAGCAAGCGGCCCAGCAGGGCAAGGACGTCTCGGTGGTTGTGCTGGAAAAAGGCTCTGAGCCCGGCGCGCATATTTTGTCAGGGGCCATCATGGACCCCAAAGCCATGACCGAATTGTTCCCCGACTGGAAGGCCCGGGGTGCCCCCTTGCACCAAGCCGTCACCGACGATGCGATGGTGTTTTTGGGCGAAAAGTCCGGCTTTCGCACACCCAACTTTCTGTTGCCTGGCTGTTTTCAAAACCACGGCAACTACATCGTCAGCCTGGGCGCCGTCACCCGCTGGATGGCCGAGCAAGCCGAGGCGCTGGGCGTTGAAATCTTCCCCGGTTTTGCGGCTGCCGAGGTGCTGTACACCGATGAAGGCGCGGTCAAAGGGGTGGCCACCGGCAACATGGGCGTGGGCAAAGACGGCAACCCCAGCGAAAGCTTTCAAATTGGCATGGAGTTACACGGCAAATACACCATTTTTGCCGAAGGCTCGCGCGGCCACTTGGGCAAACAACTGATTGCCAAATACAAGTTGGACGAAGGCCGTGACCCCCAAACGTATGGCATTGGCATTAAAGAAGTGTGGGAGATTGACCCCGCCCGCCACCAACCCGGCTTTGTCATGCACACCGCCGGCTGGCCCATGGACAGCAGCACTTACGGCGGCGCCTTCCTCTACCACGCTGAAGACAACAAAGTCGCCTTGGGCTTCATCACCGGTCTGGACTACGCCAACCCCTACCTGAGCCCGTTTGAGGAATTCCAGCGCTGGAAAACCCACCCCAACGTGCGTTACTACTTTGAGAACGCCAAGGGGGAGATCACCGCCAAGCGTTTGGGTTACGGCGCGCGCGCGATCACTGCGGGTGGCCTGCTGTCCCTGCCTAAAACCGTGTTCCCAGGCGGTGCGTTGGTGGGCTGTGATGCGGGGTACCTGAATGTGAGCCGCATCAAGGGCAGCCACGCCGCCATCAAAACCGGCATGCTGGCCGCCGACGCTGCGTTCGACGCCGTGGTGGCGGGACGCCAACACGACGAATTGAGCGCCTACCCCGAGGCCTTCGAGAAGAGCTGGCTGTATGAGGAGCTGAACAAGTCACGCAACTTCAAAACGTGGTTCAAAAAAGGCTTGACTGTGGGAACGCTGATGAACGGGATCGAGCAGTTTGTGCTCAAGGGCAGCATTCCGTGGACGATTCACCGTGACAAGCCGGACCACCTGTACCTGAAACCGGCCGCGCAGTGCAAGCCCATCGTTTACCCCAAACCCGATGGCAAACTCACCTTTGACCGGCTCTCCAGCGTGTTCATCAGCAACACCAACCACGAAGAGCACCAGCCCGCCCACCTGACGTTGAAAGACGCGTCGGTGCCAGTGAACATCAACTTGGCAATCTACGCCGGGCCAGAGGCACGTTACTGCCCCGCAGGCGTTTACGAGTTTGTGAAAAACGAAGACAACTCTGATCGCCTGCAAATCAACGCGCAAAACTGTGTGCACTGCAAAACCTGCGACATCAAGGACCCGACCCAAAACATCGTCTGGGTCACACCCGAGGGCGGCGGCGGCCCCAACTACGTGGGCATGTAAATAGCGGCTTTGCAGCCCACCTCAACGGGGCCTGATGGCCCCGTTTTTTTGGGTCTGCTGGCCATGCTTTATTGAGCAACAAAAGTGGCTCTAGCCCTTTACCCTATTGCGCGAGCAGCTATTCTATAAGGAGCAAATTTTTCAATGCCCTGGCCTCACACCAGCGCCAGTCCGCCCGCCAAATGGTGAATCTGGGCGTGGCCGTGGCGCATGAGCGCTTGGGCTGCGGTGTGGCTGCGGTTGCCCGTGCGGCAGAAGAACACCATGGGACGCGCGGGTTCTGCCAACCAGCCCGCGACATGGTGGTCCAGACAATCAAGAGGCACGTTCACCACCCGCCGCGCCAAAACCGAGGGCATACCGGCCAAGTGTTCATAGCGCTCACGCACGTCCACCACTTGGGCGTCAGGGTGTTGGCTCAGAAAAGTGGCCAGATCGCCCCACGCCAGCGCCGCCACAGGCAACTCGGTGAAGTCGGTCTCCGCCTTGGGCAAGCCAATGGCTGCAGGCGGAAAGTGGGCGGACAAGGCAGTCTGCGCTTGCACCTGCGCCAGCACTTGGCCGCAACGCACGATGGCGGCGCAGGCCTGATCAATCAACACGTGGTCGTCCAACGGCCCAAACGACAAGCGCACCGCCGAAGTGGTTTGCCACTCGGGCAGGCCCATGGCCACCAGCACATAACTGGGCTCGGCCTTGGCCGCTGAACAGGCGCTGCCCGCACTGACGCGCACGCCCGCCGCGTCGAACAAAGCCAACAACGTGTTGCTGCTCAAACCAGGCACTGAGAAATTGAGCGTGGTGGGCACCGCCAAGCTGAACGGCGCGTTGAACACCAAGCCAGGAAACGCCAACAACAAGGCCCGCGCCAACTGCGCCCGGTGGGCCATCAGGCGGCTGCCCGACTGAAAGGTGCGCCCCTCCCGCAAGGCTTTCATCACGGCGCCCCACGCGGCAATGCCGGGCATGTTTTCAGTTCCGGCACGCAAGCCTGCTTCCTGCCCCCCTCCGGCCATCATGGCGGTGTAAGGGCTGCCGGCGCGCACGTACAGCAAACCAATGCCTTTGGGGCCATACAATTTGTGGCCGGAAAACGTGGCGTAGTCCATGCGCGTTTGGTGAAGCTTCAAAGGCAGTTTGCCCAGCGCTTGAACGCAGTCCACCAGCCACAACACGGCCGGGTTGTGGGTGTGAATTAACCGCTCAATGCCCCCCAAATCAGACACCACGCCCGTTTCATTGTTGGCGGCCATCGTGCACAACAAGGCGGTGTCACCCAGCCACTGTGCCAACACGTCCAACTGGTGTTGCCCATGGCCGCAAACGGGCAGCGCCACCACCTCAAGGTCCAAGCCCAGCACGGCGTTCCAATGCAGCAGCGCCTGGGGCACGGCTTTATGTTCTGTCGCCCCATAGACCAGCAAGCGCCCGATTGGCTCGCCCTGCGCTTTGCGTTGCCGAAGGTTCATCAGGGCAGAAAACACGGCGGTCTGAATGCCTTCAGTCGCACCACTCATGAAAATCAGCTGTCCCTCGCCGCTGTCAAGCACCTGTGCCGTGCTGGTGCGCGCTTCAGAGAGCAGTTGGCGCGCCACAAGCCCCGTGCAATGCCCGCTGCTGGGGTTGCCAAATACCTCCGCCATGGCCGACTGCGCAGCCGCTTGTGCGGCAGGCATCACCCGTGTGGTGGCATTGTTGTCGAGGTAAATGGGGGTAATGGGCATGGGGCACTCCGGGTGGGAAGTGCAACAGTTTAAAAAATCGACACGAGAAAATTATTCTTTTTGACCTACCATAATCAAAATAGTTGGTGTTTAACGCCTGCGAAAACCACTTATTGAGGAATGAACATGCTAGACAGAATGGATCTTGCGCTTTTAGAGGCCTTGCAACGCGACGGCACGCTGTCCATCGCCCAGCTCGGTGAACGCGTGGGCCTGTCCACCACGCCGTGCTGGAAGCGGGTGAAGCGATTGGAAGACGATGGCTTTATCACCCAACGCGTCGCCATCGTTGATCGCAAGAAAGTAGGGCTGCCCGTGACCGTGTTTGTGAGCGTACGCACCTCGCAGCATGACGAAAAGTGGCTGGCCAAATTTGCGGCTTGCGTGACCTCCATGCCTGAAGTGTTGGAGCTGCACCGCATGAGCGGGGACGTGGATTACTTGCTGAAGGTCGCCACCAGCAGCATCGAGGGGTTTGATCGTTTTTACAAAAAACTCATTCAACTTGGCCCCTTGACCGGGGTGTCGTCTGCGTTTTCGATGGAGCAAATCAAGAGCACCACCGCCCTGCCGCTGGACTTGCCGGGGCGGGTGGAATGAGCGGCGTTCAACGCCTATCGTCAGGCCGGTCCCTCTCAATCGCAGGTCAAATGCCCTTGCTGTACCTGCATAAGCAGCTATCAACGATGTAGCAATTCTTGCGCTCCAACCCCCACTCTCACCCCCAACCCCTCTCTCGCCCCGCCGGGCGAGAAAGGGGGGCCAACAGCCCTATGTGGCCGCGTGTTGGAAGTGGTTGAGTTCACCGTGAGCCGCCAACCTTCAAAGTGAACACGGGCAGCGTCAGTGTCGTCCCACACTCACGCGGTTCCCGGCAGGTTTGAATGTTGGCGTCTGCGCGTGAACGCCACCCCAGACAAAGCGTTGGCCGCATAGGGCTGTTGAGCTCCCCTTTCCCGCCCGGCGGGGGTGGAGAGGGGTTGGGGGAGAGGGGGGGGAAAGAACAAGGCTTTGAAACTTCTGCAATCTCGTCCCACAAGGTTTTTGATTGACTTTTACAACGCTAGCCCTTGTAGCAACTGCACAAGCAGCTACCGAAAATATAGCACTTCTTGCGCCGCAACCCCGCCAAGCGGGAAAGGGGGATCAGCAGTCGGATGACTCGCAGTGCTTGCGAAACGCCAAAAAGTCGTCACCCCACGCGTTCACGTCGTACTCCTGCACCCGCTCGATCAGCGCATTCATGCGAAAACGGCTTTCGCGTTCGTTCAGTGCCAAGCCTGTGATCAGGCTTTGAATCATGCTGTTTTCGTCATACGGGTTGGTGAGCAGGGCGCCTTTGAGTTCCACGGCCGCACCGGCAAACTCTGACAGCACCAACACGCCTGAGGTGTGGGAGGCGGCTTTGGCAGAGACATATTCTTTGCACACCAAATTCAAGCCGTCCCGCAGCGGCGTGATCCAGGCCAAATCCGAGGCCATGTAGAACGCGACCAATTCGGCAAAGGGCAGGGGGCGGTAAAAGTAGCGCACAGGGGTCCAACCCATTTGCGAGAAGCGCCCATTGATGCGGCCAATGACCTGGTCCACCTTGTCGCGTGTTTTGGCGTAAATCTCCATGCCGGGGGCCGCCGGGGTGACGATGTTGAGCATGACGACTTTGTCATGCCATTCGGGGTGCGTTTCCAGAAACTTCTCGTAGGCCAACATTTTCTCGATGGGGCCTTTGACGTAGTCCAGCCGCTCCACGGACAGCACGAGTTTTCTGCCCTGGGCCTCGGCCAGCAGACTGTCGCGCAGCTTGTGAGTCTCAGGCGCGTTCGCAATGGCTTTGATGTTGGCGTTGTCAATGCCCACGGGGTGCGCGCCCACCCGCACGACGCCGTAGGGGGTTTGAATCTTGCGCGTCATCTCTTCCACCCCCAGCGCACAGCCGTGGGTGAGGTAAGTGGGGGCGCAAAACTCGGTTTCCAGCACTTGGGTGGAGACGTTGGAGCGGACCACGTCGATGAAGTTTTCGACATAGCGGGGAATGTGAAACCCCACATAGTCGCACTTCAGCAGGCTGGCCACGATGGAGCCACGCCACGGCAAGATGTTGAAGATGTCGGCGCTGGGAAAGGCGGTGTGGTGAAAGAAAGCAATCTTCAAATCAGGACGCAAATCGCGCAAGTAAGCGGGGGTCATCCACAGGTTGTAGTCATGAATCCACACCGTGGCACCCAGCGCGGCCACAGCGGCGGTGCGCTCGGCAAACAGCCGGTTGATGTCACAAAAGTGCTGCCAGTGGGCCTCTTTAAACTTCGCCCGCTCAGGGAAGGAGAAGATGATGGGCCAAAACGCCTCCTTGGAGAACTGCTTGTAGAACATGTTGACGTCGTTGGCGCTCAGGGCCACGCGGCTGGCCAGCAGATTGGGGTACTTTTCGGCATCCACCGCCACATCGACATCGAAGTCGTCGGGGTGGCGGCTGTCGCGCTGCGACCATGCCACCCAAGCGCCTTTTTTTCCGCCTGCGAATAAGCCCAGCAGAGTGGGCAGAATGCCATTGGGGCTTTTGGGTTGTTGACGCACGTATTTTTTGCCGGTTTTGACCTCGTCAAAGGGTTGCCGGTGGTAAACAATCACCAGCTCGGCCAAGCCATGCAGGGTAGGCAGTTGTTCGGCGCTGGGGACCATGCTTTTCTTGAAGCCGTGGTAGTCCATGGCCTCCAAAATACCGGCGGGCCCGTTGGCTTGGGCTTGGTAAATCTCATGCGCGCTGCCGGGCGTGGCTTCCAGAATGACGGCCTCTTTGAGCGCAGGTTCGCCATTGCCGACCACGACGCCACGGTAGCCGGTTTGCATCAAAGACAGGTCGTTCAAGGTGTCGCCTGCGACCAGCACCTTTTCTTCGGGCAGGCCCTCAGAGCGCAGCAGCTGGGTCAGGCTGTGGCCTTTGGACACGCCCAAGGGCAGAAAGTCCAAGTAGCGATCGGCCGAGGTCAGCACCGCCAGCCCCAAGTTTTTGGCAATGATTTTGATCCCGGGCACGATGGCGTTGCTGTCGTAATAGAACGAGCAGCGGCGCTCTTGTGGCACTTCTTGCAACACCAAGCCCTTGATCCCTGCTGTGCGGCTGAGCACGGCGTCGCGACCCGGCCATTTGTCGGCAATGTCGTTTTGAAGCGGCACGACAGCAGCGTAACTGTCACCATGTCGCTTCAAAACGGTGGCACCCACGTCGGCAATGATGTAGTCGGGCCGGGGCAGCGAGGAGTCGTCCAGCAAAGACACAATGCTTTCAAACCCCCGTCCGGTGACATAAATGAGAATGACCTTCTCGCGGTTGTCTTTGATGGTTTTGTACAGGTCTGACGTGGTTTCGTTCAGGTCGGGCGACAGGTAAGTGCCATCCAGATCGGTGGCCAGAATCATTTCAATTTTTGTTGTCATCTATTTTTATCCTCCATGGGAATGGGTTTACAAGTGGGGCTCGAATCTTCTTGCTGCGTTTCGGTCACTCCATGCCGAGGCAACGTTTTTGTCCTGAACCGGACCCTGGATGGGATCAATGCGATGCCCCGGCCGTGCTGTTTGCAGATGGGCCCTGATGACCGACAGAAAAATAGATTTTTTTGATCTGGAGTGCGTTGCTGTCATATAGAAGCAAATTGGCTGCAAATTAATGAAGTTGCAGCCATAGAGCCAATGGATCTTATGGTTTTAATTACATTTCGTCAAATGTAGTAAGGCCGCGCATTCTGGCAATGTCTTAGATTTTGGCGGTTGAGTGGCCAAAGAAGAACCACGTTTTCAAATCACGTCCCGTTGTTTATACTGTTTTTTTACACAGTATTTTTCCGCACCCCCCCCATGAACCCTCCCGAGCCTGATTACGCCGAGTTGCATTGCCTGAGTAACTTCAGCTTTCAGCGGGGTGCTTCGCACCCCGAAGAGTTGGTGGCGCGGGCGCATGCGTTGGGCTACCGCGCTTTGGCCCTGACGGATGAGTGTTCGGTGGCAGGGGTGGTGCGTGCCCACGTGGAGGCCAAAAAATGGGGGATGAAGTTGCTGTTGGGGGCGGAGTTTGTGCTGGACGAAGGGGGCGGCTTCGTGGCTTTGGCCCGCGACCTGAAGGGCTGGGGCGACTTGTGCGAATTCATCACGGCGGCGCGACGTGCCGCACCTAAAGGCTGCTACACGGTGTCTCGCGCACGCAGCGACTTTGGCTTGCTCAAGGGGTGCGAGATTATTCTGTTGCCCCCATCTGCTATAAATTTCGAAGCGCTTTACGCAATCTGCATCTGGGCTAGAGGCCTATTTGGCACTCAACTTTGGTTGGCCACAACGGTGCAGCACCAGCCGGGTGATGTGCTGAGGCAGCATGCCTTGAAACGCGTCTCTGAGGCCTGCGAGGTGCCACGGGTGGCGGTGGGCGGGGTGCTCATGCATGTGCGGTCTCGCAAGCCCTTGCAAGATATGCTGACTGCCGTGCGCTTGGGGCGCACGGTCGCGCAAGCCGGTTTTGGCGTGTTGCCCAATGCGGAGGCGCACCTGCGCTCGCGAGCGCGCTTGGCGCAGCTTTACCCCTTGGAATGCCTGGCCAACAGCGTGGCAGTGGCGTCGCGTTGCCACTTCAATCTGGATGAGTTGCGCTACCAGTACCCCATGGAGACGGTGCTGGCGGGTTTGACGCCGTCGCAAACGCTGCGCCAGTTCACCTATGAAGGGGCCAGCCAGCGCTACCCGCAGGGTTTGCCGGCGTGGGTGCAGCAGCAACTTGAGCATGAACTGGGCTTGATTGCAGAGCTCAAGTACGAGATGTACTTTTTAACCGTGCACGACTTGGTGGCTTTTGCGCGCGCGCGCCACATCTTGTGCCAAGGACGAGGTTCGGCGGCGAATTCGGCGGTGTGCTACTGCCTGGGGGTGACCGAGGTGGACCCGTCGCGCATGAGCATGCTGTTTGAGCGCTTCATCAGCCGTGAACGCAACGAGCCGCCCGATATTGATGTGGATTTTGAGCACCAGCGGCGCGAGGAGGTCATTCAGTACATCTACGCCAAGTACGGCCGCGACCGCGCGGCACTGACCGCCACGGTGATTAGCTACCGGCCCCGCAGTGCCTTGCGCGATGTGGGGCGGGCCATGGGCATTGATGAGGCGTTGATCACCGCGTTGTCCAAAGAGCATCCGGGCATGTACTGCCGCGACGTGTTGACCGAGCGCTTGGCGGCTGCACTGGTCAGTCTGGGGCCAGACCACCCCGCGCCTGAGGGCGAGGCGGTGGCGCGTTGGTTGAGCCTGAGCCGCCAAGTACAGGGTTTTCCGCGGCATTTGAGTCAACACGTCGGCGGCTTTGTACTCACCCAAGGTCGGCTGACCCGGCTGGTCCCGGTTGAAAACGCGGCCATGCCAGAGCGCTCCATCATCCAGTGGGACAAAGACGATTTGGACGCGATGGGTTTACTCAAAGTCGATGTGCTGGCGCTGGGGATGTTGAGCGCCATTCGCCGCTGTCTGGACCTGATCAGCACACGGCGAGGGTACGACTTTCAGATGCAAGACATTCCAGCTGAAGACCCCGCCACCTACGACATGATTTGCCGGGCCGACACGGTGGGTGTGTTTCAAATCGAGAGCCGCGCGCAAATGAGCATGCTGCCACGCTTGAGGCCGCGTTGCTTTTACGACTTGGTGGTTCAGGTGGCCATCGTGCGCCCCGGGCCGATTCAAGGCGGCATGGTGCACCCGTATCTCAAGGCACGCGAACACCCCGATGACGTGGTTTACGTCAGTGAGGCGTTGAAAGAGGCTTTAAAGCGCACCCTGGGCGTGCCGATTTTTCAGGAGCAGGTGATGCAAATTGCCATGTTGGCCGCCGGCTTTAGCGCGGGCGAGTCCGACAGCCTGCGTCGCTCCATGGCCGCTTGGAAGCGCAAAGGCGGCGTGCACAAGTTCTATCACCGTTTGGTTGGCGGCATGGTGGAACGGGGCTACACGCGTGACTATGCCGAGGGCATCTTCAAACAAATCGAGGGCTTTGGCGAATACGGTTTTCCCGAAAGCCATGCTGCCAGTTTTGCCTTGCTGGTGTACGTGAGTTGTTGGCTTAAACACCATGAGCCCGCCATTTTTCTCACTGCCATGCTCAACAGCCAGCCGCTGGGTTTTTACAGCGCCTCACAACTCACGCAAGATGCGCAGCGCCATGGCGTCACCGTGAGGGCGGTCGATGTCATGCACAGCACGTGGGACTGCGCCTTGGAAGAGGGCGGGGCGTCGCCTCCTTCCCACAACACCGTGCGCCTGGGCTTTCGGCAGGTGAGTGGCTTGGCCCAAGGGGCGGCACAACGCATCGTTGATGCTCGCGCACAAGCGCCTTACACCAGCACCGAAGATTTGGCCCTGCGCGCGCAGCTGAACCGGGGCGACCTCAATGCGTTAGCAGGGGCTGATGCGCTGGCCGCACTGTCGGGCCACCGCCGACAGCAAGTGTGGGACGCCTCGGCCTTGAAACCTGCGCCGCCGTTGCTGCACAACGTGCCGGTTGAAGAAGAGTTCTTGCAACTCAACCCCGCCAGTGAAGGCCAGGAGGTGCTGTTTGACTACGCCACTTTAGGACTCACTTTAAGGTCTCACCCCTTGTTGCTTCTGCGCGAGCAGCTATCAAAAGAGAAGCTTATGACGGCGGCCGAGTTGCATGATTTGCCCGATGGTCGACTGGTGCGCGCTTGCGGTTTGGTGGTCATGCGCCAGCGCCCGCCCACCGCCAAGGGGGTGACCTTTGTCACGCTGGAGGATGAGACCGGTACCGTCAATGTGATTGTCTGGAAGTCACTGCAAGAAAAGCAACGCCGAGAACTGATGCATTCACGCCTGTTGGCGGTGTACGGCGTGTGGCAGCGCGACGCAGAGACAGGCGGTCAAGTCCGCCACCTGATCGCCGGCCACTTAAGAGATTTGACGCCGCTACTCGGCGGCCTGGCCACCCAAAGCCGCGAGTTTCATTGAGCCGGGTCGCGCGTCAACTTGGTTCGCTTGGTGGGCGCTCCTGTGAAGGTGTAGCGTTCACGGTGCCCGT
>JBAQDW010000177.1:0-6017 GCA_049286445.1 Rhodoferax sp. | reverse complement strand
GCGAACACGCCTACCGGCGCCAGCAGCATGCCAGCGTCAATCGAGGGGTAGCCCATGAACTGCTGCAACCACAACGGCAGCAACACCACATTGCCGAAAAATAGCCCGTAGCCGACCGAGATGGCGACCGTTCCTGACCAAAAGTTGCGACGCTTAAAAAGGCGCAGGTCCACCACCGGGTGCTCCTGCGTCAGCTCCCATATCAAGAAAAAGAGAAACCCGACCAGCGACACAATGCCCAGCCCAATCACCTCGGAGGAATGAAACCAGTCCAACTCTTTGCCTTTGTCCAGCATGATTTGCAAAGCGCCCACCCAGAGCACCAACAAACCCAGCCCCACGCCGTCAATGGGCAACTTGCGCGTGACGCTTTCTCTCTTGTGATAGATCGACCACACCATGAAGGCCGACAGCAGCCCGATGGGGATGTTGATGTAGAAAATCCAAGACCAATAGATGTTGTCCGTGATCCAACCGCCCAGCAGCGGCCCCAGCACGGGGGCCACCAAGGTGGTCATGGCCCACAGTGCCATGGCCAAGCCCGCCAGCGCGGGCGGGTAACTCGACAGCAGCAAGCCTTGCGACAGCGGAATCATCGGACCTGCCACAAAGCCTTGCAAGGCGCGAAAAACAATCAACATCGGCATGTTGGGCGCGAGCCCGCACAACCATGAGGTGAGTACAAACAACATCACGCTGGTGACAAACAGGCGAACCTGACCAAAGCGTTGTGACAGCCACCCCGTTAAAGGCAGTGCAATGGCATTGGCCACGCCAAAGCTGGTGATGACCCAAGTGCCTTGGTTCGCACTCACGCCCAAGTCACCGGCAATAGCGGGCAACGACACGTTAGCAATAGAAGAGTCCAGCACGTTCATGAACGTGGCGAGCGACAGGGCAATCGTGCCCCAGAGTCGCGCCGCGCCGTCGAGCGGCGGCGGATTAAAAGAGTTGGCGTTGGCCATTGAAGTGCCGCTCAGTGCGTCCCAAGGTTTGCCGCCACAATGCGGCGCACCTCTGCGGCCGCCCCACTGTCCAACGTGGCGTAAACCGAAGTCTGCACCCGCGCAGACTCGCGTGGCGAATCGGCCAGCATCTTGCCAGTCTGCTGGGTCACGTCGATTTCAGCTTCCATGGACAAACCGATGCGCAAGGGATTTTTAATCAATTGCTCAGCATTAAGGGTCACCCGCACTGGCACCCGCTGAACCACCTTGATCCAGTTGCCCGTGGCGTTTTGTGCAGGCAGCAAAGCAAACGCAGCACCGGTTCCCACCCCCATGCCGGCAACCACGCCGTCGTAAGACACCTTGTTGCCGTACACATCAGCAACCAACTTCACTGGCTGACCGATGCGAATGTGGCGCAATTGAGGCTCCTTGAAATTGGCATCTACCCACACTTGGTTCAGGGGCACGATGGCCATCATGGGCGTTCCGGCGGCCACGCGTTGGCCCAACTGCACAGTGCGCCGCGCCACATAGCCGTCCACGGGTGCGGGCAATTCGGCCCGCTGCGTCGCGATCCACGCTTCTCTGACCTTGGCAGCAGCGGTCATCACGCTGGGGTGTGCCTCAATACCGACCCCTTCGGTCATGGCTTGGTTGCTACGCAACTGTTGCTTGGCAGCGGTGACACCGGCTTGGGCGGCTACCAGCGCGCTCTTTGCGTTGCTGAGCTGGGTCAGCGCGTGATTGAGTTCTTCCTTTGACACGGCACCGCTCGCGGCCAAGCCTTGGCGACGGTTGAGGTCATCGGTGGCCCGATCGATCTCGGTTTGGGCTTTCACCACCTCGGACTCACGCAGACGAATTTGGGCGTCGAAATGGCCATTGTTGGCGTACAAAGTCCGGACTTGGCGAACCACTTGGGCGAGATTGGATTCGGCTTGATCCAGCGCCACTTTGGCATCGGCCGGGTCCAATTTGACCAGCGCCTGCCCTGCTTTCACGAAGTCAGTGTCATCAGCCAGGATAGCGATCACGGTGCCGCCCATTTGGGGGGTAATTTGAATCAAATTGCCTTGCACGTAGGCGTTGTCGGTCGATTCATAGTGACTGGCCACACGCCATTCGTACACCCCCCAAACGGCGCCAGAGAGCGCCACAACGCTTGCCAGAGTGACAAGCGCTTTTTTACGGATGTTATGGGGATGGGCCGCTGCAGGGGAAGTAGGAGCATTCATGGTGTCGTCAATCAAATTCAGGGGAAATTAGTTTTTCTGCGCCAAGGTACCAGGCCATTCAGCGCGGTAGCCGCCACCCAGTGCGTGCATTAAGCTCACTTGGGTGTCGATGGCGCGTGCACTGAGGTCAACGGTTTGACGGCGCTGTTGCAGGACTGCACCTTCGGTCGCCAGCACGCTGAGGTAGTTGTTCAGCCCGGCGTCATACCGCTGCACGGCAATGCCATACGCATCCTCACTGGCCGTCAATGTCGCTTGCTGTTCAATCTGCTGACGGGCGATCGCCTGCAATG
Source organism: Rhodoferax sp. (assembly GCA_049286445.1). Lineage (GTDB taxonomy): Bacteria > Pseudomonadota > Gammaproteobacteria > Burkholderiales > Burkholderiaceae_C > Rhodoferax. The sequence continues at coordinate 3,539 of JBAQDW010000177.1, read as the reverse complement.
AGGCCAGCAAACCGGCGACCTCGCGCACGGCATCAATCACGGCGGCGTTGTAGCTGCCGATCGCCCCGTCAAGCACAGCATCTTTTCCCCGCAAATTGGCGCGCAACCGGCCGCCGTCAAACAAGGGCAAGCGAATTGCCGGACCCATGCCCCACTGCTCGCTGCCCGAATCAATCAGGCGGTCCAATCCAATGCTGGACAGGCCAGCGAAGGCGACCAGATTGACACTGGGATAAAACAGCGTCTGCGCGTTGGCCACGTCTTGATGAGCGGCTTCAACGCGCCAGCGGGCGGCGGCAATGTCAGCCCGGCGCCCCAACAGATCGGACGGAATAGTCGGCTCCAGCGGGACAGCGCGCACGGCCGACAAGGAGGGAGCAACCAACTTGAGCGGCTGATTCGGCTCGCCCACCCAAGCAGCCAAAGCCAGTTGGGACAGACGCACCTGCTCCTGCAAGATTTCAATCTGTAACCGGGCCTCAGGCAAACCGCCCTCACTTTGACGCAGTTCAAGGCGCGTATCCAAACCCGCCGAGACCCGGTCTTTCACCAACACCAGCGCCTGTTCACGTTGGGACAGGGCCCGACGTGCCACACGCAATTGGTCATTCAACCGCGCCAGCTGAAAATAGGTATGCGCCACGCGGCTGGCCACCACCATGCGGGCCGCACTGGCTTCTGCCTGGGCCACACGCACCTGGCCCAGCGCACTCTGAAGAGCAGCCCGGTTCTTGCCAAAAAAATCAAGCTCCCAACTCGCGCCCAGTTGCAAGGTGCCCGAGTCGCGAACGGAACCCGCCAACGGGGGCGGCACTGCGCCATTGGCCGTGTAGCGCTGGTGCGTGACATCGAGCGCCCCGTTGAGTTGAGGCCCCGCGGCAGCACGCAGACCCGTCGTGCCGGCTTCAGCGCGGGCAACTCGGGCGCGAGCGACTTCCAAGCTGGGGTTGGCAGCCAATGCTTGCACGATCAAGCCGTCCAACTGGGCATCCCCAAACGCCTGCCACCAGTCAGGTGTCAAACTCAAAGCGGTGGCCTTGGCATTCGCCAAACCCAATGACGTCGCATCTTGCAGGTCATGCACCGCAGGTCGGTCACCCATCTGGGCACAGGCGCTCAAACCGAACACGGCCACGAGCAGCAGGCTGGCAGGCCATCGCCGAAAACGCGCGGCGCGGTTGGAAGGGTCAAACTTCATTGCTTTCTCCACTGCAGAAGGGGGCATCAACAGAAGGCTGTGCGTTGTTCAAAATTCGACGCAGCAAGCCTTTGAGTGTTTCAAACTCTTCAACTGAAAACCCCGCCAAATGTGCGTTTTGCACGCGACTGAGAATGCCCGGAATACCTTGGGCTGCAACTTGGCCCTCGTCAGTGAGTTCAATATTGACCACCCGCCGGTCGCCCACCGAACGCACGCGCCGGCACAAACCTTTGGCCTCAAGCCGGTCCAGTAGGCGCGTCATGGCCCCTGCATCCAAGTGGCACGCGCGCGCCAACTCGGCCACGGTGGATGCTTTGCCCATGAACAATTGAAAAAGTGGCAGCCACTGTGCGTTCGTAAGGTCGCGGCTGGCCAACTCACGGTCGATGCCTTGCGACACGGCGTTAACCACACGGCGCATGAGATAGCCCACGCTGTTCTCGGTGACATAGCCATCAGCCCGGTAAAACTCGTGCGGCTCAGTCGCCAGCGGGTCCGCCGGGCGCGTAGGGTCAGGAAATGGGGGGGGTTTGGTCATACGGCGTCAATTATTAATTGCCTAGGCAAATAGTGTCAAGGCTTTGTTTGGCTGGACAACTAGTTTTGCAAATTTGACTACACTCATGCGCATGACTACCCCCACCCCCGCCAAAGCCTCTCCCCGCGCGCTGTCTGGCTTGCTGCCATTTCTGCGTCCCTACCGCGTGCGCATTGGGCTGGCCATCTTTTTTTTGGTGATGGCCGCTGTGGCGACCTTGGCGTTTCCGGTCGCCTTGCGCAGTCTGATCGACGGGGGACTGGTGCAAACCGACAAGGGCGAGCAAGTGATGGCCTTGCGCAATCATTTTGTGGCACTGTTTGGCGTGGCATTTGCGCTGGGTCTGTTTTCAGCGGGACGCTTTTACATGGTGAGTTGGTTGGGCGAGCGCGTGACGGCTGATTTGCGCAACGCGGTTTATGGGCATGTTCTGCACCAAAGCCCCGAATTTTTTGAAACCACGCAAACCGGAGAGGTGCTGTCACGGCTGACGGTGGACACCACACTGGTGCAAACCGTGGTGGGCTCGTCCCTGAGCATGGGCTTGCGCAACACGGTGATGGGCATTGGCGCGCTGGGAATGCTCATTTGGACCAACCCGTATGTCATGTTTCAAGTGCTGGGCGTGTTGGTGTTGATCGTGGTGCCTTCGGTCTGGTTCGGGCGACGGGTGCGCAAACTGTCCCGCGCCAGCCAAGACCGCATGGCCGACTCCAGCGCGATTGCGGCCGAAGTGCTCAATGCGATTCCGGTGGTGCAAAGCTACACCGCAGAAGAACGCGAAGGTGCCCGTTTCAACCATTCAACCAACGAGGCATTCATCACGGCCGTGCGCCGCACCAAGGCCCGCTCCATTCTGGTGGCCTTCATCATCATTGCCACCTCCGCCGCCCTGCTGTGGGGCCTGTACCAAGGCACCCAAGCGGTGGTGGCCGGGCGGATTACCGCTGGCCACCTGGGACAAACGGTGGTTTACGTGATCATTCTGGCCAGCGCGTTTGCCGTGCTGGGTGAGGTGTATGGCGACCTGCTGCGTGCCGCTGGAGCGACCGAACGCTTGATGGAGTTGTTGGGCACCCGCTCTGCCATTACTTCACCACAAAATCCGGCTCCAGCCCTTACCCCACCTGCGGGAAGCGCTATCAATTTTGAATCCATTGATTTCAACTACCCCTCACGTCCCAAGCAGACCGCGTTGCAGCACTTCTCGCTGCAAGTCAAACCGGGGCAAACGGTGGCCATCGTGGGGCCCAGCGGCGCAGGCAAAAGTACCGTGTTTCAGTTGCTGCTGCGCTTTTACGATCCGCGCGCCGGTCGCATTGTGTTGGACGGGGTGCCGACCAACGAGATGAGTTTGTATGATCTGCGCCAGCGCATTGGCATCGTGCCGCAAGACGCGGTGATCTTCTCCAGCAGCGCACTGGAAAACATTCGCTATGGCCGCCCCGACGCCAGTGACGAGGAAGTGAAAGCCGCCGCCCATGCCGCTTTTGCCCATGAGTTCATCCGCACCTTGCCCGAAGGGTATGACACGTTTTTGGGTGAACGAGGGGTGCGGCTCAGCGGGGGCCAGCGTCAACGCATCGCGATTGCCCGCGCCATGTTGAAAAATCCGCCGCTGCTGCTGCTCGACGAAGCCACCAGCGCACTGGATGCGGAGAGTGAACGCATGGTGCAAGCCGCATTGGAAACAGCCATGCGAGACCGCACCACCCTGGTCATCGCGCACCGTCTGGCGACCGTTCAAAAGGCCGACCACATCGTGGTGCTGGACCAAGGCCAGTTGGTCGAGCAAGGCAC
>JBAQDW010000176.1:0-2204 GCA_049286445.1 Rhodoferax sp. | reverse complement strand
CCAAAGCCGCCTCGCTGGGGGTGCCCTCGACTTGCACCCAGTAGGTTTTTTCCATCTTGTGTTTGGGCTCTGAGATGCGGGCTTGGAGCGGGCCGTTGTTGGTCAGCAGCAACAGGCCTTCACTGTCGGCGTCGAGCCGCCCGGCCACGTAAACGCCCGCAATGTCAATGAAGTCTTTGAGCCCGCGCCAGCGCCCCTCGGGGGTGAACTGACTCAGCACGCCATAGGGTTTGTTAAAGCAGATCAAACGGGTTGCAGCGGCCAAATTCATCGCGCGCAGCATAGCACCCTGCGCAAAAATGGAGGGCGATGGGGTGGGCCGGCGCGGCTTGTTTCATTTTCAGATCGATAGGCGCTTAGGCGCGAAGCCGCAGACAGTGCAGACGCACGGCAAGGCGAAGCAACAACAGATCCCATTGGCATGGCGTTGGAATTAGTCCGCCAGAAACAAAGCGGGGTCCACCATGGCCTGGTTCAGCATGACGCCCCAGTGCAAATGCGGGCCGGTGACCCGTCCCGTGGCCCCCACGGCCCCCACCCGGTCGCCCGCCTGCACCACCTGGCCCACTTTCACCTGGATGCGGCTCAAGTGGCACACCATGCTCAACAAGCCCGCCCCATGGTCCAGCCACACGGTGTTGCCGTTGAAGAAGTAGTTGCCGGTGTCAATGACACGTGCGGCCAAGGGGGCCACGATGGGGGTGCCGGTGGCGGCGGCAATGTCCATCCCGCTGTGGGGGTTGCGCGGCTGACCGTTGAACACCCGGCGCAGGCCAAAAGAGCTTGAACGGCGTCCGGGCGTGGGCACTTGCATGCGCAGGGACTCGGGTGGCAAAGGCGCACTGAACGTCGCCATAACGGTCTGTTGGTGCGCGCGCTCTTTCTCGTAGCGCGCGGTGTCTTGCGCCGACAAATCGACCGTGCCGGGGGCCACCTTCAGGCGCTGCTCACGGTAAGACTTGTCCGCCACGGCGTAACTCACGGGCCGTGGCGCTTGACCTGGCGTCTGCACGGTGATGACGGCGTCACCCGCAACTGCGCTGAGCGCAATGCCCACCAAAGCCGTCCACTCAATCACATCACCTTGCACCAGCAAAGGCACCTCACCCGCATGGGCAATCGGCCGCACCGCCGCCGGGCCCAGTGACACCCGTGCAATGCCTCCCGGAACCGCCAAAGTCCGAGGCCACCCGCCGGACGACGGCGCAGGTGCCGCCAAAGCCCGGGGAAGGGCCGGCAGCGTCACAAAGCCCATGCTGACTTGCAGCAAAGAGCGGCGAGTGAGGGGTGCAATGAACCGGGTGGAGGTTGGCAATGGCATGGCGAGGCAAAACAAAAAGGGGGGTGGGAAAAATGGGGAGCAGGCGGCTGAGGGACGCCAGTTTGTCATAAAGAAGGAGTGCAGTCGTTGCAGTGGGCAGCCCCAACAAGCCGGCCAGCACCGCCGCGCCCATTCCTTTGACAAGCGCAAGGTACGCCGGCTGATGGGGATGACGCCTCAGTGCGCGGCCCTAAAATGGGGGCTTATTCCAACTGACATCCCGAGCACCGCGCCATCCTACTGGTTGAAGACGTTCTTATGCCCCTCATGAACCCTCACCCTCACAGTCCGAACGACGCCGCATTGCGGGCCGCCGGATGCTTTGACCGACGCTCTCTTGAGCCGCCAAGCCGGGGGCTGTTGGGCCAAGTGTTTACCGAGGTGCGATTGTGGAGCGACAAAACCCGCCAGTGGCAGGCCGTGCCCGTGCGCTCCCGACAGAATTGGCGGGGGGTCTTGGAGGCTATTTCATCCCCGCATTTGCGCGCACTTCCATTCAAGTAGTGGCGCCGCAGCCCGAGTGACTGGGCCTGCCAGCCAAAAATTTTTGCTATAAAAAAAAGAGCTGCTTGCGCAGTACGGGCATGGGCTACAGCCTCTTTTTATTGTAAGTTTATAAACCTTCAAGGCGCTCAGCGCGCCAGGGGCCAGGGGCAACGAAGAGAAGCCCAAAGGACCCCTAATGCGCTAATGCCGTTCACTTAAGCCAGTGATCGGCATTTTTCATCCCCCGCTTGCCTGCATACTCGGCCCCCTGTTGGTTCACCTGTTTTGGCCCTGATGATTGGCAAAGCCCACACACTCCCAAATTTCGCCGCGCTGTCCCGGCACATTGATCCCCAATGGATCGCACAGGCCTTGGCCGCTACCGGCAAAGCCAGTG
>JBAQDW010000175.1:0-3194 GCA_049286445.1 Rhodoferax sp. | reverse complement strand
AAAGAAATCGACGAAAGTTTTGGCTTGATTAAGCCGGGGCAGTTGGTCGTGGACTTGGGTTCAACGCCTGGTGCCTGGAGCCAGTATGTTCGCCGCAAGATGTCGCCAAAAACAGCCACTGGAGGGGGCGCGGCCGTGGGGGCACTCAATGGCACCATCATTGCGCTTGACATTTTGCCCATGGAGCCCATTGAAGGGGTGACTTTTCTAAAAGGTGATTTTCAAGAAGCCGATGTTCTGCAGCAATTAACGGATGCGATGCAGTCCCGCTTAGCGGATGTGGTGGTGTCTGACATGGCGCCCAACTTGTCGGGTATTGCCAGTGCGGACACGGCGCGAATTGAAAGCTTGGTTGAATTGGCTTTGGAGTTTGTTCAGAGTCATTTAAAACCGCAGGGAGCGCTCGTGGTGAAAGTGTTTCATGGCGCCGGGTACGATACTTTGGTGAAACGCTTTCGGGAAACCTTTGTGCTTGTCAAGCCAATGAAGCCCAAGGCGTCCCGAGACAAGTCGTCAGAAACCTTTCTTGTCGGCGTTGGTTTGAAATCCCATTGAATCCCGCACTCGGTTTATGGCCGAAAACCCGGTATCTGCCGCTTTGCCATCTTGAAACGCCTAAAATAAGGCCCAGTTATGTTCAATCTTCTAATTTGCGTTTGTATTGGAGCCTCGCTTGAATAATCAGTGGTTCTCGAAAATTGCCATTTGGCTTGTGATCGCTTTTGCGTTGTTCACTGTTTTCAAGCAGTTTGATACGCGAGGGGCGGCAGGCGCTGGCAATATGGGCTATTCCGACTTTTTGGAAGAGGTTCGCAACAACCGAATCAAGAGTGCCGTGATCCAAGAAGGCCAGGGCGGCACGGAAATCATCGCCTTGACAAGTGACGATCGCAAAGTGAAAACCACTGCGACCTACCTGGATCGCGGACTGGTTGGTGATTTGATTGCCAATGACGTCAAGTTCGATGTGCGTCCTCGCGAAGAGGGTTCGCTGTTAATGACGCTGTTGGTCAGCTGGGGCCCGATGCTGCTGTTGATTGGCGTGTGGGTTTATTTCATGCGCCAGATGCAGGGCGGAGGCAAAGGTGGCGCGTTTAGTTTTGGCAAGAGCAAAGCACGCATGTTGGATGAAAGCACCAACCAAGTCACGTTTGCAGACGTTGCTGGGTGTGATGAAGCCAAAGAAGAGGTGAAAGAAGTCGTTGATTTTCTGAAAGATCCCGCGAAATTCCAGAAATTGGGGGGACGCATTCCTCGTGGATTGCTGTTGGTCGGCCCTCCCGGCACGGGCAAAACTTTGCTGGCCAAGGGAATTGCTGGCGAAGCCAAGGTACCATTTTTCTCTATTTCCGGTTCCGATTTTGTTGAGATGTTTGTCGGCGTGGGAGCAGCTCGTGTCCGTGACATGTTTGACAACGCCAAGAAAAACGCACCCTGCATTATTTTCATTGACGAAATTGATGCGGTGGGGCGTCAACGTGGCGCCGGCGTTGGCGGTGGCAACGACGAACGCGAGCAAACTTTGAACCAGATGTTGGTGGAGATGGACGGTTTTGAAACCAATGTTGGTGTGATTGTGGTTGCTGCAACCAACCGTCCCGACATTCTTGATGCTGCGTTGCTGCGTCCCGGTCGTTTCGATCGCCAGGTTTATGTCACATTGCCAGACATCCGGGGCCGCGAACAGATTTTGAACGTGCACATGCGCAAAGTGCCGTTGGGTCAAGACGTGAATGCAGGTGTGATTGCTCGGGGAACGCCAGGCATGTCCGGAGCAGATTTGGCTAATCTGTGTAACGAAGCAGCCCTGATGGCGGCCCGTCGCAGTGCCCGCACGGTTGAAATGCAGGACTTCGAGCGTGCCAAGGACAAAATCTTGATGGGACCCGAGCGCAAGAGCATGGTCATGCCAGAAAGCGAACGCAAAAACACGGCCTACCATGAGTCGGGTCACGCTTTGATCGGCAAGTTGTTGGATAAATGTGATCCCGTGCACAAGGTCACCATCATTCCCCGGGGGCGTGCTTTGGGTGTGACCATGAGCCTGCCTGCGCAAGACCGCTACAGTTATGACAGTGAGTACATGTTGCACCAAATCAGCATGCTGTTTGGCGGTCGCATTGCCGAAGAAGTGTTCATGAATCAAATGACCACAGGTGCCAGCAACGACTTTGAACGTGCGACCCACATCGCCCGTGACATGGTGACTCGTTATGGCATGACCGACGCTTTGGGGCCCATGGTGTACGCCGAGAACGAGGGCGAAGTCTTTTTGGGACGCTCGGTCACAAAGACCACGAACATGAGTGAGCAGACCATGCAGAAGGTGGATTCTGAGGTGCGTCGTATCATCGACCAGCAGTACGCTTTGGCAAGAAAGCTGATTGAGGACAATAAAGACAAGATGCACGTCATGGCAAAGGCGTTGTTGGAGTGGGAGACGATCGACAGCGATCAAATCGATGACATCATGGCCGGTCGGGAACCACGCCCTCCCAAAGATTGGTCACCTCGTGTGCCCTCGACCGGAGACGGCAGTGGCAGTGGTGGTGCGCCGGCTGTGAAAACAGATGTTGCTCCGACGGCTGCTTAAAATAGACAGTGAAATAGAAAGACGGGGCTTTGGCCCCGTTTTGCTTTTTGGAGAAGTACTTTGCAGTGGATGACCAGCCGATTCACCATTGATTTGAAGGTGCCAAAAATCATGGGAATCGTTAATGTCACGCCTGATTCCTTCACGGACGGTGGCCAATACGCTTCCACGTCTGCCGCAATACATCACTGTGAGCGCTTGATTCGAGACGGGGCGGATATTTTGGATATTGGCGGCGAATCCACGCGTCCAGGCGCCACACCTTTGTCCATTGACTGCGAATTAAGTCGCGTGTTGCCCGTGTTGCGTGAGGCGGTGAAGATGGGGGTGCCGGTGTCGGTTGATACCTATAAGCCTCAAGTCATGCAGGCGGCACTCGACTTGGGGGTGGACATCATTAACGATATCTGGGCGCTCCGGTGGAGAGCCGATGATCCCACCCTCAACGCGTTGAAAAGTGAGGAGGTGATTGCCTCGCACCCCGCATGTGGGGTGTGTTTGATGCACATGCACCGAGAGCCCGTCAGCATGCAAGTGATGCCGATGGAGGGAGAAGTCTCCGCGCAGGTGCTCGCGTTTTTGAAGAGCGTGACGTCTGATT
>JBAQDW010000174.1:0-2613 GCA_049286445.1 Rhodoferax sp. | reverse complement strand
GTGCCCTCGGTGGACATCGCCGCGCAACTCGCCAAGACCGATTTGCTCACCGACATGGTGGGTGAATTCCCCGAGCTGCAAGGCATCATGGGCGGCTACTATGCCCGCCACGACGGCCTGAGCGAGGGCATTGCTGACGCCATTGAAGACCACTACAAACCGCGCTTTGCGGGCGACACGTTGCCGCGCAACACCACCGGCGTAGTCGTGGCGCTGGCCGACAAGCTGGAAACCTTGGTCGGCATGTTTGGTATTGGCAACCTGCCCACCGGTGACAAAGATCCGTTTGCCCTGCGCCGCCATGCTTTGGGCGTGATTCGCATGCTGATTGAGAAAGACCTGGCGTTGGACGTCGATGACTTGGTGGCTGCGGCCCAACCCGCGTTTGGTAACCAAATAACCGACGCCAGCGCCGCCCTGATCGACTTCATCTTTGACCGACTCGCTGGCAGCTTGCGTGAGCAAGGCTACAGCGCGCAAGAAGTGGACGCCGTGCTGGCCCTGCGCCCCCAGCGCTTGGGCGACGTTGCCAAGCGCTTGGAGGCCGTGCGCAGCTTTGCCACTTTGCCAGAAGCGGCGGCGCTTGCGGCAGCCAATAAACGCATTGGCAACATTTTGAAAAAAGCCGGTGACGTGGACGCCCACGTGAGCCAACTGCTGCTGAAAGAACCGGCCGAGATCGCGCTTCACGCCGCCATGCAAACCGTCGGTCCTCAGGCCCAGGCCCAGTTCGAGGCGGGCGACTACACCGCCTCCCTGCAAACCTTGGCCGCCTTGCGTGCGCCAGTGGACGCCTTCTTTGATGGCGTCATGGTGAATGCCGAAGAAATGGATTTGCGCCTGAACCGCCAAGGCTTGCTCAAGACGCTGCATGAAGCCATGAACCGCGTGGCCGATTTGTCGCGTTTGGCAAGCTGACCTCGCGCGCCCTATAAAACCCTGAGCTGCCCCATGAAACTCGTCATCCTCGATCGTGACGGCACGATCAACCAAGACAGTCCTGATTACGTCAAAACCCCTGACGAATGGGTACCGCTGCCGGGCGCGATTGATGCCATTGCCCGTTTGAACCACGCGGGTTGGCACGTGGTGATTGCCTCCAACCAATCGGGGCTAGGGCGGGGCTTGTTTGATGTCTCCACGCTCAATGCCATGCACACCAAAATGCATGGGCTGCTGGGCGCTGCCGGTGGCCGGGTGGACGCCGTGTTTTACTGCCCCCATTCGCCCAGCGACGCCTGCCATTGCCGCAAGCCCGAGCCGGGCCTGTTTGAGCAAATTGCCGAGCGTTACGGAGTCGAGTTGAAAGGCGTCCCTGCGGTGGGCGATGCGCTGCGAGACCTCGTGGCGGGCGCGGCGGTTGGGTGTGAGCCGCACCTGGTCCTCACCGGGAAAAGCGCAGGGCTGACCCACGGCAAGTTGCCAGAGTCCTACCCCCAAAACACCCTCACCCACACCGATTTGGCAGCCTTTGCGGATTTTTTGATTGCCCGGGAAGAAGCCGCCCAAGTGGCCTGATGTCATGGGTATTTTTGCTCTCAAAATAATAGCTTCTTGCGCAGAGCTGGCAAGGGCTAGAGGCCTAAAACATCAACTATGTCCCTGATTCGTTCTGTTGTACACATGGCGTGGATGCTGCTCACAGTCATCCCCTGGGGGCTCACGCTGCTGGTGGCGTCCCTGTGGGTCAAACGCACGCCGCTGTGGTGGTTTGCCGTGAATTGGTTTCGGCTCGTGATTTGGGGCACGCGCCATATTTTGGGTGTGAAAATCATCGTGATGGGGCTGGAGAACCTGCCCGTCGGCGCGCACAGCCCGGCCATTTTGTTGTCCAAACACCAGTCCACGCTGGAAACCCTGTTGCTGCCGACCTTGATGACGCACCCGCTGGCCTTTGTGTTCAAGCGTGAGCTGCTCAAAATTCCGTTTTTCGGCTGGTCCATGGCACGTCTGGACATGATCCACATTGACCGCGAGTCGCGCGCTGCCGCTTTGAAGCATGTGGTGGCGCAGGGCAAGCGTTTGTTGGGCCAGGGCACCTGGGTCATCATGTTTCCTGAAGGCACACGCATGGCGCGGGGCCAACGCGGTACCTACCAAACCGCTGGCACCCGCTTGGCCGTCGAAGTGGGCGCGCCCGTGATCCCGGTGGCCGTGTCCACGGGCAAGTGTTGGCCGCGCGAGGGTTTTGTGAAGCATCCGGGTGTGGTGCAGGTGTCCATTGGCCCGGCCATTCCCAGCGTGGGCCGCGAGCCCAAAGAGTTGATGCGCGAGGTCGAGGGCTGGATCGAAGCCGAGATGCGCCGCATCGACCCCGACGCTTATCCCCCTGCAGTCTAGCGCGTGGCCATGCATCCACTGCTTCAGTTCACGCTTGATTTTTTTGAGCCAAATCAGCCGCTAGGCCATGTTCCATCTTCGCAAGCAGCTATCAATAAAGTAGCGTTTAACCCGACCGATCCTGCAGGGCAAATCGCCCTGAAGGTCGACGCTGAGCTTGGCGTCCCGCCGTTTAGCCACCCCCGCGCCAACCGCGCCACCCACTTGGGCGGTTGGCGTGTGGCCTTTGAATTCAAGCGTGGCCAGCGGCGCACCATTGGTTTCTCGGTGAGC
>JBAQDW010000173.1:0-27251 GCA_049286445.1 Rhodoferax sp. | reverse complement strand
CCCCGAATGCCTTCCTCCATGTTGTGGAATACGCGCACGCCCATGTGCGACAGATCAGACGGCACGAGCGTTTTGGGCCCCACCACCCGCACTTCGGCGCATCCCAGGATCGTCAGAGCATGAATGTCCGAGCGAGCGACCCGAGAGTGCAGCACGTCTCCCACGATGGCCACGGTGAGATTGGTGAAGTCTTTCTTGAAATGCCGGATCGTGTACATGTCCAGCAGCCCCTGCGTGGGGTGCGAATGTCGTCCGTCTCCCGCGTTAATGACATGCACGTGCGGTGCCACATGCTGGGCAATCAGGTAGGGCGCGCCAGATTCACCGTGCCGCACCACAAACAGGTCAGCGGCCATGGCACTCAAATTCGCAATGGTGTCCAGCAGCGATTCGCCTTTAGAGGCGGACGATTTGGCAATGTCCAAGTTGATGACGTCAGCGCTCAGCCGTTTGCCGGCAATCTCAAACGTGGTGCGGGTGCGGGTTGAGTTTTCAAAAAAGAGGTTGAAGACGCTTTTTCCGCGCAAGAGCGGTACTTTTTTAACCTCGCGGTCATTCACACTGACGAAATTCGCCGCGGTATCCAGCACTTGGGTCAGAACACTTTTGGGCAAGCCCTCAATGGACAGGAGGTGAATCAACTCGCCGTTTTTGTTGAGTTGGGGGTTACGCCGGTACAGCATGGCTTAGCGCTCTTTCACGTTAAAACTGAACACACCGGCGTCACTGCGAGCCAAGGTCAGCGACTGGAGAGGCGACAGCGCCACTCTTGCGGCAAAGTAATCGGCTTGAATGGGAAGTTGGTGACCACTGCGGTCCACCAAAACGGCCAACTTGACGCTGGCGGGTCGACCAAAGTCAAATAACTCGTTCAACACCGCTCGAATCGTGCGCCCGGTGTGCAGCACATCGTCCAACAAAATAATGTCGGCACCATTCACATCAAAGCCAATTTGGGTTTGAGCGGCGGCCGTCATGCCACGCTGGGCAAAATCGTCCCGGTGCAAACTGGAGGAAATAATGCCCACCTCGTCGCTGAGCGCAAGGTCTTTGTGCAAGCGCTGGGCTAACCACGCCCCGCCTGAGGTCACACCCACCAAGCGCATGCCGGGGCGGTACAGCGCACGCACGCCAGCCAAGAATTCGGTGTAAAGCGCCTCAGCGTCCAGCACGAGTGTGCTCATGGAATACTCCTCAAAAACTGTTCCAAAATCAGGCAGGCCGCCGCCGCATCGGCGTCTTTGGCGCCCATGGCATGCGCCTCCGTCGTGGTGTAACGCTCGTCAACCTCAAACACCGGCAGGTGAAAACGACCCTGCAGCTGACGCGAAAACTTGCGCGCGCGCCGGGTGTTTTCGTGCTCGGCCCCATCGGGGTGAAAAGGCACACCCACCACCAGGGCGTCCGGCTGCCACTCGCGCAGACGCTCTGCGATCTTGACAAAGCGCGCGTCACCTTCGGCTTGAAGGGTGCCTTGCGGCTGGGCGGTGCGCAGCAAACGGTTGCCCACGGCGAAGCCGGTTCGCTTGATGCCAAAATCCAGCGCCAAAAAAGTCTGCAGATTCAAGGGAACCAAGAGCGGCGTTGCCTCTGGTGTCGTGCTCATGCGTGTCCCGCATCAATGGAGAGCATCCAGGCTTCGAGCCCCAGCAGTTTCAGCGCCTTGTCGTACCGCTGGGCAAAAGGAGCCTCGAAAATGAGGGCAGGGTCAGCCGCCACCGTCAGCCAGCTGTTTTCGGACAGTTCGGACTCCAGTTGCCCCTCACCCCAGGCCGAGTAGCCCAAAGACACCAAAACGCGGTAGGGCCCAAACCCCGTGGAAATCGCTTCCAGAATGTCCTTCGAAGTGGTCATCTCCATGCCACCGGGGATGACCATGGTTGAGGCGTAAACAGACTCGTCGGGTTGATTGTTTTGAGAGAATGTTGCGTCATGCAACACAAAACCGCGATCATTTTGAACCGGACCACCCAGAAACACAGGCGAGTCTCGCAAGTCTTTGCGCAACAAGGGCAGGCTCAATTTTTCGAACAAACCCGTCATGCTGATCTCACAGGGCTTGTTGATGACCAACCCCAGCGCCCCGCGTTCGCTGTGCTCACACAAATAGACCACACTCCGATGAAAAACGTCATCCTGTAATGCGGGCATCGCGATCAAGAAATGATTCGTCAGGTTGGTCAGGGCAAAATCAGCAGGCATTCAACAATTTTAGCGGGCGAACATGAGTCAACAATTTGAGACCGGTTTGATGTGGTTTCGCCGCGATTTGCGCGTGACAGACAACGCGGCGCTGCACATGGCTTTGAAAGCCTGTCGCCAACTTCATTGCGTGTTTGTGTTTGACCGGGACATTCTTGATGATTTGCCCCGGTCTGACCGGCGCGTGGAGTTCATTCGCGAGTCTTTGGTTGAACTGGATCATGATCTACGCCAACTGAGCGGCCATAAAGACGCGGGCTTGATCGTGCGACATGCCAAAGCCGTGGACACTATCGCGCCACTGGCTCAAGAATTGAACGTACAAGCGGTTTTTGCGGCGCATGACTACGAACCGCAGGCAGACACACGTGATGCCAGGGTGCAAGCCGACTTGGCAAGCATCGGAGTGGCTTTTCAGACCTGCAAAGACCATGTGATTTTTGAGCGCAGGGACATCGTGACCCAAGGTCACACGCCTTATGGCGTTTTCACACCGTACAAGAACAAATGGTTGGCCACGCTCACTGACGCCGATTTGCGCTCCCACGACAGCGGGCCGCTAGGTTCATCATTGGCGCCGCGCCCCCTGGCGTTTCGGGTGGACGTGCCCACCTTGGTTGACCTCGGGTTTCAAACCACCAACCTCGGCACCCTTCGATTGCCTACAGGCGCTTCTGGGGCACGCCAGTTGTTTGAAGACTTTTTTGACCGAATGGACGATTACAACGACACCCGTAACTTCCCTTCCAAAAAGGGCCCCAGTTACCTCAGCGTCCATTTGCGTTTTGGCACCGTCTCGATTCGCCAGCTGACCGCGACAGCTTTGCAGCGGCACATTCAAGGCAGCCAAGGCGCGTCTGTGTGGCTGGGAGAATTGATATGGCGAGACTTCTATTTTCAGATCTTGGCGAATTTTCCTCATGTCGCCCGCGGTGCCTACAAACCAGAGTACAACGCCATCACTTGGGAGAGCGGCGCACGAGCGCAATCGCTGTTCAAGGCATGGTGTCTGGGAGAAACAGGTTACCCCCTGGTGGATGCGGCCATGGCGCAGATCAACCAGACCGGCTACATGCACAACCGGTTGCGCATGGTGGTCGGTAGCTTTCTAGTGAAAGACCTCGGCATTGACTGGCGCTGGGGCGAGGCGTACTTTGCGCAGCATTTGAACGACTTTGATCTCTCCGCCAACAACGGGGGATGGCAGTGGGTGAGCTCCAGCGGGTGTGATGCACAACCCTACTTCCGCATATTCAACCCTATCAGCCAGAGTGAAAAGTTTGATCCGCAAGGAGAGTTCATTCGCCGCTACGTGCCCCAGTTGGGGAAACTGCCAAATAAACTGCTGCACGCCCCTTGGAAAGCCACGGCATTGGAGCTGCAAATGGCAGGCGTGACATTGGGGGGAAACTACCCTCTCCCCATCGTGTCACACGAGCAAGCCAGGCTGCTGACACTCAGTCGTTACGCGGTCGTCAAAAAGTCACTGTCAGACCGGCCCCCGTTTTGACTTGACTGAGGCGCCCCTAGCAGGGCCATGGGCAACGAAGAGAGGCCAAAGTGGCCCCAAATGCACCGCCAATTCACGCGCAGCACCGAAGTTGCGCCTAATGGACAATCTGGTTTATCAGGCTTCGATACCTGCCGTGCAGTAACTTCGAACCAAATCTACCAGGGTGTCTTCTGCGTAAGGTTTTCCCAAGTAATGGTCCACCCCTAACTCGCGCGCCAATTCACGGTGCTTTTCAGCGATGCGCGAGGTGATCATGATGACGGGAAGGTCGTGCATGCGGGTGTCACCTCGAATATTTCGAACCAAGTCAAAACCGTCCATCCGAGGCATTTCAATATCCGACAACACCACATTGGGGAGCTCATCCCGCAAGCGTTCAAGGGCTTGTAATCCATCGGCGGCCAAGGTCACCCTAAACCCTTCACGTTTCAACAAGCGTTGTGTGACCCGTCTCACGGTAATCGAATCGTCCACGACCAGCACCAAGGGCGCTTGACCCGGCCCACTGGCAGAAGTCGCTGGCACCGGGGCACCCGAAGACAACGCAGCGGACACCAATTCTTCACGCTGACGTTTGAATTCTTGTGCTTGCTCTCCATAGACAGAGGCCAGCGCAACCGGGTTGTAAATCAACACGACGACACCGGACGCCAGCACTGACATGCCAGTTAGACCAGGCAAACGGGACAGCTGAGGGCCCAAATTCTTAACCACCACCTCCTGATTGCCCAACACTTCATCCACGTGCATGGCCAAGCCCTGACCGGCGCTACGGAAAATCACCACTGGCAAGGTCTTCGTGCGCAGCTCGATGCTTGAGGCAGATGCCTGCAGCAGCGCACCGGCCCAATAAAACGGCAAGGTTTCGCTACCGACCTCAAAAAATTGCTCGCGGTAGGCTTGGTCCACCTGATCGGCGGGCACGCGACGCACCATGGAAATCAAATTGGCGGGCACCCCAATCACTTTTTCACCGATGCGTAGCATGACCACTTGAGTCACGGCTGTGGTCAACGGCAGCACCAGTTTGAATGTAGTGCCCTGTCCCGGCGTGGTCATGGTTTCGATTCGGCCACCCAAGGCGTTCACTTCAGCGCGAACGACATCCAAACCGATGCCTCGCCCTGCCAACTCAGTCACCTGTGAAGCGGTTGAGAACCCAGCCATGAAAATCAAATCAGCTAATTCACTATCGGTTGGGGTGTCTGCAGCAGTGAGATGACCTTCCGCATTCGCTTTTTCCCGGATCCGGTCCAGATTCAGTCCCGCACCATCATCTGTGATTTCAACTGTGACATCGTTACTCTGCTGCTGCAGTTGAACCACAATGGTTCCCGCCGCCGACTTACCCGCCGCCACACGAACCTCGGGAGATTCCACACCGTGAACTACCGAGTTGCGCAATAAATGCTCAAACGCGGGGGCCATTCGGTCCAGCACGCCGCGGTCCATCTCCAGGCCCCCGCGAATATCCAGCTTGACTTGCTTTCCGGTCTCCTTGGCGGCTTGGCGAACCACACCATACAAACGATCAGAGATACCGTCGAACTCCACCATCCGGGTGCGCAACAAGTCGCGCTGCAGTTCCCGCGCTTGCCGGCGTTGTGCCACCAAATCATCCTCGGTTCCTTCAACCGTGCGCTGCAGATTGCGGTGCACCGTTGCCACGTCATCCACGGACTCGGCCATCATCCGGGTCAGCTCCTGAACCCGTGTGAACCGGTCAAACTCAAGGGGATCAAACCCTTGTGCGGAATCTTTGGCTTGCGCCAGTCGGGACTGCATTTGAGATTCTGACTGCAACTCGATGTCTCGCAACTGGCCTCGCAACCGGTCTAAATTGCTTGTCAAATCCACCAAAGAACCCCGGAGTTGCCCTAGACGGACCTCCAGCCGGGAACGAGTGATCATCACCTCGCCAGCCTGGTTGACCAACCGGTCCAGCAGTTGGGAGCGAACCCTCACGCTCTGGTTGGAGCCTTTTCGCACGGGTGCAACCACCAGCGGCGCCGCAGCGACTTTGACGCCTGCCTCTGGCGCAGCGTCAGCCACCCTCTCCTCAACCGGCGTTTCCGTCTGCACCGCCAATTCACTGCCATCAGGTTCAACATCAAGCGTGGCAACACGTTCTTCGACCGATCCCATCTCGGGATGCACCAGTTCCTGTTCAGGTGTCAAGCGCAACTTGTCAAAATTGGCCTGAATACCGTCCAGACGAGCCATCAATGGATCAATCTGGCTGCGCTGCAATGCCTCTGAACCCATGCTTTCAATCGCGGACTCCATGCGATGGGTCAACTCACCAAGCTGCATGGCACCCGCCAAACGTGCACTGCCTTTCAGGGTGTGCAACACACGCAGCGCTTCAGTTCTGGCACCTAAATCATCGGGATGAGACGCCCACTGTCGCAATGCCCCTCCCAACTGAGGCAACAACTCCATCGCTTCTTCCTCGAAAATCGGGAATAAATCGACATCAAGTTGGTCAATGGCTTCAAGGTCGCTGTCATCGTCGTCCAGATTATTCAGCTCGAACAAAGGCTCGGCAACCTGAGGCAGCATCGGCAAGGGAGCCGCTGCAGCATCAGAGGGCGCCTTCACGAACGTCTTCGTCTCGCTGACTTCCAATTCAGGCCATTCTTGCGCCGTTTCGAGTTCTAAAGACTCCAACGAAGCGGTTTCCTCGGCCCCCTCACCCAGCAAACTCGTCTCTTTCGCGATCGCAAGCTCAGTCTCAGTCTCAGTCTCAGTCTCAGTCTCAGTCTCAGTCTCTGTCTCTGTCTCTGTCTCTGTCTCTGTCTCTGTCTCTGTCTCTGTCTCTGTCTCTGGCTCAGACTCTAATGAGACTTCTTCAACAAAAATACCATCTTCAGTCCATTCATCTTCAATCAGCGTAAAAGCGGAGTGAGATTCAAGTTCAAGAACTGCTTTCAAGGCCTCCACCAACTCGGGGTTCGGTGCCTTGAGGAATCCAGCTGCAAACTGATGCAACAAGCGTCGAATATCTTCTGCCGATTCAATGAACAATCTCGCATGCTCAGGCGTACCCTCCACATGGAGTCGGACATGGTCTAAGGCATGCTCCAACACCCTGGCAATCTCTGACAAAGCGGTGAATCCCACAGTGGCAGAACTGCCTGCCAAAGAGTGGGTCAAAGCCAATGTCGATTCCGGCAAAGGCTCATGCAGTTCCAGCGCCCATTCGCTCAGTTCGGTGAGCAAACGCCGAGACCATTCGTCTGCTTCGTTCAAATAAACGTTGTAAAGAGGAATATCAATACGCAGGTTGCCGATAGCCTTAACCGGCTCTTCGAAAGCCAACTCTGGCTCTTCCTCTAGCGCTAGGGATGCCTCTGCCTCTGCCTCTGCCTCTGCCTCTGCCTCTGCCTCTGCTTCTGTTTCTGTCTCTGTCTCTGTCTCTGTCTCTGTCTCTGTCACTAAGATTAGGTCTGGTTCCGGAATTTCCAACGGCGCACCGCTGGTTGGAACATTCTCTTCCTGCAGGTCAGGCAAGTGCTGAATCAGCTCAACGTTCTCATTCCCATCAAACTCAGACACCTCAAGGGGGTCTGCCACCTCCTCCACCTCTCCAAAATCGAAGTCATCCAGATTCAGCGACAAAACTTCTTCAGCTCCGTCGCCCGTGGCTGAACGCTCTGGAACAAAAAGGTGACTGTCATCATCCAAGACAAGTGTCTGCGCATCCACAAGCTCCGTGGTCGCGAAATCAAACTGAGACTCGACCGCTTCGGGTGCAACTTCGGCGGCAGATTCGGGCGTCTCGCCCGGCAACAGTAAATCAGCTACACGACCGTCGAGCCGCATGGCGTCAGCAGCTTCGCGAAATACTTTGGCTTGCCAAGCGCTGTCTTCATCTTCGGCAATAGCCTCAATCCAGCGAGTCAGCCCGTGCAACGCTTTCCCACACACATTCAGTAACGATTCGCTGGCAGGCGTTTGATCAGCCAGCCAGCTGTTGAGCAGCTGCTCGAAGGACCAGCTGGCTTCTCCAAACTCAGTCAGTCCCACCATGCGGGAACTACCTTTAAGCGTATGGAAGGCACGGCGCAGCGTGGTCAACTGGCCTAAATCATCGCTTTGTTCTCTCAACGCATGAACAGCATCCAAACCGGTACGAGCCACTTCACGGGCCTCGTCCAGAAAGATGTCTTTGAGGTCAATATCTTCATCGTCGTCGTTGTCCGCCACCGATAGGGGGGCTGCGACGGAACGGGAAGGCGCTGCCTCGGGAGGTATCCCCTGTACAGCAACGTCTACAGTCTGCGCTGGCGCAAAACTGTCTACCGAAGCATCCTCGGGGAGCTCGACGATGGGTTCTGGCAACGCCACAAGTGCAGGAGCCTGAACTGAGTCAACTTCGGCATCGTCAACAGACAAAGGAGATCCGGACTCGGGCCCTTTTTCTCTGCCCATCACCGGTTTGAACTCGCCTAGCACGTCATCGTACACAAATAACTTCTTGGCCAATTCGCGCTGGTAGCTCAACATGTCAATTAAGAACCCCAACGCTCCTAAGCTGTTGCCCAACTTTTCGATCGCCGTCGCTCTGTCAAAAGCAGCGTCATCTCCCTGCCCCAGAAACTTCTCCACGGTGCTTCGCATTCGCAAGGACGCCAGCGCCGCCTGATCCAACCCCAAAACTGAAAACACGCCGCGCATTTGCGCCAATTGGCTGGGCACCTCCTGAAGCGGAACCGTATTGGATTGGTCGCGAAAATAGCCATCCAAAGACTTTTCAACAACAGACAGCGTCGTCCGTAATTCGTCAACCACGCTGCCCATGATTTGTCGATCACTGACTCGCCGATAAAGCTCTTCCATCCACCCCTCAAGAGGCTCTGGGTCGCCGCCTGCATTGACATGGGACAGCCGCTGTGCAAGGCTGGCGCTGCGCAGCGCCATTTGGGAGTCAGTGGGATCCATGTCCTCGTAGGCGGCTTCCAGAAACAGCACGGCAGTCGCCACCTCCATGGCCAATGGCGGGGGAGGGGCCATGGCTGATCGGGCTGTCGTCTCCACTGCCGCCGTAAGTGCCTGCGCTAACGCCGCACTTTCGGGATGCAGCTTCACCACCGAGTCCGTCACCAGTGCAAACTGGTCGGTGGCAGCTTTCATGCGATTTGTTTCACCGCCGGCCAATGCAGACCAGGTCTCAGTCGCCGCAGCAATTCGCCGACGGGCTTGTACCAGCAAAGCGGGGTCAAAGCGACCAAACTGCGCGTTTTCATAATTGAACGGACGCGCACCACTCAGGCCGTACGCGTGACGCACCGCGGACAGAATCGGCGCGTCCTCATCATGCGGAGGAACCGCTTGGGCGCAAAAGAAAAGAAGATCCTGTGCAAGGCGAATCGACAATTCCGCATCGCCCTTGAGCAACGTCCGGTACTGAAGAAAGACTCTTGACGCCACGCGCTTGGAGTAAACATCGGAGGGGCATAAACCTCTGGCGACGGCCTCAAAGTAGGCAGCACAAATTTTCCAAAACGCTCGGGGTTCAAGTGTTGACTGATTCGCAGCAAACCCTAGACAAACATTTCGCATCGACTTGGAGGTTGACACGTTGCCGGATTTGACGACATTGAGAACATAGCCCTCAATTTGGCTGCGCTGAACCGCGTCATAGGCCAACGCGACTGGCCCACGGGGCAACTCAACATCAATCCAGCGCCAGTCATACGACCAGAGATCTGCCGGGTGGATACGGTCTTCGCCCAACAACTGTTGAAGATCACGGTACTGGGGGAACAAGGCCACTGACGATGCGTTTTTTCCTCTTAATACCCCTTCCAGGTATTCGATGAGAGCAAAACTGGCACGCTCGACTTTGTGGGTGGCGTCATCGCTGCATTGTTCGGGGCGTTGAACAAAGCGCTGTGCCAGTGCCTCCATGGCACGCAACACCTTTGCAGGCGCTTGCATTCCCACCATTTCAAGCGCACCCACCGCCTGATGTAATTGTTGGCGGGCGATTCTCAACTGACTGGCATCCAGTGAAGCCAAATCCGACCCCCGAGACAAAGCAGCATCTCGGACGAATCGGCGCATCGCCTTGGTGGCTCCGTCTAAAGACTTTCGCAATTCATCAAGCACCCAGGCCAAGGGGCCGAGGTCAGGTGCATGGGATTGCTTTTCGCCAGTCGAGGCAACGTTAACTTGCATGGGATCGTGCACTCCTGGAAACAATAACTACCAACAGGTAGAGTCAGGCAATTTTGAATCGCGCCACAGATTGGCGAAGCTCTTCCGCCATTTTTGACAACTCACGCACCTGTGCCGCAGTGGATCGCGTGCCTTCTCCGGTCTGTTCGGTCACCGCAAAAATGTGTTGAATATTGTCAGCCACCACATTGGCCAGGTTCGCTTCGCGTGACGTCGAGTTTGAAATATTCTCAATCAAGTCCGCCAGTCTGCGCGACACCAGATCAATCTCGGTCAACGCCGTTCCGGCGTTGTCGGACAGCTTAGCGCCCTCCACCACCCCTTGCGTGGAGCGCTCCATCGCCCCAACGGCATCCTGCGTGTCCGTCTGAATCGCCTTCACCAAGGCGGAAATCTGACGCGTTGCATCCGCTGAACGCTCAGCCAGACGTTGCACCTCTTCCGCCACAACAGAGAATCCGCGTCCCGCTTCGCCCGCTGAAGCCGCTTGAATGGCCGCATTCAACGCCAACACGTTGGTCTGCTCGGTAATGTCGGAAATCAGCTCTGTGATCTCTCCAATCTCTTGGGAGGACTCACCCAGTCGTTTGATCCGCTTGGAGGTTTCCTGAATCTGATCTCGAATGGAATTCATACCACCGATGGCGTTTTGCACCGCCTGCAAACCCACCTCTGCGGCCTGAAGCGACTGGCGCGCCACCGCAGCGGACTCTTGCGCTTGCGTTGACACATCGTTGATTCGCGACGCCATATCCACGACAGAGCGACCGGTTTCACGAATCTCGTGAAGTTGCTCGTTTGAAGCCGCCAGAAGTTCTGTCGAAGTCGTATCCACATCGGCCGTCGTCTGAGCGACGCGCGCAACCGTATTTTGTACGTTGCCCACCAGTGAGCGGAGTTCTTCGACGGTGTAGTTCACGGAGTCGGCAATGGCACCCGTAATATCCTCGGTCACCGTCGCTTCCTGGGTCAAATCACCCTCCGCAACCGTCTGCAATTCATTCATCAATCGCAAAATAGCAGCCTGATTGGCATCGTTCACCCGTTTGCCTTCTTGTTGCTGGTTTTCCGCGCGCACACGTTGCGCCTCAGCAGCCACCTGGCGCTTGCGGCTGTCTAACAACTGCACATACGACAGGCCACCCGCGCACAGCAGCGCCAATAAAGCGGCGGCCATCAACGTGGACAGCGGCACAATGCCAAGACCTGCGCGCGAGGACAACTTGCCTTGCAAGGTCTCCAGGTTCTGACGCAAAGGCTCGCTGTCGGCCAAAATGGCAACTTGCGCTTCACGGGCTGACACCAGTCCCTGCAAATTACCCAAAATGGCGCCCGCTTGCGTCCGCGTCTCATCAAACAACTTGATCAGTGCATCCAATTGCTCTCTGGTTTGCGGATCTTTCGCTTCTGACAAGCGCAGTTCCGGGCTTCCATCCAAAAGACCCAGCGAAATTTCCTTGAAGGAATTCAAATCTTTTCCCAACAGAAAGACCGCCTCTGGGCTCACGCCATCAGCGGTCAAAAACTCGTTGGATGATTTACCGATCCGTTGCGTCAACATCACCAGCTGTCCCGCCGCAGAAATTTCGGCTGAAGGGGCGTTTTGCTGTAATTTCAGGGAGGACACGGTCTCGGCAATCTCCAGCAAATCAGAAGACTGGCGATTGATCAGCCGCAGTGCCGAGCCCACTTGCGTGAGAATCGTTTGCTGAGACATCACGGTGGCCGCATTCTTCTCCGCACGCTCCATTAACGGCGTAATCTTGCCGAGGTCATCCCCAAAGTCGGTGCCAAGCGCCGTCAAGCCCATTTGGGAATCACCCCCGGCCAAACCACGCACCGACTTAACCAGCACGCCCGAGCTCTCCGCCACGTCTGGAAAAGCCTGTGCGCCGCCCACCAACGCCTGAGACACCGATTTGGCCAATCGTTGAGACTGCATCAAAGAATTACCAGTCGCTTCAATCTGTTGCGCCACGCGGTCACCTTGACTCAGTGCGAACACGGTCACGCCCGCCAATACCACCAAGCTGATT
Source organism: Rhodoferax sp. (assembly GCA_049286445.1). Classification (GTDB taxonomy): domain Bacteria; phylum Pseudomonadota; class Gammaproteobacteria; order Burkholderiales; family Burkholderiaceae_C; genus Rhodoferax. The sequence continues at coordinate 15,317 of JBAQDW010000173.1, read as the reverse complement.
GCAAGCATGATGGACAAGATGCGCTGATGCTCCAGAACTGTTTTCTTGCCCAGCAGCGGAAGCGTGACAGAGTCGCTACTCAGCTCCTCAGGCTCTTCGCTTGCGTTCATACCCGGATATCCCGTCAAGGACTCCATCATCTGCGGCTCCAAGCCCCCGTCAGGCATTCCCAAACTTAACCTTGAATCATCTTCCGACTCAGGTGTTTTTTTTGAAAAAATCGTTTTCAATTGATCGACGACGGACATATCTAAACCCTAGGTTGAAACTTAAGCACTAACGCTGAGAAATTCGGTGGACTGCGACAAGATTTGCAAATTAATCTCCTGCCACGACACCCCATTGCGATCGATAAACTGGTTGCCAAAAAACACGGGTGCCCCCTCAGGAGCCGCATTCGCCGTCACAAAAGCATCGTTCTTACGCAATCCCGACAGGCCACTGACCAAGAGCGCACAATTAATTTCGAGTGCCGCATTGAAGGTCACCACGCTGACGTCTGCTTGGGAAAGGTCAACTCCTTCCAAATGAGAGGCATCGCCCATGAAGCTGGCCAAATCAACCACACCACACAGCAAGCCTCGCAAGTTGGTGACGCCGCGAAACCAAGACTGCGCATAAGGAACAGCCTGGATGTGGGTCAAAGGAAAAATTTCCCCCGACTGAGACAAAGGGAAAAGACAATGTCGTTCACCCACCGTCGCCGCTAACCAAGAAGCGGCTACCTCTTCAGTTCGCGCCGCCTGCAGTCGACTGGCCAATCGGGTCTGGAGTTCTCGGAGAGCTTCACGGTTCGCCATGTCGGGTGCCGAATCAGCCCAGGGCCTTGATTTTGGTCATTAACTCGGCGGCATCCACCGGCTTCGTGATGTAGTCTTTTGCGCCCTGACGCATACCCCAGACGCGGTCGGTTTCCAAATTTTTGCTGGTACAAATAATGATGGGGATGCCCGCATACTCGGGCGTCCTGTTGATCAAGCGGGTCAGCTGGAAGCCGTTTTGTCCTGGCATCACGATGTCCATCAAAATCAAGTCCGGCATTTCCTCGGCCAACCTTTTCAGCGCATCTTCCGCGCTTTCGGCCGTACGCACGGTCATCCCGTTTTTTTGCAGCAAATTGGTGAGGTACATCAACTCGGTTTTCGAGTCATCCACGACCAGTACTTTATGAATCGCCATTAATTTATTCCTTGCATGACATGACCAAACTCCTGCACGGCATGCAGCAATTGATCTTTGGTAAACGGTTTTGTCAAATAGTCCTGCGCACCCACCATGCGCCCTCGGGCTTTGTCAAAAACACCGTCCTTGGAGGACAGCATGACAATGGGCACATCCGAAAATTTGGGATTGCGTTTGATGATGGCGCAGGCTTGGTACCCATCCAGACGCGGCATCAAAATGTCGCAAAAAATGAGGTCGGGCTGGCAATCATTAACCTTCGCGAGCGCATCAAAACCATCCTCGGCAAGGATAACTTCGTGGCCACCCTGCTTCAAGAAAATCTCAGCACTGCGGCGAATGGTGTTGCTGTCATCAATGACCAGAACTTTGAAAGTCGTTACGGGTGGGGTCACAAGCTACAACTCCTGTACAGGCAATAGGGAACAATGGTTGTCGGCCTAGAAAACATAGCGCCCTAGATGGCCACCATCTCAAAATCTTCCTTGCGAGCGCCGCACTCTGGACAGACCCAATTCACGGGGACGTCAGACCAAGCCGTGCCAGGGGCGACGCCGTGCTCTGGATCACCTATCGACTCATCATAGATCCAACCGCAGATCAAGCACATCCAAGTTTTCATCTCTGTCACAACGTCAAACGCCTTCCAATTAGAATGCACGGTGAGATGCAGGTCCACATTTTTATTAATGTACCGCACGGAACGAGCGGCCAACGGTATTCTGCCTTAAGAAACACGAGGGCTACCCCCATGGAATCCCCCATACCATCCCCACTGATTGACGACGCACCTCAAGACGCCCAGCCGGCCTGCGTCTTGGTGTTCAATGCCAGCGACCCCAGTGGGGCGGGCGGCCTGTCGGCGGACATTACCGCTATGGCGTCGGTGGGCGCACATGCCGTCCCGGTGGTGACAGGCGCCTATACCCGCGACACCGCTGACATCTTTGGGCACTTTGCATTTGACGACGAAGCGGTCACCGAGCAAGCCAGAGCGGTCCTGGAAGATGTCTCGGTCCGCATGATCAAGGTCGGGTTTGTCGGTTCGTGCGACAACCTGGGCGTGATTGCCAGCCTCTCTGCCGACTACCCCGACCTGCCCGTGGTCGCCTACATGCCCAACCTGTCTTGGTGGGATGAAGTTCAAATTGACACCTACCTTGACGCCTTTAAAGAGCTGATTCTGCCGCAGACGTCGGTGTTGATCGGCAACCACAGCACGCTGTGGCGCTGGTTGCTGCCCGAGTGGGGGATGGAGCGCGCGCCAAGCGCTCGTGACCTGGCACGCGCGGCCGACGAACTGGGCGTGCCTTTCACTTTTGTGACGGGCATTCCCCTGCCCGACCAATTCATCGACAACATCTTGACCTCGGCTCAAGCCGTGGTTGCCAACGAAAAATTTGAGCGTTTTGAAGCCGTGTTTTCCGGTGCGGGCGACACCTTGTCCGCCGCTTTCTGCGCGCTGCTCGCCAGTGGGTGCGACATGACCGAAGCGTTCACCGAAGCTTTGAGCTATTTGGACCACAGCCTCGAAGCAGGGTTTCGTCCCGGCATGGGCCATATCGTGCCAGACCGTCTGTTTTGGGCGCAACCTGACGATGACAATGACGATGCCGATCTCGTCGGGGGCGACCCTGCTACCTCTATTTCATTTATGGACCACACCCCCAATGACACCAAGCACTGACCATAACCTCGCCTTGTTCGAACGCGCCAAGCGCGTGATTCCTGGCGGCGTGAACTCACCCGTTCGCGCCTTCAAAGCCGTCGGTGGGACGCCCCGTTTTGTCAAACGCGCGCAAGGCGCTTACTTTTGGGACGCCAATGACCAACGCTATATTGATTACATCGGCTCTTGGGGGCCCATGATTTTGGGCCATGGCCACCCGGCGGTGGTGGAGGCGGTTCAATCTGCCGTGCTGGAGGGTTTTTCTTTTGGTGCGCCGACTGAGCGCGAAGTGGAATTGGCCGAAGAAATTTTGAAACTCATGCCCTCGATGGACATGGTGCGCCTGGTCAGCTCCGGCACGGAAGCGGCCATGAGTGCCATTCGACTGGCTCGCGGGGCCACCGGACGCAGCAAGTTCATCAAGTTTGAGGGCTGCTACCACGGCCACGCCGATGCGCTGTTGGTGAAGGCCGGGTCCGGCTTGGCCACTTTTGGCAATGCCACCAGCGCCGGGGTACCCGCTGAGGTCGTTCAGCACACCATCGTGCTGGAATACAACAACATTGAGCAACTCGAAGAGGCGTTTGTCCTGCACGGCTCTGAATTAGCCTGCGTGATGATCGAGCCGATTGCCGGCAACATGAACTTTGTGCGGACCTCCGTGCCCTTCATGAAGCGCTGCCGCGAGCTGTGTACCCAATATGGCGCTTTGTTGGTGTTTGATGAAGTCATGGTGGGCTTTCGGGTGGCGCTTGGCGGCGCCCAAAGCGTTTACGCCAAGCTCATCCCCGGATTTGAACCGGATGTGACGGTGATGGGCAAAGTCATTGGCGGTGGCATGCCACTGGCGGCCTTTGGTGCCAAGCGGGAGGTCATGGAACAAATGGCACCGCTGGGAAAGGTTTACCAAGCGGGCACCTTGAGCGGCAACCCGGTGGCCACCGCCTGTGGACTGGCCACTCTGCGTGAGATTCAAAAAGCTGGTTTTTACGAAGCCTTGGCCAACAAGACGCAAGCCCTGACCGGTGGCCTCCAAGCGGCCGCTGACGCGCACGGTGTCCCGTTCAGCACCGACAGTGAAGGCGGCATGTTCGGCTTCTTCCTGTTTAACGCCTTGCCGCAGAACTACGCCACCGTGATGACCACGGACCACGCCCGCTTCAATACCTTGTTCCACGGCTTGCTGGACCGGGGGGTTTATATTGCCCCCGCCCTCTACGAAGCCGGTTTTGTAAGTGCCGCACACACTGATGAAGACATTGCGACCAGCGTGGCAGCGGCCAACGAGGTTTTCAAACTGCTATCGAAATAAGAGTGACTTGCGCAGGTACACCTTGGGCTAGAGCCCGAGTTTGCATATAAAAAAAACGGCCTGGGCCGCTTTTTTTTAAGGGGGCGTGCGGTGGCTCAATGGCGGAAGTGACGCACGCCGGTGAACACCATGGCCACGCCGCGCTCATTGGCGGCGTCAATCACCTCTTGGTCGCGCATGGAACCACCCGGCTGGATGACGCAGGTGGCACCCGCGTCCACCACGACGTCCAAACCATCGCGGAACGGGAAGAAGGCGTCGCTGGCGACCACGGTGCCGCTGAGCGACAGGTTGGCGTGCTGGGCCTTGATGCCGGCAATGCGGGCCGAGTCCAGGCGGCTCATCTGCCCCGCGCCCACGCCCATGGTCATGCCATTGGCGCAGAAGACGACGGCATTGCTCTTGACGTACTTGGCCACCTTCCAGGCAAACAGCAGGTCTTGCAGCTGCTCAGGCGTGGGTTGCTTTTGGGTCACGACTTTCAGATCATCCAGTGACAACTCGTGGTTGTCAGCGGTTTGCATCAGCATGCCAGAGCCAATGCGCTTGACGTCCATGGCGTTGCGGCCCTGCGCCCACGCGCTGTCGCCGCCGGTGGGCAGACTGATTTTGAGAATGCGCACGTTGACTTTGGTTTTGAAAACTTCCAGCGCTTCGGGCGTGAAATCGGGTGCCATGAGCACCTCGACAAATTGCTTGGCCACTTGTTGCGCGGCCTGCTCGTCCAGCGGGCGGTTGAAGGCAATGATGCCGCCGAAGGCCGAGGTAGGGTCGGTTTGGAAGGCTTTGCTGTAAGCGTTCAAAGGGTCAGTGCCCACCGCCACACCGCAAGGGTTGGCGTGTTTCACGATGACACAAGCGGTTTCGCTGAAGCTTTTGACGCACTCCCAAGCCGCATCGGCATCGGCCAAGTTGTTGTAGCTCAGCGCTTTGCCTTGCAGTTGCACCGCCGTGACGAGTGAGCCGGGCGCAGGGAACAGGTCGCGGTACACCGCGGCTTGCTGGTGCGAGTTTTCGCCATAGCGCAGGTCTTGCAACTTGACGAAGCGGCCATTGGCCTGCGCGGGGAACAGGTCCAACCGGGGCGCCGCGTCACCTGCGGGCACAACGTCGTCACCGATCTGCACGGCGGACAGGTAGTCGCTGATGGCACCGTCGTACTGGCTGATGCGGTTGAAAGCCGCCACGCTCAGGGCGAACTTGGTCCTGTCGGAGACTTGGCCTGAGGCTTCGAGTTCCGCCACCACGGTGGCGTACTGGGACGCATCGGTGAGCACCGCCACGTCTTTCCAATTTTTGGCCGCACTGCGCACCATGGCCGGGCCGCCAATGTCGATGTTCTCGATCGCGTCTTCCAGCGTGCAGCCGGGCTTGGCCACGGTCGACTCAAACGGGTACAGGTTCACCACCAACACATCAATCGTGTCGATCTGGTGCTCCGCCAAGGCGGCCATGTGAGCGGGAAAGTCACGGCGAGCCAGCAGGCCCCCATGCACGCGGGGGTGAAGCGTCTTGACGCGGCCGTCCAACATCTCCGGGAAACCGGTCATGTCCGCCACTTCGGTTACCGGCAGGCCGTTGTCGGCCAGCAGTTTGGCAGTGCCGCCAGTGGACAAGAGCTTGATGCCTTGGGCGTGCAGCGCCTGCGCCAGTTCGAGAATGCCGGTTTTATCGGAAACGGAGAGAAGTGCGTTCATGGGTGATACAAGTTTCAAGTTGAAGTCAAAAAAAACGGGTCCTCAGCGGAGCTGCTGGTGCGACGGGGCCGGCCAAGTCAGGTAATGAGCTTGTGCTCCAGCAGTTTTTTGCGCAAGGTGTTGCGGTTCAAACCCAGCCACTGCGCGGCCTTGGACTGGTTGTTGTCGGTGTGGCGCATCACGATTTCCAGCAGGGGTTTCTCCACCACGTTCACCACCATGCTGTACATGCCGTCCGGCTCACTTTCGCCCAAGTCTTTCAGGTAACCCTCCAGACTGTGGCGCACGGTCTCCTCGATGTGCATATTGCTCATACTGCCTCCAATTGTTGTTCTCGCCCGTCTCTGTCACTGCATTCGGGCGCGCCGGGCATGCGGTCCATGCGGGTGTTCAAGTCGTCAAAATAATCAGCCACCGCCTGCGATTGCAGCGCGCAATCCTCAATCAAATTCATGCCCGCCCGAAAAGTCTCGCCACCTGGCAGCGTTTTCACGTACCAGCCAATGTGTTTGCGCGCGGTGCGCACCCCGGCGTACTCGCCATACAACGCGTAATGGTCCAGCAGATGCTCCAGAAGCAAGTGTTTCACCTCAGCCACCAAGGGCGGTGCCAAGTGCGTGCCGGTGGCGATGAAATGCCCGATTTCCCGAAAAATCCAGGGCCGGCCTTGCGCCGCGCGCCCCACCATCACCGCGTCTGCGCCGGTAGCGGCCAGCACCGCGCGGGCTTTCTCTGGCGAATCGATGTCGCCATTGGCGACCACAGGCACGCGCACAGCGGCTTTGACGGCGGCAATGGTGTCGTACTCGGCCTGACCTTTGTAGCCCTGCTCACGGGTGCGACCATGCACGGTGATCATCTGCACCCCCGCTTGTTCAGCCGCCAGTGCAATCGCCAAGGCATTTTTCTCGGTCTGGCACCAGCCGGTGCGCATTTTTAATGTCACCGGCACATTGTGCGGGGCGCAGGCCACCACGACCGCCTCAATGATGGACAGCGCCAGCGTCTCGTCCTGCATCAAGGCCGAACCGGCCCACTTGTTGCACACCTTCTTGGCCGGGCAACCCATGTTGATGTCGATGATTTGAGCGCCCCGGTCGATGTTATAGGCCGCCGCATCGGCCATCATCTGCGGCTCGGTGCCGGCAATCTGCACCGCAATGGGGCCTGGTTCCCCTTCATGGTTGGCGCGCCGTGAGGTCTTCAAGGTATTCCACAAATCCGGGCGACTGGTCACCATCTCGCTCACCGCGTAGCCCGCCCCCAATCGTTTGCACAACTGGCGAAACGGTCGATCCGTCACCCCTGCCATGGGGGCAGCAAAAAAGGGGTTGGCAAGCGAATACGGACCGATGTTCATGGAAGCAATGGCAAAAAAGGAAGTCCCGGCAAGGCCTCAAAAAAGGCGGCTTCAGGGGTGGCAAAGTCAGGAAGGGCCTGATTCTAACTGCTTAATTTTTCAGCAATTGAAACGCATTTCGATGGGTACACTCGCACCGATGCAAGATTGGCTTAACTCGCTGCTCACCCTCCTCGCCCTGCCCGAATATGGTTTGAGCTCGGTTTTTGTGGTGTCATTTATTTCGGCAACCTTGTTGCCGCTGGGCTCAGAGCCGGTTGTGTTTGGTCTGGTGAAATTGAATCCGCACCTGTTTTGGCCCGCCATTGGCGTGGCCACGTTAGGCAACACCTTGGGGGGCATGGTGACGTGGGCCATGGGGCTTGCGTCGCACAAGGTGGTGGACCGCTACAGCCATTCCAGCCACCACCTGCGAGCGCTGGACTGGTTGAAACGCATTGGCCCCAAGGCCTGCTTGTTGGCGTGGCTGCCCGTGGTGGGCGACCCCTTGTGCGGCGTGGCGGGTTGGCTCAAACTGCCATTTTGGCCCTGTGTGGCCTATATGGCCATCGGTAAACTAGCGCGCTACACCCTGATGACCGCCGCCCTGGTGGGGGTGTTTGGCACCTGACATGCGCCATAAACCGGTATTTACACACCGGTCAATTGCTATACTTTAAATAGCTGCTTACGCAAGCTCCAATTGGGCTACAGGCTGTTTTTTGATACAAAAAGGCCCGTCCGACAAGCCTAAGCGATTCACCCCGCTTACCAAGGCCTTGATCGACGCGGTGACGATGTTGCCGTCAATGTGCACGCCAAAGCACTCACTGCCCCCCGCTGCGGGGGCCAGCTCCAAAAAGGCACACGCTTGGGCATCACCGGCGTGTTGACTGGCGCTGGTGGAGCGTTCCTCAAAGCTGCGCACCTGAACACGCAAACCCACCTGCTCAAGGGCGTGCACCGCCGCATCAATGGGGCCGTTGCCGACGCCATTCAGGCGCTGTGCCACGCCGTCGATCTCGAGCTGCAACTCAATGGCTTGCTGGCTGCCATGCTCGAACAAGTGGTGGCTGATGTAGCGCACAGGCTGGACAAGCTCTAAATAAGTGCGCGAGAACAGTTGCCACACATCCGCGGCGGTCAATTCGCCGCCATGGGTATCGGTATGCAGTTGCACCACGCCCGAGAACTCCACCTGCAAGCGCCGCGGCATCACGATGCCGTAAGACGACTCCAGCAGATAAGCAATGCCGCCCTTGCCAGACTGGCTGTTGATGCGAATCACCGAGTCGTAACTTCGGCCCACATCGGCCGGGTCAATGGGCATGTAGGGCACGTTCCACAGCGCCTCCGGCTTTTGCGCGGCAAACCCTTTTTTGATGGCGTCTTGGTGCGAGCCCGAGAAGGCGGTGAACACCAAATCGCCTACATACGGGTGGCGCGGGTGAATGGGCAGCTGCGTGCAGTACTCCGCTGTGCGTGCCACCGCGTTGATGTCCGAAAAATCCAGGCCCGGCGAGACGCCCTGCGTATAAAGGTTTAACGCCAACGTCACCAAATCAACATTGCCCGTGCGCTCGCCATTGCCAAACAGGCAACCCTCGACCCGGTCCGCCCCCGCCATCACGCCCAACTCGGCAGCGGCCACGCCGGTGCCCCGGTCGTTATGCGGGTGCAGGCTGAGCACCACGCTGTCGCGGCGGGCCAAGTGGCGGTGCATCCACTCAATTTGATCGGCATACACGTTGGGCATGGCCACCTCCACCGTGGCGGGCAGGTTCAAAATGACTTTGCGCGTGGGCGTGGCCCCCCAAGCGGCGGTCACGGCATCACACACCTCCAACGCAAAGTCGAGCTCGGTGGCGGTGAACGCCTCGGGGCTGTACTGAAGCATCCATTCGGTGCCGGGCTGTTCGCCAGACAACTGCTTGACCAAGTTCACGGCGGACACCGCCATGTCAACGACTTCGGGCTTGCTCATGCCAAACACAATGTCCCGAAACGGCTTGGAGGTGGCGTTGTACACATGAACAATGGCGCGCGGCGCGCCCACCAACGACTCCATCGTGCGCCGAATCAGCGGCTCCCGGGCAGGAGTGAGCACTTCGATCGTCACATCGTCGGGCACATGGCCCCCCTCAATCAACTCGCGCACAAAATCGAAATCGGTTTGCGACGCAGACGGGAAACCCACCTCAATCTCCTTGAACCCAATGGCGCACAAGGTTTTGAACATGCGCATCTTGCGCTCAGCATCCATGGGCTCAAACAGCGACTGGTTGCCGTCACGCAAGTCGGTGCTCATCCAGATGGGTGGCCGGGTGATAGTGCGGCTGGGCCATTGCCGATCCGGCAAGTTAATGGGAGCAAAGGCTTGGTATTTGGTAGCGGGATGGGTCAACATGGTGAAGTTTCCTGATCAATTGCGCACGGCATGCGCTTGAACCCATCGTAATCAAGATCGTGGGGCAGGTGCTGCCGTATTGATCGACTATTTTGAATTAATTGGCATTAAAAATGAACAATTCAGAATCTGTCGCAACTTACAACCCGGTAATGAAACAGGAGCGCAATTCAAGTGCAAAACAGCAACACGCCGCCCGCCCCAAAACAACAAAGCCCTCGTGCAAGAGGGCTTGATGAAACGCCGATCAGTTGAATCGGCGGCAATGAACGATCTGATTAGGAGCTGAACAAGAAATTCATCACATCGCCATCCTTGACCACGTATTCTTTGCCCTCGGCGCGCATTTTGCCGGCGTCTTTCGCCCCCTGTTCGCCTTTGAAGGCAATAAAGTCGTCAAACGCAATCGTCTGGGCGCGGATGTAGCCCTTCTCAAAGTCGGTGTGAATCACACCGGCAGCTTGTGGGCCCGTGTCACCCACATGAATGGTCCAAGCACGCACTTCTTTCACCCCGGCGGTGAAGTAGGTTTGCAGGCCCAGCAACTTGTAAGCCGCCACGATCAAACGGTTCAAGCCCGGCTCTTCTTGGCCCAGCTCAGCCAAGAACATGGCCTTGTCTTCGTCTTCCATGTCGGCCATCTCAGCCTCCATCTTGGCGCAAATGGCCACCACGGGCGCCTGTTGCGCGGCGGCGTACGCTTTCAAACGGTCCAGGAACGGGTTGTTCTCAAACCCGTCTTCTGACACGTTGGCCACAAACATGGCGGGCTTGGCCGTGATCAGGAAAAACTGATCCAGCAGCGGCAACTCTTCCTTGCTGAATTCCAGCGTGCGCACCGGCTTGGCTTCATTCAGGGCGGCTTGGCATTTCTCCAAAATGGCCACCAGCTTCACCGACTCTTTGTCCCCGGAGCGCGCGGTCTTGCCCACGCGGTGCAAGGCTTTTTCCACCGCTGCCAAATCTGCCAGACACAACTCGGTTTGAATGACCTCAATGTCGGAGATCGGATCGACTTTGCCGGCGACGTGAATCACGTTGTCGTCTTCAAAACAGCGCACCACATTGATGGTGGCGTCCGTCTCGCGGATGTGCGCCAAGAACTTGTTGCCCAAGCCCTCACCGGTGCTGGCACCCGCGACCAGACCGGCAATGTCAACAAATTCGACAATGGCGCGCTGTACTTTTTGCGGATTCACGATGGCCGACAAGGCGTCTAGGCGCTTGTCGGGCACTTCCACGATGCCCACATTGGGCTCGATGGTGCAAAAAGGATAGTTTTCGGCTGCGATGCCGGCCTTGGTGAGGGCGTTGAACAAAGTCGACTTACCGACGTTGGGCAAGCCCACGATGCCACACTTCAAACTCATGAAATACCCTTAGAAATCGACCCCCTGGCGTCCTCTGTCCTTACAAGGGCATCGGTTCGGCGCCAGCTGCTTGCTCATTCAATACAAGCAAGCGGAATCTTTATTAATGCAAGTGAGACGCTTTGAGGGCGTCAATTTTGTCCTCGTTGTGCCGAGAATGGACCGGGGCGATTGTACCGACGCGCCGGACCGCACGAACAGGAGGGGCGCAGGCCCGCCCTGTCACCGAACTGTCATGGCGATGGTCAACAATAGGTCGCCCAGCGGTCACACTCCCCAGAAAAACCCCATGCTTTCACCCCCTCACCCGCACCCCACCGCACACGCCCACGCGGGCCTGACGCTGCTGGACCGCGACCACAGCATTTTGGCTTTCAATGCACGGGTGTTTGACTGCGCCTGCCGCCCTGACGTGCCTTTGCTGGAGCGACTGCGGTTTTTATGCATCGTATCGTCCAATTTGGACGAGTTTTTTGAAGTGCGGGCTGAACCCCATTTGAGTGCCAGTCAGCGCCACGCCGACCAAGGCCAATTCACAGTGCAGTCGTTCGAGCAGCTGGCGGGGGTGGCCCACACGCTGGTGGCGCGGCAGTACGCGCTGTACAACGGCCAGCTCATTCCCGCCTTGGCCCAACACGGCATCCAGGTGGTCTCGCATGGTGAGCGAACCCCGGCACAGCGGCGTTGGGTCAAGCAGTATTTTGAGCGCGAGGTACGCCCTTTATTGATTCCGGTGGGGCTGGACCCGTCACATCCGTTTCCGCAGGTGGCCAACAAGTCGCTGAACTTCATCGTGCGCCTGAGTGGTCGGGATGCGTTTGGCCGCGAGAACGACATCGCGATCGTCAAAATTCCCCGCGTGCTGCCGCGCATGATTCGCTTGCCTGACAAATTGGCGGGCGGCCAGCAGTTGTTTGTCTCCATCTCCAGCGTGATGCGGGCGCACTTGCCCGAGTTGTTTGCGGGCCGTGAGGTGGGCCAGTTTTCGCAGTTTCGGGTCACACGCCATTCCGATTTGGCGGTGGACGAGGACGACGTCACCAATTTGCGCGCCGCATTGCGCCAAGGTTTGGAGCAACGCCATTTTGGACAGGCGGTGCGCCTGGAAGTGGCCTCCGGGTGCTCTGAGTTTTTGTCAGCGTTTCTGTTGAAACAATTTGGTTTGCCCGCGCAAGCCTTGTACAGCGTGTCAGGCCCGGTTAACTTGGCGCGGTTAACCCAATTGCTGGACTTGGTGGACGCCCCGCATCTGTGTTTTCCGTCGTACCAGTCTTGCTTTCCAACGCAACTGATCCCGGGCGTCTCTTTTTTTGACCAGCTAAAACAGCGTGATGTGCTGATCCACCAACCTTTTGAAAGCTTTGGCGGGGTACTGGCCTTTCTTCGGGAAGCGGTGCATGACCCGCAGGTCTTGGCGATCAAACAAACCATTTACCGCACCGGGACGGACTCTGAACTGATGGACCTGCTGCGAGAAGGCGTGCGCCGGGGCAAGGAAGTGACGGTGGTGGTGGAACTGAAGGCCCGGTTTGACGAGGAAGCCAACATCAACTGGTCCGAAATGCTGGAATCGATTGGCGCCCAGGTGCTGTACGGCGTGGTGGGGCTTAAAACCCATGCCAAGATGATGCTCATCACGCGCCGGGAAGGCCGCCAGCTCAAGCGCTACGGACACTTGTCCACGGGCAACTACAACCCGCGCACCGCCGCGTTGTACACCGACTGGAGCCATCTGACGGCGGACCCCTTGTTGACCGCCGATATGGAAAAGGTGTTCGTGCACTTGGCCAGCCACAGCCGCTTGCCACGCCTCAACCGGGTGTTATTGGCCCCCTTTGACCTGCACCGCAAGCTGATTGCCAAGATCAATGAGACGGCCGCTTGCGCCGGCGCAGGCGGCAACGGCCGCATTGTGGCCAAGATGAACGCACTCACCGATGAGGCGTTGGTGCACGCGCTGATTCATGCGGGCCAGCAAGGGGTGAAGATTGACCTCATCGTGCGCGGCGCTTGTATGTTGCCAGCCCAAGTGCCTGGGTTGACTGACAACATCCGGGTGCGGTCGGTGATTGGCCGCTTTTTGGAGCACTCACGGGTGTTCTATTTTGGGCAAAACGAGACGCAAGAACTCTACCTGTCCAGTGCGGACTGGATGAACCGCAACATGATGCGCCGGGTCGAGTTGGCGTGGCCGGTCACCGACCCGGTTCAGCGCCAGCGCATTGTGGATGAGTGCTTGGTCGCCTATCTGCATGACGGTGTTGACGGGTGGGACTTGCGGCCCGACGGCAGCTACGAAAGAATCAAAGCAGCCAACCCGGAGGCGGCCCATGGCGCTCAAGCGGCGCTGATGGCACGCTACGCTGGGCACGTCAATGAAAGGCATACCTGAGATGGACTTGATTTTGTGGCGGCACGCCGAAGCCCATGAAGCAACCGCAGGAGGCGACGATTTGGCGCGTACGCTCACTTTGCGAGGTGAAAAACAAGCGGCCCGCATGGCGATCTGGCTTAACCGCCAGCTGCCCCAAAACGCCCAAATTTGGGTGAGCCCCGCCCAGCGCACCGTGCAAACCGCCGCTGCACTGGGCCGCACCTACGCTGTTCACTCGGCGTTGGCGCCCAACCAAAGTGCCGCCCAATTGCTGGAAAGCGTGCAATGGCCTCGCGCCAAAGGGGTGGTGCTGGTGGTAGGCCACCAACCCACGCTCGGGCAAGTCATTACGCAGGTGTTGAATATGAAGGCAAGCGACTGTTCGGTGAAAAAAGGCGCTGTGTGGTGGCTGCGCTATCGCCAACGAGAGGACGCCTCCCACACCGTCGTGGTGACGGTTCAATCGCCCGAACTGCTGTAGTTAAAGGGCATCCCCCGTCTGGCTTGCAGCAGCAGCATCAGCATCAGCATCAGCATCAGCCAAATACTATGGTATTGATAGCGCCTTGCGCAGGTAGCGCAAGGGCTAGAGGCCTAAACAGCTTATAAGTGGCAAGGCAGTCAAAACGGCATTTTTGGCATGCCTTTCATGCCGCCCATGCGCTTCATCATCTTCATCATGCCGCCGCCCTTCATCTTCTTCATCATGTCCTGCATCTGCTCAAACTCTTTGAGCATGCGGTTCACTTCTTGCACCTGAACACCGGAGCCTGCGGCAATGCGGCGCTTTCGGGTGGCTTTGATGAGTTCGGGTTTGCGACGCTCCAGCGGCGTCATGCTGTGAATGATGCCTTCTTTGCGCTTGATGTCTTTCTCCACCTTGCCCATGTCCATCTGGCCCGCTTTGGCCGACATCGCGGCTGGCAGCTTGTCCATCAGGCTGGACAGGCCGCCCATTTGTTTCATCTGCTGAATTTGGGCCAAAAAGTCGTTCAAATCAAAGGAGGCACCGCTTTTGACCTTGGCAGCGAGCTTTTGCGCCGCAGCCATGTCAACACCTGCGGTCACCTGCTCAACCAGCGCCAAAATGTCACCCATGCCCAGCACGCGCCCGGCATGGCGCTCGGCGTCAAACACTTCCAGGCCGTCCAATTTTTCGCTGGTGCCGGCAAACTTGATCGGCGCACCCGTGACCTGACGCACGGACAAGGCGGCACCGCCACGGGAGTCACCGTCGGTCTTGGTCAGGATGATGCCGGTCAGTGGCAACGCCTCCTTGAAGGCCTTGGCGGTGTTGATGGCGTCCTGCCCTTGCATGGCATCAACCACAAACAAGGTTTCAACGGGCTTGAGCGCGGCGTGCAGGCTCTTGATCTCCAGCATCAGCGCTTCGTCAATGGCCAAACGGCCGGCGGTATCCACCAGCAACACGTCAAAAAAGTGTTTGCGCGCATAGTCCAGTGCCGCCAGGCCAATGTCGACCGGTTTTTGATCGGGCGCGCTGGGGAACCACTCGGCACCCACTTGGGCGGTCACCGTTTTTAACTGCTCAATGGCCGCCGGGCGGTAAACGTCGGCTGAAACAGTGAGCACTTTCTTCTTGCGCTTCTCGATCAAATGTTTGGCCAGCTTGGCCGTGGTGGTGGTCTTGCCCGCGCCCTGCAAACCGGCCATCAGAATGACGGCAGGGGGTTGAGCGGCAAGGTTGATGTCGCTCACGCCCTGGCCCATGGTGGCGGCCAGCTCTTTGTTAACGATGCTGACCAGCGCCTGACCCGGTGTCAGGGAACCCAGCACCTCTTGGCCCAGCGCTTTTTCTTTCACGCGGGCAATGAAGTCGCGCACCACGGGCAAGGCCACGTCGGCCTCCAGCAGGGCCATGCGCACCTCGCGCAACATCTCGGTGACGTTGGTTTCGGTGATACGGGCCTGGCCACGTATTTCCTTGACGAGGCGGGAGAGTTTGT
>JBAQDW010000172.1:0-28372 GCA_049286445.1 Rhodoferax sp. | reverse complement strand
GCCCCGCCCTTGCCCCGCCTTTATGGCACTTGCATTTGATCATGGGGTGCGCGCCCATTTGGATGCTCCCGCAGGCTCGTTGTTTTTGGCCGAATTGCTTGCCCCCGATGGGGGCAACCGGCGTTGTGAGACCGGACAGGGGACATTTTTTCATTGGCGTGTTGTGCCCTTTGGTGGCCCAGCCAAGTCCTCGTTCTGCTTTGTTCAATGGCTTGGCCGACTCCTGCAGGGCGGGCGCCTTCAGGGCCGTATTCACGGGGGTCACCTAATTCATTTGAACGAATGCAATAAACTGTGCGTCTTGGAGACCAGCGGGACGCGCCCGTTTGGTCGCTGAGTCGGTTTGTTGATTATTTTCAGAGAAGGAGCTTGGACGCATGTTGGGAGCTGTTACCGTACGCCAGTTTTTAGTGATGACCAGTTTGGGGGTGGCGAGTTTGACCACGGCATGGGCCGCAGACATGGTCAGTATCAAAGGCTCGATTGTGAACATGAGGTCGGGGCCGAGCACCCGAACCGAGGCTTTGTGGGAGTTGAACAAAGGCTACCCTCTGAAAGTGCTCAAGCGCAAAGGCAGCTGGCTACAGGTGCAAGATTTTGAGAACGACCGGGGCTGGGTGTCACGCAAGTTGACCTCCAAAACGGCCTACCACGTGGTGAAGTCCAACACCGCCAATATTCGCAGTGGCCCCAGCACCAAATACCCCATCATCAGCAAGGCCGAGCGTGGCGACGTGTTGCGCACGCGCGGTAAAAAATCAGGCTGGATAAAGGTGCAGCCCAGCACTGGCAAGTCGGGCTGGGTGTCCGGAAAATTGGTTTGGGGCTGGTAAAAAGCCCCTCGACGGCTTGGCGCTTCAGGGCGCTTTGGCACGACTGGAGGCCATCCAGGCAATGAGCGACGAGCGCATGGCCTCTTCCACGCTCATATTGATGGGCTCGGCCCAGCTGCGGGGTACAAACACCGTGTAGCCCCCAATCATGTAACCCATGGGCAGGTAAACGGCGACCTGGTCGTCACGTGCCAGCCCCTGGGGCAAACCCATCAGGTTTTGGCGCGTGACCAGACCCACCATTGACAAGGCGTGGCCGGGGATGCGAAGCGCGACCACCTGCTGGCTGTCTTGGTCGTGGGGGGCGAAGAAGTCGGCAAAGTTTTTGAGGGAGGAGTAAATGCTTTTCACCACGGGCAAATTGGTAAAGGGCAGCTCAATCCATGCCAAAAACCGGGAGGTGACGCCTTGCGACATCAGAAAACCAACCCCCAAAATCAGCCCGACGCCCAGCACGATGCCCATGCCGGGCAGGTAAACCTCACCCACAAAAGGACGAATGAGGGTCATCGCCAACGATTCGGTCCACGCCACCAACAGGTAAAGCACATACACCGTCAGGCCCAAGGGCAGGATGGCGAGCAGGCCGCGAAAGAAATATTGAGACAGGTGTTTCATGAGGGGATCAGGAGGTGGCAGGCGTCGGGCAGGTCAGCATAGCAGCCGGGCGGTGGAAGGGGCGTTTTCATGCGCTGAAGGGACGGGCGCGGGGTCGTCCGGTCAGCACGGGCGACGTGCGCCGCTGCAGCGTTCCAAGCCGGCAAGGTCTCGTCGGGACTGTACCTGCTCCAAGCCCGCACCCTGCAGTAGCGCACGCACGGCTTGGGCTTGGTCGTACCCATGTTCCAGTAAAAGCCAGCCCTGCGGGAGCAGGTGGGCCGGTGCGTGTGCAATGAGGTGGCGCAAATCGTCGAGTCCGTCTGTACCGCTGGCCAAGGCCTGCAAGGGTTCATGGGTGAGGGCGGCCAAATGGTCGTCTTGCGCCGCGATGTAGGGCGGGTTAGAGACGATCACATGAAACCGGGGGGTGCCAGGTACCAGCGCGGCAAACCACGCGCCTTGGCTGAACGTGACGCTCAGCCCCAAGCGTTGGGCATTGGCCGTGGCGACCTCAAGCGCCTCAGCGCTGAAGTCCGTGGCATGAACCCCAAGTTGGGGCTGGGTGGCTTTGAGGGCCAAGGCAATGGCACCGCTGCCGGTGCCCAAGTCCAGCACCCGGGGCGCGGGGGTGGTTTGGGGTTGCACTATTTCCAGTGCCCAATCCACCAGGGTTTCGGTATCAGGCCGGGGGTCGAGCACCCGGCTGTCCACTTGCAAGTCCAGGCCATAAAACTCCTTGTGCCCGGTGATGTAGGCCAGCGGCTCGCCTTGAAGGCGTCGCTTTGCGGTGTGGGTCACGGTGCTCAAAGCAGCCTCACTCATCTCGTCCGTGTCATGTGCCAACAGCCAGGCGCGGTTGTGCGGGTCGTGTCCGAGGGCGTGCAACAGCAGCAACTGTGCGTCCAGGCGTGGCAGGCCTTGGGCTTGCAGGGCGGCCAAGGTGTGGGCGATGCGGGGCGCAGGGCTGGGTCGCGTCATGGCTCAAATTTGCTATAAATAAAATAGCTGGTTGCGCAATATCTATAAGGGCTAGAGGCTGATTTAAGGCTTAAAAACCGCATCATGCGCCGGCGCCTACTTCCAGCGCGGCCAGTTGCTCGGCGGCCTCATAGGCTTGCAGGGCCTGGATCACGTCGTCCATGTCGCCCTCCATGATGGAGAGCAGTTTGTACAGCGTGAGGTTGATGCGGTGGTCGGTCAGCCGCCCTTGGGGGAAGTTGTAGGTGCGAATACGGTCACTGCGGTCGCCTGAGCCAATCAGGCTCTTGCGCTCGGCGGCGTCTTTGGCGGCGCGCTCGGAGCGGTCTTTTTCTTGAATGCGGGCATTCAGCACCTTGAGCGCTTGGGCCTTGTTGCTGTGCTGGCTGCGGCCCTCTTGGCACTCGGCCACGATACCGGTCGGCAGGTGGGTGATGCGCACGGCAGAGTCGGTTTTGTTGATGTGCTGGCCGCCCGCGCCACTGGCGCGGTAGGTGTCGATGCGCAAATCGGCCGGGTTGATCTGGATGGCCACGGTTTCATCCGGCTCCGCCAGCACCGCCACCGTGCAGGCACTGGTGTGAATGCGGCCTTGGGTTTCGGTGGTTGGAACGCGTTGTACCCGGTGGCCACCCGATTCGAATTTGAGGTTGCCGTAAACCTCGTCGCCCTCAATGCGGACCACCACCTCTTTGTAGCCGCCCAATTCGCTGACCGATTCGCTCATGATCTCGGCTTTCCAACCCCGGCGCTCGCAGTAGCGTGTGTACATGCGCAGCAGGTCACCGGCAAACAGGGCTGATTCGTCGCCGCCCGTGCCGGCACGAATTTCCATGAAAGCGTTGCGCTGGTCCTCCGGGTCTTTGGGCAGCAGCATGCGCTGCAGCTCGCCGTCCAGCTGGGCCAGCTCAGTGGTCGCATTGTCAACTTCCTCTTGCGCCATCTCGGCCATGTCAGCGTCGGCCCCGGCGCTGGTGAGCAACTTTTGTCCCTCCGCCAGATCGGCTTCGCGCTGCGTGTAACGCGTCCAACGGGTGGCCACGCCCGACACTTCGGTGTGTTCGCGCGAGAGCACGAGAAACTGCTTCATGTCGCTCATGATGTCTTCGCGGGACAGCAAAAATTCAAGCTCCCCGAGCCGGTCGGCGTAGCGTTCAAGTTGGTGGCGGAGAAAGGGCTTCATGGTCAGGGCAGTCGGGTAAGGGGCGGAAAGAGGAATCAACAAGTGCGGTGCTTGTCTGTAAACGGGGGACGAACGCGCCGGGGGAGGACGGGGATTGCGGGAATGGCAGAGATGGGTCAGGGGTACTCCGGTGGCACCCGCACACCACGGCAGGCCGTCAAGCCGCGTCGCTAACGTTCTTTGCGCAGAAAGAAGTGCTGAATGGCTGTGCTGGCTCGGTCCCGCGCTTGCGAGTCCCCGGCGCGTAACTCGGCCATGGCGCCATGCAGCATTTTTTGCGTCAGGCCTTTGGAGAGGGCTTCCAACACGGCCTCCACATCGTCACCCCGCGCCAGCAGCTTGCGGGCACGGTTGATTTCGCCTTGACGCCATTCGTCGGCTTGGGCGTTAAGCTGTTGAATCAGCGGCACACAACCACGTTGGTCTACCCAGTGCAAAAAGCTTTGCACACCGGCATCCACAATCACCTCGGCCTGTGCCACAGCGGCCTGACGGTTGGCCTGCGCGGTTTGCACCACCCCCGCCAGATCATCCACGGTGTAGAGGTAAATGTCTTCCAGCGCTTTGACTTCGACCTCTATGTCGCGCGGAACGGCCAAATCGACCATGAACATGGGGCGGCGTTTGCGCAGTTTGATAGCACGCTCCACCGCCCCCAAGCCAATAATGGGCAAGGTGCTGGCAGTGCAACTCACCACCGCGTCAAATTCGTGCAGGCGGTCAGGCAAATCAGCCAAACGCATGACTTCGCCGCCAAACCGGCTGGCCAGTTTCTCGCCCCGTTCGAGGGTGCGATTGGCAATGGTGATGGATTGGGGGTTTTTGGCGGCAAAGTGGGTGGCGCAGAGTTCAATCATCTCGCCCGCGCCGACAAACAGAATTTTGACCTCGCCCAAATCTTCAAACAACTGGCCCGCCAAGCGCACGGCAGCGGCGGCCATGCTGATGGAGTGCGCGCCAATCTCGGTCGAGGTGCGAACCTCTTTGGCCACTGCAAACGAGCGTTGAAACAGCTGACTGAGCGTGCTGCCCAAAGCGCCCTCGGCTTCAGCCGCCCGCACGGCATCTTTGATTTGACCCAAAATTTGAGGCTCACCCAACACCATCGAGTCCAGCCCGCTGGCCACGCGAAAGGCATGACGAGCAGCAAAGCCGTCTTGCAGGGCGTAGGAATGGGTGCGAAGCAGGGAGGGAGAAACGCCGCCCGCCTGGGCCAGCCAGTCGAGTGTGTGTTCCACCTCCGGTTTTTCCCCCGCACAGTAAATTTCTGTGCGGTTACAGGTGGAGATCAGGGCGGCTTCAGGTTGGCGTGAATGCGAGGCACGCAGGCCCCGCAACGTGGGCCCCACCTGATCCAACGCGAACGCAAACCGACCGCGCAAATCCAGCGGTGCTGTCGTGTGATTGATGCCCAAAGCCCAGACTGCCATGCGTGGATTATAAAATCACCAAAGCGCTTTCCGCTTAACCCGGTCCTTGACCCATATCAAATCAAATCACATTCCATCCCATGGGCGCTTTTGACCTCCTGAACCACTTGGCCAATTTCGCAGCAACGGCGCTATGGATGGCGGTCCTGACCAGTCTTTTCGCGAGGTTATTTATAAAGAAAGCCGCGCTAGCCCGCGTACTTCCTGCGCAAGCTGCTATTAATTTTGCAGTCTGCTTGACCGTGCTAGTGATCGGGCTGTGGGGGTGGGGTCGCGATGGAAAGATGCTCACCTACGCGCTAATGACCTTGGCATGTGCGACCAGCCAGTGGGCCCTGCTGCGCGGTGGGAAGGCCTGATTCCAATGCCCTACCAATACGATCTGTGGTTGCTTCGCCTTGCCGGGTGTCTGCACTGTCTGCACTGTCTGCGGCTTCGCGGCTAAGCCCCTATCGATCTGAAAATGGAATGAGAAACGCTTTTTGTTCAGGCCGAACTACCTTGTGCCGGGGGCAAACAGGTCCACCCGGTCGGTGATGATGCCGTCGGTGCCCAAGTCGATGAGTCGCTGGGCGGCCCCTTCGTCATTCACCGTGTAGCTCAAGGTTCGAAACCCAGCGCTCTTGGCTTGCGCCACGCTGGCGCTGTCCCACAAAGCGTGGTTGCAGACGATGGCCACGCAGTCCAGTCGCAATGCGGTTTCCAACCAGCCAGTCCACAAGGTGTCTAGCAGCAGCCCGCGAGGCAACTGAGGTTGAGCGGCTTGCGCGGCTTGCAATGCATCGGGCTTGAATGAGGTGAGCAGGGGGGGCACGTCGATGCCGTGCCACAGGCGTGCGGCTTCGTTGGCCACCACCTCACCTGTTTTTGACTCTGTACCGGGTGTGGGTTTGATCTCGATGTTCAGGTACAGCCCATTGCGCTGGCAAAAACGCGCCATGTTGTCCAAGGTGGGCAGAGGCTCGCCGGCATAAGCCCGCGAATGCCAGCTGCCCGCGTCCAGTTGGGCCAGGTCGCCCCAAGGGTGGTCGCCGCCCACGGCGCTTTGTCCCGCGCCTAAACGCTCCCGCGCGTTGGTGGTGCGTACCAGCGTGTCGTCGTGCATTAAAAAAGGCACGTCGTCAGCGCTCAGCTTCACATCACATTCAAACATGCGGTAGCCGTGGCCCGCACCCAGCCGGAACGCGCTCAGCGTGTTTTCAGGCGCTAATTTGCCAGCGCCCCGGTGCGCAATCCAGCGGGGGTAGGGCCAGTGGTCAAGCGTGACTTGCATTTAGGGCCGCGCCTCGATGCGGTGGGTGGTGGCGGCATCAAAACAATGCAGCTTGTCAGGGCGAGGTGTGACGTGAATCGTGCTGCCCACCGTGGGAACGGCATCGGCTTCTTCGGTGCGGATGATCACCAGCTCGTCGCCGCTGCCGTGTTCCCAGCGGCCATACACCAGTCGCTCAGCGCCCAGCAACTCCACCGCCTCGACCCGCAGTGCCCAACCAGTGGGGCTGATGTCCAGGTGTTCAGGGCGAATGCCGGTGATCGTGCCCGGCACGCCATCGGGGGCGTTTTTCAGCAAATTCATAGGGGGTGAGCCGATGAAACTCGCGACAAAGGTGGTGGCGGGGCGGTTGTACACCTCTTCGGGTGTGCCAAATTGCTCCATCACGCCGGCATTCATGACGATCATGCGCTGCGCCAGGGTCATGGCTTCGACTTGGTCGTGGGTGACAAACAAGGAGGTGATGCCGAGTTCGCGGTGCAGTTTTTGGATTTCCAGGCGGGTTTGGGCGCGCAGTTTGGCGTCCAGGTTGGACAGCGGCTCGTCAAACAAAAATACCTGCGGCTGGCGCACAATGGCGCGCCCCATGGCAACGCGCTGGCGCTGCCCCCCTGAGAGTTCACGCGGTTTGCGTTGCAAGAAAGGCCCGATTTCCAAAATCTTGGCGGCCTTGTCCACGCGTGTTTGAATTTCGGCCAGCGGCACTTTGGCAATTTTCAAGCCATAGGCCATGTTGTCAAACACGCTCATATGCGGGTAAAGCGCGTAGTTTTGGAACACCATGGCAATGTCACGCTCGGCCGGTTCCAGGTTGTTGACCACCCGGCTACCAATACAAATGTCGCCACCTGAGACTTCCTCAAGGCCCGCCACCATGCGCAGCAAGGTCGATTTGCCGCAACCCGAGGGGCCCACGATGACGATGAACTCGCCGTCGGCAATCTCGGCGTTGACCCCGTGGATCACCTGGTTGGCGCTGGGGCCTTTGCCGTAGCGCTTGATAATATTTTTGAGAGAGATGGCAGCCATAAACGTCGTGCTATTTAATGAATAGCTGCTAGCGCCCGATTTGTAAGGGCTAGAGCCTGATTTTTGTCAAAAGTGAATTGGCTTATTTTTCAGTATCGACCAAGCCTTTGACGAACCATTTCTGCATCAGCATCACCACCAGCGCCGGCGGCAACATGGCCAAAATCGCGGTGGCCATGACCAGGTTCCATTCAGTTTGACCGTCACCGCCGGAGATCATGCGTTTGATGCCAATGACCACCGGGTACATGGTTTCGTTGGTCGTGACCAGCAGCGGCCACAGGTACTGGTTCCAGCCGTAAATGAACTGAATCACAAACAGTGCGGCCATGCTGGTACGCGACAGGGGCAACAAAATATCCCAAAAGAAGCGCATCGGCCCCGCGCCATCCATGCGGGCCGCTTCGACCAACTCGTCGGGCACGCTCATGAAGAATTGGCGAAACAGGAAGGTGGCCGTGGCCGAGGCGATGAGCGGAATCGTGAGACCCGCGTAACTGTCTAGCATGCCAAGGTCAGAGACGACCTTGTAAGTCGGACCAATACGCACCTCCACCGGCAGCATCAAGGTGACAAAAATCATCCAGAAAAAGAGCTGTTTGAAGGGGAAGCGAAAGTACACCAAGGCAAATGCAGACAAAAGCGAGATGGATATTTTTCCAATCGCAATCACCAGCGCGGTGATCAGGCTGACCGTCATCATGCGGCCCACGCCGGCATTGGAGCCGCCGCTGGCAGTGCCGCCTTCAAGGACGGCCGTGTAGTTGGCAACCAGATGGGAGCCCGGTAGCGTTGGCACCGGCCGTTGCACCATTTCTGTGGCCGTGTGGGTGGAGGCCACAAAGGTGATGTAGACCGGAAAGGCGACGATCAAGACGCCAATAATGAGAATCACGTGGGCCAGCAGGTCCATCGTTGTGCGGCGCTCGACCATCAGTAGTTCACTTTCTTTTCCACGTACTTGAACTGCACGACCGTCATCGCAATCACGATCGCCATCAGCACCACCGATTGAGCGGCAGAGCCACCCAAGTCCAGGGCTTTGAAGCCATCAAAATAAACCTTGTAAACCAAAATGGCCGTGTCTTTGCCCGGTCCACCGCTGGTGGTGGCGTCGATGATGGCAAAGGTGTCAAAAAAGGCATAAACAATATTGATCACCAGCAGAAAGAAACTCACCGGTGTCAGCAGCGGAAACTGGATCGTCCAGAACCGGTGCCACGGGCTGGCACCATCAATGGAGGCCGCTTCAATCAAAGATTTGGGAATGCTTTGCAAACCCGCCAAAAAGAATAAAAAGTTGTACGAGAGTTGTTTCCAAACGGCCGCCATGACGACCAGCGTCATGGCGTGGTTCCCGTTGATCAAGTGGTTCCAGTCCACCCCCAAATAACCGAGCCAAAAGGCCACGATACCGATGCTGGGGGAGAACATGAACAACCACAACACCCCGGCCACGGCAGGTGCCACCGCGTAGGGCCAAATCAGCAGCGTTTTGTAGATGCCGCTGCCCCGCACCACGCGGTCCGCAAACACGGCCAGTACCAGCGACAAGCTGATGCCCAGGCTGGCCACCAGCGCTAAGAAGACCGCCGTGGTCTTGAAGGAGGCCAGGTAACCGGGGTCGTTCCACAAATTGCGGAAGTTCTCCAGCCCCACCCATTCCACCGACGTGCCAAACGCGTCAGACTGTTGCAGTGACTGCAGCATGGCCTGGCCTGCGGGCCAGAAAAAGAAGATGCAGATCACTGCCAACTGGGGGGCCATGAGCGCCCAAGGCAACCAGCTGGATTGATAGACGACGCGTTTTTCCATAACGAACTAATTCCGCAGACTTAGCCTTTGTTGGCTTTCTGGAACCGTTCCAGTTGCTCATTGCCACGCTGAACGATGCTGTCCAGCGCTTCTTTGGCTGTCTTTTTGCCACCCCAGACTTGCTCCAATTCTTCGTCCTCAATTGCCCGCACCTGCAGGTAATTGCCCAGACGGATACCACGCGAGTTGGTGGTGGTCTTGCGGATCATCTGGTTGGGGGCCACATCGGCGCCTGGGTTTTCCTTGTAGTAGCCCGATTTCTCGGTCAACGCAAAGGAGGCGGTCGTCACAGGCAGGTAGCCCGTGCGTTTGTGGCTGGCAGATTGGACTTCCGGGCTGGAAATGTAGGTGAAGAACTTGGCCACACCCTTGTATTCATCCGCCTTCTTGCCCGACATCACCCACAGGCTTGCGCCACCGATGACCGTGTTTTGGGGGGCACCGGCGACATCAGGGTAGAAAGGCAGGGGCGCTTGACCAAATGCGAACTTGGCATTTTTCTTCACGTTGCCATAAAACCCGCTGGAGGTGGTGGTCATGGCGCACTCGCCCGATACAAAACTGGCTTCTGGCACGTTGCCCCGGCCTTTGTAAACAAACAGGCCCTGCTTGGCCATGTTGCCCAAATTCTCAATGTGACGCACATGCAGCGGCGAGTTGATCTTCATGCGCGCATCCATGCCACTTAAACCGTTGCCTTTGGTGGCAAATTCGACGTTGTGCCAAGTAGAGAAGCTCTCCAACTGGGTCCAGCCCTGCCAAGCAATCGTCAAGGGGCACTTGTGGCCGCTGGCTTTGAGTTTGGCAGCGGCCAAGGTCACTTCAGGCCAGGTGCTGGGCGCTTTGTTGGGGTCCAGGCCGGCGGCTTTGAACGCGTCTTTGTTGTAATAAAAGATCGTTGTCGAGCTGTTGAACGGGAAGCTCATCATCTGGCCATTGGCGGCCGTGTAGTAGCTGGCAACCGCGGGAATGTAGGCGCTGGGGTCAAACTTTTCGCCCGCGTCTTTCATCAGCTTGGCCACCGGCATGATGGCATTCTTGCTGGCCATCATGGTGGCGGTGCCGACCTCAAACACTTGCAAAATGTGCGGTGCGTTGCCAGCGCGAAAGGCGGCAATGGCGGCCGTCATGGACTCGTCGTACTGGCCCTTGTAGGTGGGCACAATTTTGTAATCTTTTTGGCTGGCGTTGAAATCTTTGGCCAGGTCATTGACCCATTCGCCGTTCACCGAATTCATCGAGTGCCACCACTGGATCTCAGTTTGAGCCTGGGCTGACAGAGAGAAAACGGCAGCCAACGCTGCAGTCGCTAAATTCAGTTTCATGGAGTCTCCTAATGTGAAGGATCAAAGCGTATCCGAACGACGTGTCATTCTTTTGACACTCAGGTGTCAAAAAAAACGAGACCGCGATTAGACAACAGATTTGCACCCATGCAGATCAGGGTTTCCATCACGGCAGTGAGTGAATGCTGCACTGCGGTAATATTGAATCCCAGCTGGTTTTGAGTCGCGTGGCTCATGTTTTTCGCTCTGGCTGCAACCACAGAACCCGATGAACGCTCCCATTCAGATCACTCCCTTGGTGTCCGAGACGACGATTGCGTCGCATGGCCACGCCCGCATTCGCGAAATTCCCTACAACTACACCTCGTTTTCTGATCGGGAAATCGTGATTCGGCTGCTTGGCGCGCCCGCGTGGGGTTGGCTGAATCAGCTGCGCGATGAACGCCGTACAGGGCGCTCCGCCCGCATGTTGTATGAGGTTTTGGGCGATATTTGGGTGGTGCAGCGCAACCCCTACCTTCAGGACGACCTGCTGGACAACCCGAAACGCCGGGGGCAGTTGGTCGAGGCCTTGCAGCACCGTTTGGGTGAGGTTCAAAAGCGCCGCACCCCGGATTCCGACCTGGCTCGCGATGCCATGGTCGGTGAACTGCTGACAGCGGCCCGGCGCGCGGTGGCGGATTTTGATGCTGCTTTTGTCGATATTGCGGCCCTCAGGCGCAAGGTGCAACGTGTTTTGAACAAGCTTACGGCCAAGGACAACATCAAATTTGATGGCTTGAGTCGTGTCTCGCACGTGACAGATGCCACCGACTGGCGCGTGGAATACCCCTTTGTGGTGCTCACACCGGACACCGAGGCCGAGATGGCCGGGCTGGTGAAAGGGTGTATTGAACTCGGTTTGACCATCATTCCTCGCGGCGGCGGTACGGGTTACACGGGCGGCGCCATTCCTTTGACTTGGAAAAGTGTGGTCATCAACACCGAAAAGTTAGAGGCCATGACCGAGGTCGAGATGCTGACCTTGCCCGGCTTGTCCGCGCCGGTGGGCACGGTCTGGACTGAAGCGGGTGTGGTGACCCAGCGCGTGGCCGATGCCGCGGAGCGGGCCGGCTACGTGTTTGCAGTCGACCCCACTTCGGCCGAAGCGTCTTGCATTGGCGGCAACATTGCCATGAATGCGGGTGGCAAAAAGGCCGTGCTGTGGGGCACCGCGCTGGACAACCTGGCCTCGTGGCGCATGGTGACCCCCCAAGCCGAATGGCTGGAGGTGACCCGCGTCAACCACAACATGGGCAAGATCCATGACGTGGACGTGGCCAGCTTTGAGCTGCAGTATTTCAAGGCCGACGGCAAAACGCCGCTGCGCCAAGAGCGCCTGGACATTCCCGGCAAGACCTTCCGCAAAGAGGGTTTGGGCAAAGACGTGACGGACAAGTTCTTGAGCGGGCTGCCCGGCATTCAGAAAGAAGGCTGCGATGGCCTGATCACCAGCGCCCGCTGGGTGGTGCACAAAATGCCGGGCCACACCCGCACCGTGTGTCTGGAGTTCTTTGGCAATGCCAAAGACGCGGTGCCGAGCATTGTGGAGATCAAAGACTTCATGTTTGCCGAGCAAAAGCGCACCGGCGTGTTGCTGGCGGGCTTGGAGCATCTGGATGACCGCTACCTGAAAGCGGTGGGCTACGCCACCAAATCCAAGCGCGGCGGTTTGCCCAAAATGGTGCTGGTGGGCGACATTGCGGGCAACGATGCCGATGCGGTGGCGCGGGCCACTTCGGAGGTGGTGCGCATTGCCAATTCGCGCAGTGGCGAAGGCTTTGTGGCCACCAGCCCGGAGGCGCGCAAGAAATTCTGGCTGGACCGCAAGCGCACCGCCGCCATTTCGCGCCACACCAACGCCTTCAAGATCAACGAAGACGTGGTGATTCCGCTGCCCCGCATGGCCGAGTACACCGACGGCATTGAGCGCATCAACATTGAACTGAGCTTGAACAACAAACTGGCGCTGTGCGATGCCTTGGAGGCGTTCTTCGCCGAAGGCAACCTGCCGCTGGGCAAGCAGGACGATGCCAGCAGCATTCCGTCTGCCGAACTGCTGGAGGACCGGGTAGGCCAGGCCCTCGCGCTGGTGCGTGAGGTCCGTCAACTGTGGGGCAGCTGGTTGCGCGACGTGGAAAGCCTGTTCCCCCAGTTGCAAGACCACACCCTGCGGGCGAGCTGGAAGACGCAGTTGCGCTTGCCGCTGCAGCAGATTTTTACCGGGAGCGCATTTGAGGCCATCTTGAAAGAATGCACCGCGATTCACCAGCGGGTGCTCAAGGGCCGGGTCTGGGCGGCGCTGCACATGCACGCCGGTGACGGCAATGTGCACACCAACCTGCCGGTCAACAGTGACGACTATGAAATGCTGCAGGCCGCGCATGGGGCGGTGAAACGCATCATGGCCTTGGCGCGTTCACTGGGTGGTGTGATCTCGGGTGAGCACGGCATTGGCATCACCAAACTGGAGTTTTTGACGGACGAGGAGCTGCAACCGTTCACCGACTACAAGACCCGCGTGGACCCCGAAGGACGGTTCAACAAAGGCAAGTTGCTACGAAATTCAGAGCTGCTCGCGCAGGAGGGACGCGCGCCAAGTGCCGATTTGACCAATGCGTACACCCCCAGCTTTGGCTTGATGGGGCACGAGTCTTTGATCATGCAACAAAGCGATATTGGTGCCATTGCCGACAGCGTGAAAGACTGCCTGCGGTGTGGCAAGTGCAAACCCGTGTGTGCCACGCATGTGCCGCGCGCCAACTTGCTGTACAGCCCGCGCAACAAAATTTTGGCCACCTCCCTGCTGGTGGAGGCGTTTTTGTATGAAGAGCAGACGCGCCGGGGTGTGAGCATCAAACATTGGCAGGAATTTGAAGACGTGGCCGACCATTGCACGGTGTGTCACAAATGCCTGTCACCGTGTCCTGTCAAGATCGACTTTGGTGACGTGACCATGAACATGCGCAACCTGTTGCGCAAAATGGGCAAGAAAAGCTTTCGCCCGGCCGGTGCTGCAGCCATGTTCATGCTCAACGCCACCAACCCGGAGACCATCAAGTTCGCCCGCTCGGCCATGGTCAATGTGGCCATCAAGGCACAGCGCATGGCCGCAGACGTGCTCAAGGTGGTGGCCCGCAAACAAACCAAAGCCCCGCCCGCCACCATTGGCGCCGCCCCCATCAAAGAGCAGGTGATTCACTTCATCAACAAAAAACTCCCTGGGGGCTTGCCCAAAAAGACGGCGCGGGCGTTGCTCGATATTGAAGACAAAGACTACGTGCCCATCATTCGGGACCCTAAAACCACCAGCAGTGAGACCGAGGCGGTGTTTTACTTTCCCGGTTGCGGCTCAGAGCGGCTGTTCAGCCAGGTCGGTTTGGCCACGCAAGCCATGCTGTGGCACGCAGGCGTTCAAACCGTGCTGCCGCCGGGCTACCTGTGCTGCGGCTATCCGCAGCGGGGGTCGGGCCAGTTCGACAAGGCCGAGAAGATGATCACTGACAACCGGGTGCTGTTCCACCGGGTGGCCAACACCTTGAATTACCTGGACATCAAGACCGTGGTGGTGAGCTGTGGCACCTGCTATGACCAGCTGCAGGGTTATGAGTTCGACAAGATATTCCCGGGTTGCCGCATCATCGACATTCACGAGTACCTGCTGGAAAAAGGCATCACGCTGCAAAACGCGGGCGCCTTCTTGTTTCATGACCCGTGCCACAGCCCGATGAAGTTGCAAGAGCCCATCAAAACCGTGAAAGCCTTGCTGGGCAACAACGTCATCCAGTCCGAGCGTTGCTGCGGCGAGTCTGGCACCTTGGCGTTGAACCGGCCTGATATTTCGACCCAGGTGCGTTTTCGCAAAGAGGAGGAAATCCTCAAAGGCGAAGCCCAGTTGCGTGACCTGGGCGGGTTAGCGGCCAAGGACGACATCAAGATACTGACCTCTTGCCCCGCTTGTCTTCAGGGCTTGAGCCGCTATGGCGATGACTTGAAGAACGGACTGCTGGAGGCCGACTACATCGTCGTCGAGATGGCCAACCAAATTTTGGGTGACCAGTGGATGCCCGATTACGTTAAAAAGGCGAACAATGGCGGCATTGAGCGGGTGTTGGTGTAAGCCACGCCGGTGCATCGTCGTCTTTGAGTGTCTCCGTTGCATGGCCGCTGGCCGTGTAACGCCCTTGGATTTTTTGAACAGGTGAACTCATGGCAGGTTTGCAATCAGGCGCTCCCACGCCGCAGTCGATCACGGTGCACAGCCAGTCTCGCGTGCTGGCAGTGACTTTTTCGGACGGTGCTGAATTCCGCATCCCGTTTGAGCTGATGCGGGTGTACTCGCCCTCGGCTGAGGTCCAGGGCCATGGGGCAGGTCAAGAGACCTTGCAGACCGGCAAACGGGAGGTTGAGCTGGACAGCCTAGAGCCGGTGGGTAACTACGCGGTGCAACCCGCCTTTTCGGATGGTCACAATTCAGGCATCTTTTCTTGGGACTACCTGTACTTTCTGGGTTCCCAGAAAGACCGGCTGTGGGCAGACTACGAAGCCCGCTTGAAAGCCGCCGGCGTGGGGCGCGACGATGCCATGCCGGTCAAGGGCGGACAGGGTTGCAGCAGTCACTGAGTTGGATGCTATTAAATAAATAGCTGCTCGCGCAATAGCCGTAAGGGCTAGAGCCACTTTTTACTAATATTTTGACGCAGCCTTGAGCCTGAACAGGGTTGCGATTTCCCTTTTAAGCGCTCAGCGCCTAGGATCACGACCATGACGACAACACATTTTGGCTACCAATCGGTGGACGAGGCAGAGAAAGCAAAACACGTGCGGGGCGTGTTTGACTCGGTCGCGCCCAAGTACGACTTGATGAATGACTTGATGTCAGGCGGCCTGCATCGCGCCTGGAAGGCCTACACCGTGATGGCGGCCAACCTGCGCGAAGGCGGCAAAGTGCTGGACATTGCGGGTGGCACCGGCGACTTGGCCATGGCATTCTCAAAAAAGGTCGGCAAAACCGGCTCGGTGGTGCACACCGACATCAATGAGGCCATGTTGCGCACCGGCCGCGATCGTTTGCTGGATGCCGGTATTGCCCTGCCCACGCTTGTTTGCGATGCGGAGAAACTGCCATTCCCCAACAACCATTTTGACGTCGTGAGCGTGGCGTTTGGCCTGCGCAACATGACGCACAAAGACGTGGCATTGTCCGAGATGAACCGTGTCCTGAAACCCGGTGGCAAGCTGCTGGTGTTGGAGTTCTCCAAGGTGGCGCCGCCGTTGGAGAAAATTTACGACTGGTACTCCTTCAAGGTGTTGCCTAAGTTGGGCAAGTGGGTGGCCGGTGACGACGCCAGCTACCGCTACTTGGCTGAGTCAATTCGCATGCACCCCACCCAGGAAGAGTTGAAAGCCCTGATGAAATCTAGTGGCTTTGGGCATGTCGATTACCACAACCTCACCGGTGGGCTGGTAGCCTTGCATGCGGGGATCAAGTGTTAACGGGTCCAAGTTCGGTTTATTAACGTGTTGAAGGCAAGCTTTCAACCTCATTCTCTGGAGACTTCATGAAATTCTGGTCTGTGCTTCTGGCCGTGTTCTTGACGCTGGCCGGCATCAATGCCGAAGCGGCCAAGCGCTTTGGTGGTGGAAAATCCTTTGGACAGCAGTCCAGCAACGTGACCCCGCGTCAAGCAACGCCTGCAAAACCGGCTGCAGCGCCCGGTGCTGCCGCACCCGCGGCACCCCGCAAACCCTGGGGCGCCATGTTGGGCGGCTTGGCAGCGGGCCTGGGTTTGGCTTGGTTGGCAAGCTCCCTTGGTTTGGGTGAGGAGTTTGGGCAAATTTTGATGTTTGGTTTGTTGGCACTGGGCGTCATGATGGCCATTGGCTGGTTCCGTCGCTCGCGCCAGCAGTCGCAAGCCCAGGCACCTCGAAATGCGTCGCCTTTTGCGTTCCAAGGGGCCTCGCCTGCTGCCACGACCCCTGCCAGCTACCGTCCTGAGAACGTGGGCAATGACGCATCGGCTCGTCCATGGGAGCGCCAGGCGACCCAGTTTGAAAGTTCACGACCCAGCACGGGTTCGATGATTGGCTCGGGTTTGTCGGGTTCACAGAACTGGGGTGTTCCTGCTGATTTCGACAGCGAAGGGTTCCTGAAATCGGCCAAAGCGAACTTTGTGTCGCTGCAGGCAGCCTGGGACAAGTCCGATATCAACGCGCTACGCGTCATGATGACCGACACCATGCTGAAAGAAATCCAGGCGCAATTGTCCGAGCGTGAGGTGCACACGGGTGGGCCTGTCAACTTGACCGAAGTGGTCATGATCGAGGCCCAGTTACTGGGCATTGAGGACCTGGGCGATGAATACATGGCCAGCGTTGAGTTCTCCGGCATGATTCGCGAAGAACCCTCTGCCGGACCGAGCCCGTTCCGCGAGGTCTGGAACATGACCAAACGCAAGACGGGGGCAAGCGGCTGGTTGGTGGCCGGCGTTCAGGCGCTGCAATAAGCGTGTCGCAAGGAGCGGATGACCGGGTTTGACTCGGTGTCCATCAAGCGCTTTATCGCCACAGAGGCTAGGGCGTTATGAAATCAGGGAATAATCGGGGACTATGGCAACACAGTCCCCTTTTTCTTTGCTGGAGGGTTTCCTCCAAAAACTTCCACTCCCTTCCGTGCAACCTCCCGCTTGGGTGGTGGACGAAGTTCAACGCCGCGTCGTATTGCTGTTGAACCATATTTTGATGCAGGAGAGCGAGGCCATGGCCCGGCTCGTCCGGCAAAAAAACAGAGTGGTTCAAATGCAATGGCGCAATTTTTCCATCAAGCTGGTGGCAACGCCCGCGGGCCTGCTGGACCGTGCTGCTGAGGACGCCAAGCCCGACCTGGTGCTGGCGCTCACTGAAAGCTCCCCCTTTTCATTGGCACAAGGCGCCTTCAAGGGCGACAAACCGGCGGTACGTATTGAAGGCGATGTGCAACTGGCCGCCGAAGTGAATTGGCTCACCGATCACGTGCGGTGGGACATTGAAGAAGACTTGGCCCGTGTCATGGGCGACGCCCCCGCGCATACCTTGAGCCAGGCTGTTCAAGGTGCTGCGCAGGCGTTGCGTCAGTTTTTGGGCGGTAGTCAAGCCGCAGGACGTGGTGGGCCTGCGCCATGAAACGATTGTTTCGCGGCGTCTTCATCGTCTGGGTGATGTTGCGCTATGGGCTGGACGAACTGGTACTGACCAGTTTTCAAAAGCCGTGGCTCAGGGCGATCGCGCGCATTGTCTCCCTGGGCCGTGATTTAAAGGCCCCCCGGGGTCAACGCATTCGCGAAGCCTTGGAGCGGCTAGGCCCGATTTTTGTCAAGTTGGGCCAGGTTCTCTCCACGCGTCGGGACCTGATGCCAGTGGACATTGCCGATGAGTTGGCTCTGCTGCAGGACCGGGTGCCACCGTTCCCTTCTGAGGTGGCGATTGCCACAATTGAACGCGCCTTTAACAAAAAGGTGGATGACATTTTTGTCTCCTTTGATCGGCAGCCCATCGCCAGCGCCTCCATTGCACAGGTCCATTTTGCGGTGCTTAAAGACCGCCATGGCGTCAATCGCGAGGTCGCGGTGAAGGTCTTGCGGCCAGGCATGCTGTCCGTGATTGAAAAAGACCTGAGTTTGATGCGCCTGATGGCCGGGTGGGTAGAGGGTCTGTCCAGCGACGGCAAACGCCTCAAGCCGCGTGAGGTGGTCGCTGAATTTGACAAGTACCTGCACGACGAACTTGATTTGGTGCGCGAAGCGTCCAGTGCGGCCCAATTGCGCCGCAACATGGAGGGCTTGGATTTGGTGCTGATTCCCGAGATGTTCTGGGACTACTGTGCAACGGAGGTGATCGTCATGCAGCGCATGACCGGTGTGCCGATCAGCCAGATCGAACGTTTGCGTGCGGCAGGGGTGGATATTCCGAAACTCGCGCGCGACGGGGTCACCATCTTCTTTACCCAGGTGTTTCGAGACGGGTTTTTTCATGCGGATATGCACCCCGGCAATATTCAGGTCAGTCTGGCACCGGCCACTTTTGGTCGGTATATCTCATTGGACTTTGGCATCGTCGGTACGCTTACTGAAACGGACAAAGAGTACCTCGCTCAAAACTTCACCGCGTTTTTCCGACGCGACTACAAGCGCGTGGCGGAGTTGCACATTGAATCCGGCTGGGTGCCCCGCACCACGCGCGTGGATGAGTTGGAATCTGCGATTCGGTCGGTCTGTGAACCTTACTTTGATCGCCCGCTCAAAGAAATATCACTGGGCTTGGTGTTGATGCGTCTCTTCCAAACCTCGCGGCGCTTTCATGTTGAAATTCAACCGCAGTTGGTGTTGCTGCAGAAAACACTGCTCAATATTGAAGGCTTGGGGCGTCAGTTGGACCCTGAACTGGATCTTTGGGCCACGGCCAAGCCTTTTCTTGAGAAGTGGATGATTGACCAGCTCGGGCCTAAAAAGCTGTTGGATGAGCTGCGCAACGAATCGCCTCGCTATGCCAAACTGATTCCTGAATTACCGCGTTTGCTGTACCACTTTCTTCAAAACGACAAAACCAAGTCCAGCCGTGCAGTTGAAGAACTGCTTTTGGAGCAAAAGCGCACCAATCGGTTGCTGCAAAGCGTCTTGTATGGAGGGGTCGGTTTTGTGTTGGGCTTGATCGTTATGCAGTTGATTGTGCGGGTGCGCCTTTTCTAGGGTGGTGGGCGCTCAGGGGCGTGAACTCAGGCAGCGCCCTATAATTGAAAGCTTTGCAACCTGAGTCTGAACCCAATTCCATGCCAATTTACGCCTACAAATGCGAGTCCTGCGGATTTGCCAAGGATGTGCTGCAAAAAATGTCGGATGCCCCTCTGACGGAGTGCCCCGACTGTCATGCACCGGCGTTCAAAAAACAGCTGACTGCCGCTGGATTTCAGCTCAAAGGATCAGGCTGGTACGCCACTGATTTCAAAGGCGGCGCACCCACAGGCCAGGCCGCCAAATCTGAGTCGGCCGAGAATGGGAAGAGCACCGAGAGCGCAGGCGACAAAGCCGTTACGCCAACGCCCCCGGCAGCGCCAGCGCCGTCCGCAGGCAAAACTGACGCTTGAGCGGCACCTTGAATGCGCCTTGAGTGATGTTTGGGATTTGTTGTGCCTATTAAAAAATACCTGTTGACAGGCTTGTTGGCTTGGCTGCCCCTCACCTTGACGATTTGGGTGTTGCTGTGGCTGGTGGGTTTGCTCGATGCCATTTTTGGTGGCCTTTTAACTGGCTTGGATGCACTCACACCGGATTCTGCAGCCCCTGTGATTGAGCGCTTGCGGCATATTCCGGGCTTGGGCGTGGTGTTGGTGTTCACCGCGCTGTTACTGACAGGGGCCTTGGTGTCCAACGTGGCAGGGCGCTGGTGGCTGCAGCAATGGAGCCGGTTGTTCACCAGCATCCCGGTGTTCAAGTCGATTTACAACAGCGTGAAAAAAGTGTCTGACACCCTTTTTTCCAGCAATGGCAATGCGTTTCGCCGTGCGATGTTGGTTCAGTACCCTCGTGCTGGCGTTTGGACCATTGCGTTTCAAACGGGTACGCCTGGCGGCGAAGTCGCCATGCACCTGGGGGAGGATTTGATGAGTGTGTATGTGCCCACCACGCCGAATCCCACCAGTGGTTTTTTTCTCATGTTGCCGCGCGCTGAGGTGATTGAATTGCAAATGAGTGTGGATGAAGCACTGACTTACGTGATTTCCATGGGCTCTGTGGCGCCGTCTGCGTTGGCAAGTTTGCCCCGGAAATAGTTTTGACAACCTGTACCGCCCCCATTCGGGTGGATTTTGAAAGCTGAATATGGCGATGCGCTCCCATTACTGTGGTCTTGTGACCGATACCTTGTTAGGTGAAACCGTCACTTTGTGTGGCTGGGTTAACCGCCGTCGTGACCATGGCGGCGTGATTTTCGTGGATGTGCGCGACCGTGAAGGTTATGTCCAGGTCGTC
The DNA here is from genome assembly GCA_049286445.1 of Rhodoferax sp. Classification (GTDB taxonomy): domain Bacteria; phylum Pseudomonadota; class Gammaproteobacteria; order Burkholderiales; family Burkholderiaceae_C; genus Rhodoferax. The sequence goes on along the minus strand of JBAQDW010000172.1, from coordinate 7,905 downwards.
TGCGATCCCGACCGTGCAGAGATGTTCAGCACAGCCGAAGGCATTCGCAACGAATTTTGTGTACAGATCAAAGGGGTGGTGCGGGCACGCCCCGAAGGCACGGTTAACGACAATTTGAAGAGCGGCAAGATTGAAGTGCTGTGCCATGAGTTGACGGTGCTGAACCCTTCTGTGACACCGCCGTTCCAGTTGGATGATGAGCATTTGAGCGAGACCACGCGCTTGACGCACCGCGTGCTGGACCTGCGTCGTCCTTACATGCAAAACAACCTGATGCTGCGCTACCGCGTGTCCATGGAAGTGCGTAAATTTCTCGATGCCAATGGTTTCATTGACATCGAGACCCCCATGTTGGGTAAGTCCACGCCTGAAGGCGCACGTGACTATTTGGTGCCCAGTCGGGTTCATGAAGGGCACTTTTTTGCGTTGCCCCAAAGTCCACAGTTGTTCAAGCAGCTTCTGATGGTGGCCGGCTACGACCGTTACTACCAAATCACCAAATGCTTCCGCGACGAAGACTTGCGCGCCGACCGTCAACCTGAATTTACGCAGATTGATATCGAGACCTCGTTTCTGAGCGAGCAAGAGATTCGTGACATGTTCCAGGGCATGATCACCACCGTGTTCAAGAACACCTTGAACGTGGACCTGGGTGAGTTCCCGGTCATGACCTATGCCGAAGCGATGCACCGCTACGGCTCCGACAAGCCTGACCTGCGTGTCAATTTGGAATTCACGGAACTGACCGAGGTCATGACCGATGTGGAGTTCAAGGTGTTCGCGGGTGCCGCGGCGATGAAAGACGGTCGCGTGGTGGGCTTGCGCATCCCAGGCGGTGCGCGTGAAACCGGGGGGCTGAGCCGGGGTGAGATTGACGCTTATACCGAGTTTGTCAAGATTTACGGTGCCAAAGGGCTGGCTTACATCAAAGTCAACGATTTGACCAAAGGCCGCGACGGTTTGCAGTCACCCATCGTCAAGAACATTCATGACAAGGCCATTGCCGAAGTCTTGGCCCGCACGGGTGCGCAAGACGGCGATCTGATTTTCTTTGGTGCTGACAAGGCCAAAGTCGTCAACGACGCCATGGGGGCCTTGCGCATCAAGGTCGGACACAGCGAGTTTGGCAAGAACAATGGGCTGTTCGAAAAAGGCTGGCGTCCGATGTGGGTGGTGGACTTCCCCATGTTTGAGTTTGATGAAGAAGCCCAGCGTTACAGCGCCGTTCACCACCCCTTTACGGCCCCGAAAGAGGGCCATGAGGACTGGATGGTCACCGCGCCTGAGAAATGCATTTCCCAAGGCTATGACATGGTGCTCAACGGTTGGGAGATGGGCGGTGGTTCCGTTCGTATTCACCGCGCGGAAGTGCAGAAAAAAGTCTTTGATGCACTCAAAATCTCGCCGCAAGATGCACAGGAAAAATTTGGCTTCTTGTTGGATGCGCTGCAGTACGGCGCGCCTCCGCACGGCGGCTTGGCTTTTGGGCTGGATCGCATCGTCACGTTAATGACGGGTGCAGAGTCGATTCGCGACGTGATCGCTTTTCCCAAAACACAGCGTGCCCAGTGTCTCTTGACACAAGCTCCCTCCACGGTGGAAGACAAGCAGTTGCGCGAATTGCACATTCGCCTACGCGCCATTGAGCCTGTGAAGACCGTTTGATGACTTCCTGAGCCTGTGCTTCAGGCAGAATGAAAGGGCGCTTTGAAAGCGCCCTTTTTTATGACCTCTTCCTTCAAGCTACCCCAATCCGTGCTCGTGGTAATTTACACCTCGGCTCTGGACGTGCTGTTGATAAAGCGGGCCGATGTCGCTGACTTTTGGCAGTCCGTGACCGGCAGCAAGGATGCATTGGATGAGTCATTTAGGGAGGCTGCGGTGCGGGAAGTTCAAGAGGAAACTGGTATCGATTGCTGCTCTGGTTCGCCCCGAGGGTTGACCTTGAGTGACTGGGGTCTTGAAAACATTTATGAAATTTACCCTCAGTGGCGTCATCGCTATGGTCCAGGCGTCACGTGCAACACAGAGCATTTGTTTGGTTTGCGGGTGCCTGCAGGTACTTCGGTGGTGCTTAGCCCCAAGGAACATACTCATTTCCAATGGCTGCCTTATCGGGATGCTGCAGCCGCCTGCTTTTCGCCTTCCAATGCAGAGGCCATTTTGATGTTGCCAAGAATGGCCAACCCAGAAAGTAAAACATGCAAAAAGTGAGAGTAGCCACTTACAACATTCACAAAGGCGTGCAGGGCGTTGGGCCTCAGCGCCGCTTGGAGATTCATAATTTGGGCCACGCGGTTGAGCAGTTGGATTCTGACATCGTTTGCCTGCAAGAGGTGCGCAAGGTGCACCGCCGCGAAGAGCAATACTTCAAACGGTGGCCGGAAATGCCCCAAGCCGACTTTCTTGCACCTGAAGGGTATGAGGCGATTTATCGCACCAATGCCTACACGAAGGATGGTGAGCATGGCAATGCCATGCTGTCCCGCTGGCCAGTGAGTCGCCATCAGCACGAAGACATGTCCGACCACCGTTTTGAGCAGCGTGGCCTCTTGCATTCTGAAGTCCTGGTCCACGAGCAAGCGGTTCACGTGGTCGTGGTGCATTTGGGCTTGATTCGCTCCAGCCGTGCGCGCCAAATCGTCCAGTTGCAACGGTTTATCCAGCGTGAAGTGCCCGCCAACGCGCCTTTGTTGGTGGCTGGAGATTTCAACGATTGGGGCGATATGGTGCAGCAAGCCTTGTTGACCTCGGGGCTGAACTCGTTCACTGGGCCTCGCCAAAGCACTTTTCCCGCACGCTTGCCACTCGTTCAGTTGGACTACGTTTACGCCAGGGGCTTGACGCCGTTGGGGGTGGAGGTGCCACGAGGAAGAAACTGGTGGCGAATGTCGGACCATTTGCCCTTGATTGCTGAATTTGGACTGGAGGCATAAGGGTTGGCTGCATCGCCCCTTCAGCGCGGGCATCATGTTCAGCTATGGCAGGGTGCCGAGGAGTTTTTTCCGGAGTTGGTGCGTGTCATTGACCAATGCGCCCATGAAGTGCGCATGGAAACCTATATTTTTGACGTCGTGGGCAAAGGCGTTTTGGTGGCCGAGACGCTGGAAAGAGCAGCGCAGCGCGGAGTTGCCGTTTATTTGGTGATTGATGGTGCCGGAACGCCTGCCTTGCCCCCCGAGTGGGTGGCGCGTTTCAATGCAGCCGGTGTGTTGTGGCGAATTTATTCACCGTTGGGTCGCATTGGCCTGCTGATGCCGGACCGATGGCGTCGCATGCACCGCAAGTTGTGCGTCATCGATGGCTTGGTGGCCTTCTGTGGCGGAATCAACGTGCTGGACGATTTTTACGATCCCAATCATGGCGTGTTGGAGTTGCCTCGGTTGGACTTCCATGTGAGCGTCACCGGGCCATTGGTTCAAGAGGTGCATGCGGCCACCGCGCAGTTTTGGTGGCGGGTGCAGGCCCTGCGAAATGTGCGAGAGGTCGATTTCTCAGCCTCTTGGCACAGTCTTCAGAACGCACTCCAGCGGGCCATGCATTCACGTGACAAGCCCCGCGCGGACGTTCTCTCACGCCAAGCGCGCCCGAATTCAACTGGCGTGCTGGCCGCTTTGGTGTTGCGAGACAACTTCCGTCACCGCACGCGAATCGAGCGGGCCTACCGTCAGGCGATTGGTGAGGCGCGTGAAGAAATCATCATCGCCAACGCATATTTTTTACCTGGTCGCAAGCTCCGCAAGGGCCTGATCCATGCCGCACAACGCGGCGTCAAGGTGCGTTTACTGCTGCAAGGGCGCTACGAGTACTTCATGCAGTTTCACGCCGCCAGACCGGTTTATGGTGCTTTGTTGGATGCCGGTGTTGAAATTCATGAGTATGCGGTGAGCTTTCTTCATGCCAAGGTCGCCGTGGTGGATGGACGGTGGGCCACGGTGGGGTCTTCCAATCTCGACCCCTTGAGCTTGCTTCTTGCTCGCGAAGCCAATGTGGTCATCGAAGACGTTGCCTTTGCTCGAAATTTGAAAACGCAACTGGAAGATGCCATAGCCAACGGGGGCACCCCGATGGATGCCTTGGCATTTGCCAATCGCCCTTGGCGCCAGCGCTTGCTTGACCGCCTGGCTTTTGGCGTGATGCGCCTGATTTTGTATCTCACAGGTAAACGCTATTAATTTAATAGCTATAACCCTAGTGAAATCAAGGGCTAAAGGCAATAAACCCTATTGTTAAAACACTGATACTATCGAGTCTTGTCAATGAAAAACCAATGATCATGAACATTAACGATCCCGACGAGGGAACACCGGTTTCCGTCAAAATTAGAGAGCGACTGGTTGCGGCACGAAAGCGTTTTAACGCCAATGACAACATCGCCGAGTTCATTGAACCGGGCGAGTTGGAGCGTTTGCTCGATGAGGTGGAGGGCAAGATGAAAGGGGTGTTGAGAAGCATGGTGATTGACACCGAGCATGACCACAACACGGACCAGACGGCCCGCCGCGTGGCCAAGATGTACCTCACCGAGGTGTTTCGGGGGCGTTATGTGCATGCGCCAGCGATTACTGAGTTTCCCAATGCGGAGCACCTCAACGAGTTGATGATCGTGGGGCCAATTACCGTGCGCAGCGCGTGCAGCCACCATTTATGTCCGGTGATCGGACAAATCTGGATTGGTGTTTTGCCCAATGAGCACACCAATGTCATTGGTCTGTCCAAATATGCACGCCTGGCTGAGTGGGTGATGGGGCGGCCCCAGATTCAAGAGGAAGCGGTCGTTCAACTGGCTGACTTGATTCAGGAAAAAACCCAGCCTGATGGTTTGGCGATCGTCATGGAGGCCTCTCACTTTTGTATGGGTTGGCGCGGCGTGAAAGACATGGACAGCAAAATGATCAACTCGGTCATGCGCGGTAGTTTTCTGAAGGACCCCAACTTGCGCCGCGAGTTTTTGTCTTTGCTTCCCAAGAAAGGTTAACTATGTTGGTTCGTTTACTTTATGCCAGTCGCGCGGTAGATACGTCTGCCGCTGCCATTGAAACTATTCTTTCGACCTCTCGCCAGCACAATCCGGAATGCGGCATCACCGGCATTCTTTGCTACGGCGGCGGTATTTTTTTGCAAGCCATTGAAGGTGGGCGCACGGCAGTTAGCGAGTTGTATGGCCATATTCAGCGCGATCCTAGGCATTCGGAGGTGGTGCTGTTGCACTACGAGGAAATCAATGAACGGCGATTTGGGGGCTGGACGATGGGGCAAGTCAATATGTCAAAGATCAATGCCTCCATTTTGCTCAAATACGCGGAGAAACCGGTGTTGGACCCTTACTCCGTCTCAGGCCGGGTGTCCTTGGCCCTTCTGGAAGAGCTGATGGCCACCGCCTCCATTATTGGTCGCGCTTAAAACCAGCGTAGCAGGCGCGCCCACCCCGCGGGGTGGGTTGTGCATTTTTTTCTTAGGGCCCCTCATGCCAGTGCCCTTGCTAGGGTGTGACTTTTCCAGCAGCCCGAGTCGCCAAAAACCGATCGTTTTGGCCTGCGGGTCCCTGCTGGGTGGGCGGGTGCTGCTATCCCATTTAATCAAGTTTTCTTCTCTACCTGAGTTCGGGCAATGGCTAAAGCAACCCGGCGCTTGGCTCGGTGCGTTCGACCTGCCGTTTGGTTTGCCACGTGAGTTGGTTGAAACTTTGGGTTGGCCTGGGGCGTGGGAGCCATGTATCAGGCACTATGGCGCGATGAGCCGTGCCGATATTCGAGACATTTTTGCGGCATTTTGTGATGCACGCCCGGTGGGTGGAAAATTTGCGCACCGAGCCACCGATCGGCCAGCCGGGTCCAGTCCGTCCATGAAGTGGGTCAATCCGCCGGTGGCTTACATGTTGCATGCCGGTGTTCCCCTTTTTCTTGATGCTGGCATTCATTTGCCGGGTTTGCACCCCGGCTCAACCGACAATTTGGATGCCGACGGTCAACCGCAACGCGTCGCTTTGGAAGCCTACCCGGGTTTGCTGGCGCGAGAAATTCTGGACAAGCGAAGTTATAAAAGCGACGACCGGGCCAAGCAATCGGCAGCGCGCCTGATTGCACGCAAAGATGTGATCACGGCCCTGGAGCAAGGCCGCACGCGTTTGGACTTGCGACTGAAGCTTAGCCACGCCCAACGCGATGCGCTGGTGGACGATGCGCGAGGCGATTCACTCGATGCTGTGCTGTGTCTCATGCAGGCGGCTTGGGCGCAAACCCAGCAGGTCAACGGAGCGCCGTGTTATGGGTTGCCCGACGCGGTGGACCCTCTTGAGGGATGGATCGTCACCGCCTGATTCATGGTCAGGCCGTTGAAGGGCGATCGACCACGGCATCAATCAGTTTTCCGGCAAGTTGTGAAATAGCCAACGCGGCAGGGCAACCGGGTGTGGTTTGCATCAGCAGTTGTCTGCGCATGATCGCTTGCCGAACCGATGGATCTGCGGGAATGTCGCCCATGTGAATCAAGCGGACGGGCCGGCCGGGCTCGCTCGGTACAAACCGGGTCAAGACCTGCTGGAGCTGGGCTGTAATGGCTCTTCCGTCGCCCATGCGCGCCGTCTGGTTAACCACCATGCGAATATCCTGGCGCTTTTGCTGGCCCACGAGCACTTTGATGGTGGCATAAGCATCCGTCAGCGAGGTGGGCTCAGGCGTTGCGACGACCAGCACCTCTGAGGCCAACGAGACCGCAAACAACACCACGTCGGAGATGCCTGCACCGGTGTCGAGCAAAACGATGTCGTAGTGCGGAATCAGCCCCCCCATAACTTGAAGAAAATCGTCGCGTACCTTCGGGGTGAGTCGGGAGTACTCGACCATGCCAGAACCCGCCAGCAGCACCGAGAACCCGCCAGGTGCCTTGACAATGGCTTCCTCCAGTTTGGCTTTGCCGGTGAACACGTCGTGAAGCGTGAGCTTGGGGTAGAGGTTCAGCACGACATCCAGGTTGGCCAAACCAAGGTCAGCATCAAGAACCAAAACCCGCAGCCCCCGCTTGGCCATCGCAGCCGCCAAATTGGCGGACACAAAGGTTTTACCGACGCCCCCTTTGCCGCTGGTGACGGCCATGACTTTGGCCAACGGTTTCAAAGGAGAGGCAACGGGAGTGGCTTGCCCACGGGGAGGGTTGAGGACATTGCTCATGGTCAGTTCACCCTGTTGGTTGTGCTGGCGGCGCTACTTTTGGAGCCGTCACTGCCCATACTTTCAATCCAAGCAGGATCACCGGCGGTCAGATGACCGAATAGCATATTTTTTTCCTCAGCACTGACAGAAATTTCGGGTTGCACATCAATAAAAACGCGGTCACGCCCTTCCATTTTTGCTTGGTAGAGAAGGGCGTCTGCGCGCTCGACCCACAAGGCGGGCGTGGATCGAATCCAGATGGGGGCAAACGACCCCCCCACACTGGTCGTGATCTGAATGCGCTCGGTGGGCGACACCACGATGGAGAGCTCCTTGATGGCCTTTCGAATGCGTTCAGCCACGATTCGCCCGAACGAGGCCAAACAACTGGGCAGAATCACCGCGAACTCTTCGCCGCCATAACGGGCCACCGTGTCCATGGGTCGAACGCATGTGACCAAACACTTTGCCACCGCTTGCAAGACCAAGTCACCGGCGTGATGACCATACGTGTCATTTACATTTTTAAAATGGTCGAGGTCCAGCATCAGCAACAGGGCCGGTTCGCCCGAGCGGGCAGCAACGTCAATTTCCCGACTAAGTACAGTTTGGAAGTGGCGTCGATTGGCCAGTCCGGTCAGAGGGTCTTTGAGTGACAACTCACACAGGCCATCAAGAATACTTTGCAGCAGTTGCGTCGGTGAACCCTCTAATTCCGACAACCGGTTAGCGGGATCATGAGCTACCAAGGCGC
>JBAQDW010000171.1:0-1594 GCA_049286445.1 Rhodoferax sp. | reverse complement strand
TTGCTGGCTTGGCCCTTGGCGCGCCAGTAAGCGCGTGCCATCTTGAGCGAGGTGTCGGCTGACTCGGAGCCGGAGCCAGTGAAAAACACATAGTCCAGCCCCGCAGGCGTCATCTCCACCAGCCGGTTGGCCAGCTCGAACGACAAGGGGTGACCGTACTGAAACGCGGGCGCGTAATCGAGCGTGGCCATTTGCTTGGTGGCGGCGGCCGTCAGTTCGCTGCGGCCATGACCCAAGCCACAGCACCACAGGCCGGACAGCGCGTCAAAAATTTGCTTGCCGTGTTGGTCGGTGTAGTAGCAGCCCTTGGCGCTGGTGATCATGCGCGGGTTGGCTTTGAAATTGCGGTTGCCGCTGTAAGGCATCCAATGCGCTTCAAGAAAGGCCGCGTCGGTGCGGGGGGCGGCCAAAGGGGCAACGTCATTCATGTTCATGATGGATCCTTAAAGAGGGCTGAAGCGGGTGATTTTGGGGGCATCTGTTACTCTTATAAATGTCTATGTATCACTATTCAGTTGCCAATCCATGAAAGTAAATAGCCGCGCTGCTTTGGGCCAATTGAGCGACATGGACATTCGCTTGCTGCGGGTGTTCAAAAGCGTGGTGGAGTGCGGCGGCATGGCGGCGGCCGAGCTCGAGCTCAACATTGGCACCTCTACCGTGAGCCGCCATATCAAAGACCTGGAAACCCGGCTCGGCCTCACGCTGTGCCGCCGGGGTCGGGCGGGCTTTGCCGTGACCAGCGAAGGCCAGCAAATCTATTCTGAGACCCTGCGCTTGCTGGCCGGGGTGGACGCGTTTCGCACCAGCGTGGATGAGATTCACAAGCGCATGGGCGGGCAGCTCAACATTGCCATGTTTGACAAAACCGCCAGCAACCCGGAGGCGCATTTGGGCCACGCCATTGCGTTGTTCACCGAACTGGCGCCCGAGGTGAGCCTGCATTTGCATGTGGCGCCGTTGAACGCGATTGAGCGCGGCGTGTTGGACGGGCAGTTTCAAGTCGGCGTCATCCCCGGCCACCGCAGCTCGGAAGCACTGGCCTATGACGAGCTGTTCAGCGAAACCATGTCGCTTTACTGTGGCACCCGTCACCCTTTGTTTGGCGCGCCAGACGAGCAGGTGCCGCCCGACTGGGAGGCCCTGCGCGCCCACGCTTTTGCGGGCCTGGGCTACCACTCGCCCAATATGGAGCTCAGCCAGCAAGTGCGGTTGTCTCGCAAAGCCACGGCCTATGACCAAGAGTCGATTGCCACATTGATTTTGTCGGGCCAGTACCTCGGTTTTTTGCCCGACCACTACGCCCAAGCTTTTGCCCGCACCGGGCAGATGCGCGCTTTGCGCCCTGAGCTGTTTCGCTACGACTGCCAGTTTTTCAGCATTGTGCGCCGCTCGCCTCAACCTTCCCGTGCCGCCCTGGCCTTTCAAAGCTGCTTGCGGCTGGCGCATGAAGTGATTCCATTTTCAGATCGATAGGAGCTTAGGCGCGAAGCCGCAGACAGTGCAGACGCACGGCAAGGCGAAGCAACAACAGATCCTATTGATATGGCGTTGGAATGAAGCCCCGTTAAACCGAGAGGGTTCATTAGGGCGC
>JBAQDW010000170.1:0-11078 GCA_049286445.1 Rhodoferax sp. | reverse complement strand
GTTTGGCATTCGCAGCATTCCCACCTGCGTGCTGATGTACCAAGGCAAGCCCGTGGACGGCTTCACCGGCGCGCTGCCTGAAGGCCAGATCAAAGCGTTTCTGGACAAGCACCTGCCCGAAGGCGATGTGTTGGAAGCCGAAGTGACGAGCGTTGAGGTGAACGACGCCCCGCCCGCCAATGACCCCGATACCGTGCGCGAAACCTTGCACCAGGCGATGCTGAAAGCCCCCGAAGACGAAAACGCCCGCTTTGACTACATCAAACTCTTGCTGCAAGAGGGCAAAACCGACGACGCCAAGGTGGCCTTCGCCCCGGTGATTGCACAGACCAGCGTGGTGCGCCGTTATGACTCGCTTCAGCGCTGGATGAATGCTATTGATTTTGCAGTGGACCGCGCAGATTCCACGGGGGCTAGCGCTGATTTTGATGCCAAAATAGCTGCCAACAAGCGGGACTTTGATGCCCGCTTTGCCCGCGCCCAAGTGCTGATGGCAGAGCAGCGCTGGACCGATGCCATGGACGAACTGCTCGACATTTTGATGCGCGACAAGAGCTGGAGTGATGAGCTCGCCCGCAAAACCTACATTGCCATTCTGGACATCATCGAGCCGCCCAAGGTGAAGGTTGCCGACGGCCAAGTCCCGCCCGCCGACCCCACCGTGGCCACCTACCGTCGCCGCTTGAGCAGCGTGGTGTTGAGTTAAGACGGGGCGCCGGGCAGGTGCTGGCGCCAGGGTTCAACGTGGTGCCAGCATCCACTCATGCGCGGGGTCGTTCTTGAACACCCAAAACCGGTGCGGACCCGCCATGACGTTCAGGTAATACAAGTCATAGCCATGCGGGGCCACCACCGGGTGGTAGCCGCGCGGCACCATCACCACATCATGGTTTTCCACCGCGCAGGCTTCGTCCAAGCTGCGGTCATCGGTGTAGACACGCTGAAACGCAAACCCCTGCGGCGGGTTGAGCCGGTGGTAGTAAGTTTCTTCCAACTGCGTTTCAATGGGCGGCTGCTCGATGTCGTGTTTGTGCGGTGGGTAGCTCGACGAATGCCCCGCCGGCGTGATGACTTCCACCACCAGCAAATGATCAGCCGTGGGGTCGTCATGCGGCAAGATGTCGCAAATGTAGCGGGTGTTGCTGCCCGCGCCGCGCACGCTGCGCCGCATGGTGGCAGGGTCAATCACACGCACCTCACGCGCCACATCACCCGCAGGCGCGCTGCACAAGCCCACTTCTGCATCGCGCTCGGCAAGCACAGTCACCGTTTTCCCCGCTGGCACGTACACGGCGGCGGGTGACACTTTGTCAAACACGCTGCTGCGCTGGCCCAGATGCGCATGGGTTTGCCCATCCACCGTGACGGACACGGTGCCGGTGAGCACCACAACGCAGAGTTCACGCGTTCCGGTGTCTACCGTTTCACTCTCACCTGTGGCTAAGCGAATCGCGCGAAACCCCACGTGAGTCCAACCGGCGCGCTGCGGCGTGACGTTGACGATCTCTCGCCCTTGAGGGGCGGCTTTGACAAGAAGGGGGCTGACCATGGGGTGTGCTCCTTAAGCCAGACGGTCAACGATGCCACGCAGGGTGTCATAGCCCTTTTTGGCGTATTCGTAACTGGGCGCTACCGCCGGGTCTTGCTCAGCCTCGACCACCAGCCAGCCTTCGTAACCCGCATTTTTTAAGGTTGACAACACCGCTTCGTAGTCCAGCGCACCGTCTCCGGGCACAGTAAAGGTGCCGTTGATGACGCCATTCAAAAAACTCCAGCTGTCGTTGCGTGCTTGGGCAATGACTTTGGCCCGCACGTCTTTGCAGTGCACATGCACCACCCGCTTCACGTGCTTTTGCAGCAGGGTGACGGGGTCTTGCGCGCCGCCAAAGTAAGCGTGGCCGGTGTCAAACAACAAAAATACTTTGGCCCGGTCAGTCAGCGCCATGAGTTTGTCAACATCCGCTGGGGACTCCACGTAGGCGCCCATGTGGTGGTGGTAAGCCAGCCGGATGCCGTAGGTGGTCAGCAAGTGCTCGCCAAAGGCATTCAAGCGCTCGGCATAGGCTTGCCAAGCCGCCTCGTTGGCGAACTGCGGACGCTTGGACACAGGGGTGTCGATTTGGCCTTGAATGGTGTCGGCACATTCGCCATAGACCACCACGTTGACTTGGTTGAATTGCAGCTTGCTCATGTGCGCTTTGCAGCGCCCGATTTCAGCCTCAACCGTGTCATTACCCAAAAAGCCGGAGTACCAGCCCGACACGCAGGCCAGCCCAAACTCGTCCAGCTTGGCTTTCAGCCCAGGGCCATCTTTGGGGAATTTATTGCCCAACTCAAAACCTTCGTAGCCAATTTCCTTGCCTTCGGCCAGCGCGGTTTCAAGCAGTGTTTCACCGCCCAGCGAGGGCAGGTCGTCGTTCATCCACGACAGGGGGTTGATACCAATTCGGATGTTCCAGGTCATGACAGACTTTCTTGATGGAGTAATGTTTAAGTGAGCGGTACAAAAATTCAAAGGCGTTGTGCGTGCTTGGCGTCGACATAACGGGCATGGGCGTCGTTGACTTCGGTGCGGTTGGACACCTCAGGAATGGCAACCTCCCACCAGCAACCGCCATCGTCGGAGGTGCGGCGGTGCGTGGTGTCAATCACCAGCACTTGGGTGATGCTCGCGGCACGCGCTGCCACCATGGCCTGCTTCAACTCCACCACATCTTTCACATGCACCGACTGTGCACCCAAGCTGCGGGCATGCATGGCAAAGTCAATGTGGCTGGGGTTGCCACCTTGCGGAACACAATCGTCCAGCATGTTGTTGAAGTGCGGGCTGCCACAGGCCAACTGCAGGCGCTGGATGCAACCGTAACCCCGGTTGTCCAACACCACAATGATGAGCTTTTTGCCCAACAACACCGAGATGGCAATCTCAGAGTTCATCATCATGTAGGAGCCGTCCCCCACCATGACAATCACCTCCTGATCGGGGCGCGCCATCTTGACCCCCAAGCCGCCGGCAATTTCATAGCCCATGCAGGAGTAGCCGTATTCCATGTGGTAGTTACCAGGCAAGCTGGCACGCCAGAGCTTGTGCAACTCAGCGGGCAAGGTGCCTGCAGCACACACCACCACATCGTGCTGGCCGCTGTCTCCGCCACGGTCGTTCAAGGAGTCGCGCACCGCGCCAATCACTTCGGCGTCGTAGGGCAACTCCGTCTGCGGCACGGCACGGGTGAGCTCCGTCACGCGGGCTTCCCACGCTGACGCTTGGTCTTTGGCCTTGGTGGTCCAGCTCGCGTCTGCGGTCCAATCGCCCGCTGCGGCACTGAGTTGCGCCAAGCCGACGCGGGCGTCTGCCACCAGCGAGGCGCTGTGCCACTTCATCGCGTCTAGGCTCTGCACATTGAGACTGAGCAGGTGCGCCTGGGTAAACAAGCTGTGCGAACCGGTCGTGAAGTCCTGCAAGCGGGTGCCCACAGCCAGCACCAGATCAGCGTCGCGTGCTATTGAATTAGCAGCAGGTGAACCAGTGACCCCTACTGCCCCCAGATTCAAAGGATGGTCCCACGGCAAACTGCTTTTTCCGGCTTGCGTCTCGACCACCGGCACGCCATGCTTTTCAGCGAAGGCCCGCAAGGCGTCCCAAGCTTGGCTGTACAGCACGCCGCCACCCGCCACGATGACCGGTTGGCGAGCACCGCGCAACAGGGCTGCGGCCCGCGACAACGCCAACGCATCGGCAGGGGGCCGTCGAAAACGGATGATCTCGGGGTGCAAAAAATCATCCGGGCAATCAAAAGCCTGCGTCTGCACGTCTTGCGGCAAGGCCAGACACACCGGACCACAGGTGGCAGGGTCGGTCATGACCTGGATGGCGCGCGGCAAGGCCCGCAAAATTTGAGCCGGGTGGGTGATGCGGTCGAAATAGCGCGTGACCGGGCGAAACACGTCGTTCACGCTCAGGTCGCCTTGCGAAAAATCTTCGAGCTGCTGCAGCACCGGGTCCGGGGCGCGGGAGTTGAAGGTGTCGCCGGGCAACAAGAGCACCGGCAACCGGTTCACATGCGCCAAGGCCGCCGCACTCACCAAGTTGGTGGCGCCAGGGCCAATACTGGTCGTCACCGCCATGATGCGCTGGCGAAACTGCGCTTTACTGAACGCAATGGCCGCATGCGCCATGCCTTGTTCGTTGTGGGCGCGATAGGTGGACAGGTGTTCGCGGCTGGACCAAAGCGCCTCCCCCATGCCCGCCACATTGCCATGGCCAAAGATGGAAAAAACACCTCCGCAATAGGCCTGTACCGTGCCGTCATGCATTTCTACCCTCAGGGCCGCCAAATGGCGCACCAAGGCTTGGGTCATCGTGAGTCGTTGCGTTGTCATGGTCTTGCTTTGCAAAATAGGTTGGAGGTCACACCTGGTGAGGCGCTGGCAAATGGCGCGTGCGCCAAGCGTCAACCAGAACGCCAAAATTATGGGCCACCACTTGAATCAGCCCTGCGTCGTCCAACTCCTCTTTTAACCAACGCAACGAAGCGTCGGCCCACATCGTTCGCCCCACCATAAAGCCTTTGACGATCGGGTTGGTGGCACTGCGAAAACTCGCTGCCAAATGCGCGATGGGCTGATTCAAACCCAAAATCACGGCACCCCGGCAGTAGGGGTCGCGCTCAGCGACCAGTGCTTGTAGCGCGGCCCAGCCTTTTTCTTGCATGGGGGCCAGTTTCCACCACTCAGGTTTGACGCCCAGGTTGTAGAAACGCTTCACGGCCCGCAGCGCGGCTGTGTCTTCAGTCCCGACAGCCATCATCGCGCGAGGGCAAATAATTTCGAGCAAGAGCTCATTGCCATTGGCGCGCGTCGCCTCCCACAGCTCCAGCACCTTTTGCTCTTGCTCCAGCCGAAGCTCAAAAGCGTCATCCGGGTGATAGTGCACCAAGCATTTGACGACTTGTTCGGTGGGCCACCCCACCAAGGCTGTCCCAATGGAGCGCGTTCCGTCAAAGCGCAGGGGGCGTGAACCGGGCAACTCCACCGGCCGCCCAACCCACCACCCTCGTCCAGTCGCGCTGGCCAGTGCATCAACACCGTAATCACCACCGTCAATCAAGACGCCGGTGTGGCCTTGGAGTTGGCTGCTTTGCTCTACTTGCTCGACGGCCTGGACCAAGAGTTTCTTCAGCGCTGGAATACGCGACTCAGGGGCATTCGCCGCACGGGCCAAATCATAGAACTGGCTGCGATGGTCAAACGCCATGACACACATTTCGCTCCATTGCGGGCGCGCCGTGCTAACCCGGTGCAGGTGGGCCAGTTGCTGGTCAGCGTCTACCTTTGGGTTGCGCGTGCCGCTGAACCAGTGCGCTAACTCCGCAGGTGTGGGCATGGCGGCAGAGCAGGCATGGCGTGACACCACGATAGCGCCACACGCATTGGCGACTTTCGTTGACTCTGCCCAGTTTTTGCCTTGCAACAAGCTGGCCAGCAAGCCCGACAGAAACGCGTCCCCTGCCCCCAAGACGTTCATGACTTCAATGCGCTCGCCCCGGTAAGTGGGTGCCTCGTCAATGTGGGGAGGAATCTCGCCTTCGATCACGCTGCAACCCAAGGCCCCGCGCTTGACCACCAGCGTGGCGGCACTGAGGGCGCGCACCGCACGCAAACTGGCGATCAAGTCGTCAGTGACACCGCCAGCAATGAAAAACTCTTCTTCAGTGCCCACCAACAACTCAAACTCTGGCAACAACGTTTGCAACTGTGCGGTGACACTGGCATCGGCCACATAGCGATTTTCCCCCGCACCCCGCGGGGTCAGCCCCCACAACACGGGTCGGTAGTCGATGTCCAACACGCGCACGACCCCATGCGCTTTGGCATGGGCCAAGGCTGTTTGCGCGGCGCGCCGGGTCACGGGGGTCGACAAATGCGTGCCGGTGATGGCCAAGGCCCGGCAGCGGGCGAAGAAGGTCGGGTCGATTTGGTCGGCGTCAATCGCCATGTCAGCACAGTTTTCGCGCACAAACAGCAGCGGAAAAGTGTCCCGATCTTTCAGGCCCAGAAGCACCAGCGCCGTCAAGCGCTCGGGGTCAACCTGCACTTGGCTGACGTCGCAGCCTTCGGCGGCCAAGGTCTGCGTTAAGAAGCGCCCCATTTGCTCATTGCCAACGCGGGAGATCATGGCGCTGCGCAGCCCCAGGCGCGCGACACCAAAGGCCAAGTTAGCCGAACTGCCACCCAAATACTTGGCCATGCTGCGGGCGTCTTCCAAGCGACTGCCCCACTGTTGGGCGTACAGGTCCACAGCCAGTCGCCCGAGGCAGGCGAGGTCAATGTCTCGGTTCAAAGGAAATGTCAATGTCGTCATAGGTTCCTTAAATCGTTACACCGTCAAGTTCGGCCATCAAGGTTTGCATCTCTGCGCCACCGGCCATCATGTCCAGCACGGCGTCTTTACTCACCTCGCTCTTGAGGTAGGTGCCCAGTGACTTGCCCCCGCCCAAAAAGTGGATGAGCAAGGTCATGAGAAAAGTAGGGCAGAAACATTGGACTGACTTCATGGGGTCTCTTCTAACAGTGGAACGGCCAGGTTGCTGGACCGTGACGAAGGTTCAGCAAACCCACACGCACGCTGCAATCAACAAAATTTTAACTAAATTTAGAAAATATTTTCTAAAAAACTCAAGCAGTTAATCATCATTTCATTTTGTTGGATAATTGTTTTGACGATTTATTTTCACTCTACGGGATTCATCCATGGCCCATGAGCCTGCCCCACCCGCTACCGAAGAGGCGCTGATCCAGGCCATCGCCCGTGATTTCGAGTCGCTTAGCCGGCAACTCAAGGCCATTGCCCGGCATGTGGAGCACCATCGTTCCCAACTGGGCATTCAGTCGATTCAGCAAGTGGCCAGCCTGTGTGATGTTCAGCCGTCTGCCGTGGTTCGATTCGCCAAGCACTTTGGCTTCACCGGATTTACCGCCCTGCAGAAGCTGTTTCGAGACGGATTGGCGCAGCAAATTTCACCCAGTCGGAACTACCAGGCCCGCATTCGTCAGGCCATTGAATCGGGCGCGCGGGACTTGAGCAGTGCAGAAATTGCACATGCGCTGATTGGTGGCGGCATTGCCGGCATGGAAGAGCTACAACGCTCCCTGCAAGAACCGGCGTTTGAAGACTCCGTCAAACTGCTGGCCGAGGCGGACAGCATCTGGTTGATGGCCACCCGCCGCTCGTTTGCGGTGTCCACGTATTTGGCCTACGCCTTGCAGCACACGGACAAGCGCATTCACCACATCACCTCATCGGGCAGCATGCAAGAGGGCCAGTTGCGGGGGATGCGACCTGAGGACGTGCTAATTGCCGTGTCGTTTGCGCCCTATGCGGAAGAAACAGAGAGCATCGTGCGCCAAGCCCACGAGCGCGGCGCCTGCATCATTGCCATCACCGACAGCCGCCTGAGCCCCTTGGCGCGATTTGCCACCTGCTCGCTGCTGGTGCAGGAAACCAGCGTGTTCGGTTTTCGCGCCCTGACCAACTCCATGGCGGTGGCCCAAAGCCTGTTCATGGCATTGGCCTACCGGCTGGAACTTGATTACCAACCCACCCGCGCTAGCGCGGTTTGACTCTTCAGAAAGAAATATGATGAAAAAAGTAGCCCTTTTTGGTGCCGGTCGCATCGGCCGTATCCATGCCGCCAACTTGAGTGCCATGCCGGGCATTGAGTTGGTGGCCGTGAATGACCCCGTAGCCGCGTCGAGCGCGGAACTGGCGCACACCTTTGGCGCCCGCGTGGACTCCATCGAAAACATTTTTGCCGACGCCAGCATTGACGCCGTGGTCATTGGCAGCCCAACCACCACCCACAGCGATCTGATCACCCGCGCAGCCGCTGCGGGCAAACACATCTTCTGCGAGAAGCCGGTGGACCTGTCGGCGATGCGGGCACAAGCCTGCGCAGAGGCGGTCGCCCAAGCGGGCGTGGCCTGCATGATCGGCTTTCAGCGCCGTTTTGATCCGACCTTCAACGAAGCCAAGGCACGGCTGGAGCGAGGCGAGATTGGTACGCCCGAGATGTTGATCATCACCAGCCGAGACCCTGGCGCGCCGCCCGTGGACTACATCAAACAGTCCGGTGGCATTTTTCGCGACATGCTGATTCACGACTTTGATGTATTTCGCTGGATTCTGTGCAGCGACGGCGACGAGGCCGCTTGGCTCAGCGCCACCGGCAGCTGCCTGACGGATGCCGCCATTGGTGTGGCGGGGGACATGGACTGCGCTGCTGTAACGATTCGCACCAAAAAGGGGCGGCTGTGCCAGATCAATACCACCCGCCGCGCCGCCTATGGTTACGACCAACGCTTTGAGGTCATCGGCTCCGCTGGCATGCTGCAGTGCGGCAACCATCGCCCCAGTGAAGTCACTCAAGCCAATGCCAAAGGCACCTGTGTTGACAACCCCGAGGCTTTTTTCCTGCAACGCTATGCAGCAGCCTACCGACTGGAGATTGAGCATTTCTTCACGCAGCTGCAAACTGGCGGTGCCTTTTTGACCACCATTGCCGACGGCGTTCAAGCCCAAAAACTGGCAGATGCCGCCGCACAAAGCGCCGCCTCCGGCCAGACCGTCTCTTTGTAAGGCACCCATTCGTGACCGTCATCTCTTCCCCGCTGAAACACGAGATGACGTACCCCGACCGGCTCGGCCCGCACCACGCTACAGCGCTTGCCTTTCGCACTTGCCACTGTGAACCGGTGGCCGTGCAGCCCCGCAGCCGGTGAATGAATATGCCGCCCGTGATCGCGGGGTCCGCAGCGACGCCCGTGGCGGACGCACGGGAGGCGATCTGCATCGGTCTGGCGATTACTCGCTCACGGCACCATGGTTTGCCCGAGTCAATTTAAAAGCCCACAGACCAACGCCGGGTGACGCCTTCGGCTAAGCCGACAATAGCGAACCCCAGAAGCTGTGCTCATGGCGTTGCTGCCCTTCTGAGCCCTGTTGGGTCTCGCCTCTCACTAACTGATCACTCACAACTTATGGATGTTCAATCACTGCTATTGATTTTGGGCGCCTTGGTGGTTATCGGGGGATGCGTGTTTATGTTGATGGAACTCAGGTCGCGCACCTTGCGCACCCGGGTCATCGACGTGCCGGGCACGCTGCGATTTGAAGCGCATACCTTTTCGGTGGACGTCAAAGTATCGACAAAACAAATCCAGTTCCATGTCAACAACGGACGTTTGACGCGCCACCCATTGCAAGGCGGAGCAGACGAGGTGCAAGAAGGCCCCTTCGACGCCACCTTGCCGGCTACAGGGCTCACGACAGTGGTGGCTCCCGCTGACAAAACACCTCGCAACGGGCAAGACAAACGCCCGACGGCTGGCTTGTATTCGGTGACGATTCGGGCCTCTGATGCAATGATCAACACGATGCAGAAACGACCGGGTGGGTTTGAGTATGTTGTGGATATTGCGCCCGTTCCAGCGTCGGTGGCCAAAAGTTTTGAAGCGTTTTCAAACCGAATCCAAATCTGGGCTGACAAGCTGGAGCGTCGTCTGAAAGCTGATTTGGCAGAACGCACGCAGAAAGAAGAAGACACCGCGCGGCTGGAACAAGAAGCGAAGCGACGCGCCGAAGACGATGCGGAACAGGCGGCGCAAAGCGCCCTGGAATCCAGCCAAGAGTTGGCCAATGAGCAGGTCGCGCGGTGGCGAAAAGCAGCAGGGTTCAGGGGGACCCACAGCGAGGTCAGCATTGATGCCACTGGGCGAGTCCACTGGTTTGTTGATCTGACTGACGATGGCCGCATTACGCTGCACGCCAACAAGAGAACCATTCACACCACGCTGCTAGGCGCGAGTTTTCTGCCTGAAAAACTGGATCTGGAAATTTTGGTGCGCGATGATTATTGGAGCGCCGAAGACCCCACGCTCAAGAGCTTTCGGGTGTTTGACGGGCTGCCCCCAGATGGCCGACGGTTGTGGAAAGACCGATTGGAGGCCGCCCGAAACAAACTCGACAAAGCCGCCAAATTGGGGGAAATCAGACCAAAGTAAACGCGTTGCGACAATGGCGACACGGCCTCGCCTTGAGGCCATTAAGTCGTTAATCGCGTCAACGCTTCTTGGTATTTGGCGGCCGTTTTGGCAATGATCTCGTTCGGCACCCGGGGCGCTGGCGGTGTCTTGCTCCAGGGCTTGCCGTCCACTTGTGCTTGCTCTAGCCAGTCGCGAACAAACTGCTTGTCATAGCTCGGGGGATTGGTGCCTTCTTGGTAGCTCTCGGCGGGCCAGAAACGAGATGAGTCTGGGGTCAGCACCTCGTCCATCAGCGTCAGCGTGCCATCGGTGTCCAGACCAAACTCAAACTTGGTGTCTGCAATGATGATGCCTTTGGTGGCCGCGATTTCACTGGCTGCCACATAAAGCGCGATGCTGATGTCGCGAATGCGAGTGGCCAGGTCCTGCCCGATCATGGCAACCGTTTGCTCAAAGGTGATGTTCTCGTCATGTTCACCCACCGCCGCCTTGGCAGCAGGGGTGTAAATTGGTGCGGCCAACTTGGACGCGTTCTTCAGGCCGGCAGGCAGCGCAACCCCGCACACCATCTGGTTCTCTTGGTACTCCTTCCAGCCACTGCCGGCCAAGTAACCCCGCACCACCGCTTCCACAGGCAGCGGCTTGAGGCGTTTGACCAGCATCGAGCGGCCCTCAACTTGAGGCACTTCAGCGGGCGTCACCACGCTCTCTGGGGCGTCACCGGTCAGGTGAATGGGGCACAGGTTCAAGCCTTTGGGCCCCAGTTTGTCGAACCAAAACAGGGCCATCTGTGTCAGTAGCGCGCCTTTGCCGGGAATGGGCTCGCCCATGATCACATCGAAGGCACTCAAGCGGTCACTGGCCACCATCAAAATACGGTCGTCACCCACCGCGTAGTTGTCGCGCACCTTGCCGCGGGCCAGCAAAGGCAAGGAGGTGAGCAGAGAGGTGTGCAAAGCAGCGGTCATGGCAGGGCATCAGTCCAAAAAGGCAGGAGAAAAAACAAAGGGCCCGCTGCGGTGCAAACACCGGCAACG
>JBAQDW010000169.1:0-8106 GCA_049286445.1 Rhodoferax sp. | reverse complement strand
GCGACTCGCTCTTGTTTGTGGTGGGGGCGTTGTGTGGCGCTGGGTTGATGAGCTACCCTTTGGCGGTTGGGTTGTTGGTCGTTGCGGCTATTTTGGGCGACCAATGCAACTACACCATTGGGCGGTATTTGGGCCCCAAGGTATTCCAGTGGGAAAACTCGCGCTTTTTCAATAAAGCCGCGTTCGACCGGGCGCACGATTTCTACGAACGGTACGGCGGCATCACCATCATCCTGGCCCGTTTTATGCCTTTTTTACGCACGTTTGCCCCCTTTGTGGCGGGTGTGGCGGCCATGAGCCGTCTCAAATTCACGACTTACAACGTGGTGGGTGGCGTGATTTGGGTGGTGGGGATTTGCACCGCCGGGTACTTTTTGGGCAGCATTCCCTGGGTTAAAACCAACTTGGACAAGATCATCTGGGGCATGATTTTGGTGCCGGGGCTGATCGTGATGTTTGGGGCCTGGAAAGCCCGGCGCCGCCCGGTTCAAGCCTGAGTCCACGCTCGGGGTGGGCTTGCTTTACGGCTCAACCTTCAAAAACAAGTCTTGATCGGGGGCAAAGTGGGCGTGCAGCGGCAGCAACGCCCCGCCCAAAGCGCCCGCATCGGGGCCCACATTGCCGGCCACCACCGTGGCAGGCCACAGCCCTTCCCAGTTGTAGGCATTGAGCGCTTCGGTGGTGGCTTCAATCAGTTCAGTCAACAGCGCGCGGCAAAACGAGCCATCCATGACAACTGTTTTGAGGTCCAAAAAGGCCGTGCCACTGACCACGCAATGCGCCAGCGCCGGGGCCGCCAGATGCAACCAAGCCAAAGTCTCGTCCCGAAAAGGGGGTGACATGGCCCGCTCGTCATACGCAGCGCTGGGGTCCAGCCCCTGAGCCTCTAATCGCTGCTCCAGCTCCCAAAGGGAGGTGTGGCGTACCAGTTGCGGGGGCGCGGTGCGGCCTGCGAGCAGGGTGGTGGGCAGTGATGCGACGGCACCGGCGTTGCCATGGCTGCCGACATGCAAGTGGGAGTTGATGACCAGCCCGCCACCGACGAAGGTGTCCACAAACAGGTACAAAAAACTTTTCAGGTCACGGCCCCGCCCCGCCACCAGTTCAGCCATGCACGCCGCCGAGGTGTCCCTGATAAAACTGACCGGGACCTCCGTCATGGCTTGTATCTGGGCCTTCAAATCAACGGTGTCCCATTCGCTCGAGTCCGCATCAGACAGCCCCAGCATCTTGTGCCAGCCACCGAGCTGGAAGGGCGCTGCCACCCCAATCCCGACCAGTCTTTCGCTCAACGGACCCAACGCCTTGTGCATGGCGTTCAAGCGCTCGCCAATGGCGGGCAGCAAGGTGTGGGCAACCGGAAAGGCGTAGTGCAAAGTCTGCCGCTGGCAGACCACACCCGTGAAGTCCACCAGCAACCATTCCGCACTGCGCCGCCCAATCTTGATGCCCATGGAGAAAGCCCCATCCGGGTTGAGCGCCAATGGCACGGAAGGTTGGCCAATGCGGCCCCGCACTTTGTCATGCTTGACCAGCAAGTCATCGTCGACGAGCCGGGTGGTGATCAAGCCAATGGTTTGCGCGGTCAGCCCGGTGAGGCGGGCCAACTCGGCTTTGGGCAAACTGCCATTGAGCCGAATGGCCTGCAACACCACGCGTTCGTTGAATTGGCGCATGCCCACATGGTTGGAGCCACGGGGCCGCAGCAACTGGGGTGAGGGTGGCTCAGGAAACGGTGCGTCAGGTGTCATGGACGCAGATTGTCGCAAATGACTCCTTTTCTCAAAATAAAGTTTCCAAAGGGTTGACGTTCACCGGTCAGAACGAGGGCGTAGGCGGCCCGCGCGCGGTCGTAAAACGCATAGCGCTCCACGGCTTCGGCCGTTTGCGTTGGCAGCAGCTGGGGGGCGAGGATGGCCATTACCTCTCTTTGAACTTCAGAGCGGTAGTCGCCCTCAGTGCCGCTGACTTGCATGTAGGCCACGGGGTGATCGACGTCTTCAGCCAAGGGCAACAGGGACGTGATGGCCTTAACGACCTGCACCATTGAACTTCCCGGCAGTCGCAAAACCGGCTTGCCAGCAGCAATGCTCATAGCCGTGAAGTTGGCATCGGCCAGCACCAAGGCGTCGTCGTGGCCCATTTCCATGAGCAGTTTGAGCAGCTCCGGGGTGAGCAGGGGGTTGATTCCTTTGAGCATGGGTCGGTTACGCGTGGGCGTCTGCGGGCAGGTCGTTGACCGATTTGGCACCTGTCATGACGGCCACGGTGTCGCTCATGCTGATGGTTTTGGGGTTCACGACTGCCGCCCGTTTTCCCAGACGCTGGATGTGAATGCGATCGGCAATTTCAAACACGTGCGGCATGTTGTGGCTGATCAAAATCACCGGCAGGCCTTTGTCGCGCACGCGGCGAATCAACTCCAGCACCATATTGCCTTCTTTGACGCCCAGCGCCGCCGTGGGCTCGTCCATGATGACCACGTGCTGCGCAAAGGCGGCGGCGCGAGCCACAGCGACACACTGGCGCTGGCCGCCGGACAGGGTTTCGACCGGCTGGGTCATGGAGCGAATACCGACTTTCAGCTCCTGCATTCGCGCAACCGCCTGCTTGAGCATTTCTTTTTTATCGATCAGCCGCAGCAGCTGGCCCAGCGGACCGCTTTTGATGATCTCGCGACCCAGAAACAGGTTTTCGGCAATGCTCATGGCGGGAGCCACGGCCAGGTCTTGGTAGACCGTCTCGATACCGGCACGGCGTGCGTCAATGGGCGATTTGAAATGCACCACCTTGCCGTCCAATAGCAGCTCACCTTCGTCGGGCACGGTGGCGCCTGACAAGGCCTTGATCAAAGAAGACTTGCCGGCGCCGTTGTCGCCAATGACGGCCAGAATTTCACCGGCACGCAGTTCAAAGTCAGTGCCGTCCAGCGCAGTGACCTGGCCATAACGTTTGACAATGCCCTTGGCTTGCATGACGAGCGGGGTTGAAGCATGGGTGGTCATTAACGTGCTCCCTTGCGAGACATTTGGTCAGCTGCGACCGCCAGAATCACCAGAATGCCGGTGATCAGGGTTTGGTAAACCGAGGCCACGCCCATCAGGGTCAGGCCATTGCGAAAAACACCCACGATGACCGCGCCGACGAGCGAGCCGATGATCACGCCTCGCCCTCCAAACAAGCTGGTGCCGCCTAGCACCACGGCCGTGATGGCGTCCAGGTTTTCAGTTTGTCCGGCATTGGGGTCACCCACCCCGGTTCGCGCCACGGAGAGCAAGGCGGCAATGCCATAAAACAGGCCTGCCAGGGCGTAAACCGAGATCAGCACCCGGTCCACGCTGATGCCGGTCAGGCGCGAGGCTTCCGGGTTGTTGCCAACGGCGTACAAGTGGCGTCCGGGCGCGGTATCGCGCAAGACAAACCAGGCCAGGGCGTAGAGTGCCACCATGGTCACCGTGCCAAAGCTGATTTCCGTGGACCCCAGGTTGAAGGTGTTGCCCAGTGCCGTCATGGCGGTAGGCAAATTGGTGATCGTTTGTGAGCCTGAGTAAATCTGGGTGATCGCAAAAGCGATGTTCAACGTGCCCAAGGTGACGATAAACGGGGGTAGGCGGATGCGGGTCACCAACAAGCCATTGATGAGGCCGAAAGCCGTGGTGGCTGCCAAACCGCACAAAATGGCCAGGTAGGGGTTCATGCCGTAATTGGCGGCAAAAGAAGTCATGATCACGCCACCCAGCGCCATCACCATGCCGCACGACAAATCAATGCCGGCAGTCAGAATAATCAGGGTTTGGCCGATGGCCAGCACACCCACGACCATGACTTGTTGCATGACCAGTGACAGGTTTTGACCGCTTAAAAAACGGTCGGATTGGGTGGCGAAAAACGTGCAGGTGGCCAACAGGGCCAACCAGGGGCCCAGGGCACCCCAAGGTATCGGGCGGGATGGGGTCGCGGACATGAGGACTCTCTGTGTGAAGGTTTGAAATAGGGTTCAGCGGCTCGGCGGCCCGCTGAACCCCGCGCTAACTTGGATTACTTGGTGCCCCAGCACAGGTCCATGCCGACTTTGGTGTCTTTGCTGTCCACACCTGTGATGGATTTTGCGGCGATCAAGGTTACGCCGGTGTCCACATAGCCGGAAGCCTTTTTGCCGGTTTTGGCGTATTCAACCCCTGCGGCGACACCCATGGCGGCCATTTTTAGAGGATATTGCTGCGAAGTGGCGGCGATGACGCCAGCTGCGGTGTCCTTGATGCCTTGGCAACCGCCGTCCACGGACACGATGATCACGCCCTTGTCTTTGCCAGCCTTTTTCAAGGCGTTGAATGCGCCAGCAGCAGCGGGTTCGTTGATGGTGTAAACCACATTGATGTTTGGATCTTTCTGCAGACAGTTTTCCATGGCGGTCTGGCCTTTGGCCTGGTTGCCGTCGGTGTCGCCAGCGCAAACAGTCTCCGCCGTGCTGGAGAGTTCATTGGATTTGGCATCGAACGCCTTCAGGCCGAAACCAGTCATGAAGCCGTTATGTCGCTGCGCGCCCACGGGGTGGCCAGGAAACAAGTCCAACATGGCAATCTTGGCGGGCTTGTTGCCCAAAGCGGCTTTTGCGTATTGGCCAATCAGCACACCAGCTTTGTAGTTGTCGGTGGCAAACAGGGCGTCAGCACCTTCAAACGGGCTGTCCAGGGCAATGACCTGCACGCCTTTGGCTTGCACTTTTTTGACGGTAGGGATGATCGCATCGCCGCTGGCGGTGATCAGAATGGTTTTGGCGCCTGCTGCCACCATGTTTTCAATGGCAGTGATCTGGCCCATGGTGTCTCCGTCTGCTTTGCCGGCGGCAGTCATCAAGGTGGCACCCATTTTTTTGGCTTCGGCCTGTGCGCCTTCTTTCATCTTGACGAAGAAGGGGTTGGTCTCTGTTTTCGTGATCAAACCAATGATGGGCTCGCCCGCAGCGAAGGCCGCAGAACTCATAGCCAAGGCCAAAGTGCTCAGAATCAAAGGGGTGGATTTTTTCAAGCTCGTTCTCCATTGAAGGCGGACCTTCGTGTTATCGGTAAGTCGGGGTGACACCAGGTAAATACGCTTTACGTCAAAGCGTGCTTAGACTATAGTTGCCAACACCTTACTAAATCAAGTTACTTTAATTAGTAATTACCCTAAGATGATGCAAATAAATACCAGTATCCAAGTCGCCACCGCAGGCGAAGCCTTGATTGATTTGATTCGCAACGACGATGGTCTGTTGCAGCCTTGCCTGGGTGGGGCGGTTTACAACTTGGCCCGTGCGCTGGCACGACAAGGCGTGGGCACGCTGTACCTCAACCCCTTGTCCCGTGACCGCTTTGGTCGCCAGTTGGCGCAAGGGTTGGCAGACGATGGTGTGCAGCTGGCCGTGCCCGAGCCAGTGCAGCAAGTCACTTCGTTGGCGGTGGTGGGCGTGAATGCCCAGGGGCACCCGGACTATTCGTTTTACCGGGAAGGCGTGGCGGATCGGGCCACCACGGCGGCGGCTTTGACCGCGGCGTGTGCGTCTTTTAGTACCTTGTCGCTGGTATGCACCGGTGCCTTGGCGCTGTCACCTGACGATGCGTCCACCTACCTGCCTTGGTTGGCCAGCCAGCGCGAAGCGGGCCGAACCGTGGTCATTGACGCCAATCTGCGCCCGTCGGTGATGCCGGATTTGCCAGCCTACCGCCAGCACGTGTTGGCGGCCCTGCAGTACGCCGATGTGATCAAAGCCAGTGATGAGGATTTGGCGTGCCTGGAACTGCCGGGAGCCACCGCGCTGGCGCAAGCGGCACATCTGTTGCGCAGCAGCCAAGCGGCTTGTTTGGCACTGACGCTGGGTTCTGACGGCGCCTCGCTGCTCACGCGCTCAGGACAGGTCTTTCATGCCCGTGAAAGCCAAGCGGTGGTGGTCGTGGACACCGTGGGCGCGGGTGACTGTTTTCTGGCCGGCCTGGTGGCCGCGCTGTTGGACAACGGCTTGGCCTCCAACTGGGGCGATGCGCCTGTTGAATCCGCATTGGCCAAGGATCTGTTGACCCGGGCGGTGGCCAGTGCCAGTTTTTGCATCATGCAGCGGGGCTGCGTGCCCCCGACCCGCGCTGAGCTACAGAGTCGGCTTGCAATCACTGCGTGTGCGTTCAACGAGGACCGCGTCTCGCCAGCGGGCGTGCCCGTATGACCGAAGCCGCTACTCTACCGCAGGCGTGTCGTCAGAGACTCTCTGCATGGGCGGCGGCGGGTGAGCGGAAAATCCTGGGATTGGTCGCGCCGCCGGGCGCAGGCAAGTCCACCTTTGCGCAGGCCATTCAGGCTGCTTTCCCATTGCAAAGCCAAGTCGTGCCCATGGACGGCTTTCACTTGGCCAATGTGGAACTGGTGCGCTTGGGCCGTGCGGCTAGAAAAGGAGCGGCCGACACGTTTGACGCCCGTGGCTTCCTGAATTTGTTGTACCGCATCAAAGCGCAGACGCCCGAAGAAGTGATTTATGCGCCCGATTTTCGACGCGACTTGGAGGAGGCGGTGGCAGGGGCCATAGCGGTGCTGGCATCCACACCGCTGGTCATTGTGGAAGGCAATTATTTGCTGGCAGACGACGCGCCGTGGGCGGGCCTTCGAGGCGTTTTGGACGAGGTCTGGTACCTCGATGTGGACGAGGCGGTTCGGCAAAAACGCCTGTTGCACCGCCACATGCGATGGGGTCGAACCCGGGAAGCCGCGTTGGCGTGGATGGCGTCAACGGATGCGCCCAACGCCCGCTGGATTGAAACCACACGCCACCGTGCGGACCGCTTTATTGACTGGAACGAAGCCGGCTAAAGAACGGAGAACAGTTTTTGACGCAGTTCGGGCAGCCGCCGAGCCCCTATGGCGCTGGCGGACATGGTTTCCACCCAGTCCGGGTACACCGCGCGCAACTCGGCGCTGGTGGTGCATTTGAAGATGGCTTCAATCAAGGTCAGGCGGGTGTGCTGACCAAACATATTGTTGACCGAGTTGGTCATGAAGTTGCGCGCCATTTCTAACTCTTTGGCGCTGCGCGACTCCACGGGCGGCAAGCCAGCGACATCGGTATTTTCTGGTTTGAGCGCTTTGGGGACGCTTGCTTGCGCCACCCGGGGCGGGGGGGCGGCAACGGCTGTGGCAGCGATGCAGCCTTTGTCAAGCAATTCGCTCAAAATGGCCGTTACGTCTTGGCCCACCACAAACGCGCTCAAGTCGCCTCCACTGCGTTTGCCATCCACAAGAACCAAGGTGCGACGCACCAACGCGGACAGCCCCAGGGACCGGCTCTGAATTTCTTCCTGTCCGAGGGGTGTCTTGGTAAAAATAGCAGTGGTCAGGTCGCGCGGTTGGTCGGTCATCATGCTTTCACAAGTTGAAACGTTTCGGAGTTGTGTGCTTCATTTTCCATTATCCGTCCCCGGTTTTTAGAAAGTATCGGGGCTTCCCCTAGTGGCTGTGACGACCCGCATCACACGGACCGGTTGCGTGCCAAGGGCGGATTTTTGGCGAAATAGCTTTCAATGCCGCGCATCAGCGCCATGGACAATCGCTCCAAGTAGGCCTCGCTGTTGAGGTTGGCTTCTTCTTCGGGGTTGCTGATGAACGCGGCTTCTACCAACACGCTGGGAATGTCAGGCGCTTTGAGCACGGCAAAACTGGCTTGCTCCACGCGGGGTTTGTGCAGTTTGCCGACCCGCCCAATCTCTCCCAACATGGCGCTGCCGAGCTTGAGGCTGTCGTTGATTTGCGCGGTGGTGCTCATGTCAAACAGCGCACGCCGAACCTGGGAGTCTTTGGCCGTGACGTTCAAGCCGCCAATTTGGTCGGCCTTGTTCTCTTTGGCCGCCATCCAGCGCGCCGCGGTGCTGGAGGCGCCACCTTGGCTGAGCGCGAACACGCTGGCCCCCTGGGGGCGAGGGGTGTAAAACGCGTCTGCGTGCAGGCTGACAAACAGATCGGCTTGCACGCGTTGGGCCTTTTGGACCCGCACTTGCAAGGGCACAAAGAAGTCGGCGTCGCGCGTCATGAACGCCCGCATGGGGTTGCCGTTGATGGTGGTGGCGTTGATGCGTTCTCGCAGCA
>JBAQDW010000168.1:0-18345 GCA_049286445.1 Rhodoferax sp. | reverse complement strand
GTCCAACTGGTCGAGTCCTACCGCGATGACGCCGGGCGCGTTAAGAAGCGCACCGTAGCGACACTGGGGCGCCTGGATCAGCTCACCGGCGAGCTCGACGCCGTTATTGATGGCCTGCTCAAAGTGGTCGGCCGTGAGCCGGTCATCGCCCCATCCAGCACAACACCTGTTGGCGCCACCGCTGGTGTTTCATTTGAGTCAGCCCGCGCCTTCGGCAATGTTTGGACGTTGACCGAAATCTGGAAAGAACTGGGCTTCTCGGACCTGCGCCGTGTCTTTCGGCGCACCCGCCACACCATCGATGTCGAGGCCCTGATTCGCATCATGGTGCTCAACCGCCTGTGTGATCCCGACTCCAAGCTGGGTGTCTTGCGTTGGCTGCAAACGGTGGCCCTGCCCGATGTTGATGTCAAAGCACTCACCCATCAGCATCTGCTGCGCAGTATGGATGCGTTGATGGACAGCCAAGATGCAGTGGACGATGTCGTCGCCCAGTTGCTGCGGCCCTTGGTCGATCAAGACCTGTCGGTAGCGTTCTACGACATGACCACCATCCGAGCCGAAGGGCTTGCCACCGTGGAGGGTGATGTGCGCAAGTTTGGCATGGCCAAAGAGGGCTTGATTGCTCGCCAGTTCATGCTGGGCGTGGTGCAAACCAGTGATGGTCTACCCATCTATCACGAGGTCTTTGATGGCAATACGGCAGAGACCAAAACCTTGCTGCCCATCCTCAAAAAGGTGATGGACCGGTTTCCCAATCTGCGCCGTCTGATCTTGGTAGCTGACCGGGGTTTGCTGAGTCTGGACAATCTGGAGGCCTTGCAGGCGATTCATCTGTGCCCGGACAAGGGGCAAGATCCGAGAAAGGGCCAAGCATTGGAATTTCTCATCGCTGTGCCGGGCAGGCGTTATCACGAGTTTGCCGATTTACTGCAGCCATTGCAGGCGCAGTGCGCCAAGGCCACCACCGAGATCACAGGCGAAGTGGCCTGGAACGGTTTGCGCATGGTGGTGGCGCACGATCCACAGACGGCGCTGGAGCAGCACCAAAAACGCAAAGCCGCCATGGCCGAATTGGAGCTGCAGGCCAAGGGCTGGGCGGGCAAGCTTGACGACCAAGACCAGGGCGTAAAGAAGCGCGGACGCAAGCTGTCCGACAGTGGCACCAAGGCGCGTTTTTATCACGCCGTTCTGGAGGCTCGTTTGGGCAAAATCATCAAGGTGGACATGAAGGCGGAGTTGTTCAGTTACGCCATTGATGAGGATGCCTTGCGACTGGCCGAGATGATGGACGGCAAGTTGTTGGTGGTGACTAACGTGCAGGACATGACGCCCGACAAAGTCATTGAGCGTTACAAGTCACTGGCCGATATCGAGCGGGGCTTCAAGGTCTTGAAGTCTGAGTTGGAGATTGGGCCGGTGTATCACCGACTACCACAGCGCATTCGAGCCCATGCGTCGATTTGCTTTATGGCGCTGATCCTGCACCGGGTGATGCGCATGCGCTTGCGTGGCGCCAACACGGGCGTCACGCCGGAGAGGGCCTTGCAGTCGCTCAAGCGAAATCAGCATCACCGCGTCTCTATCAACGGTGCACCACCCTTGTGCGGTGTGTCTTCCATGACGACTGAGCAACATGAAGTGCTCACCGCATTGAAGGTCAAACAACCCAGCCAATTCAAGCAACTCAGCCTCTTGTAGGGGCACGTTTTGAATTCACGGTCAATGAAATCATAGACTTACGTCATTAACTGTCGAACTCGGGGGTGCCGTCATTTAAGCGTCCGTGCTGCGCGCCTTGCGAGCGCGTCCCGCCAAGGCTTTGTCCAATAAAGCATTGGGTAAGACCCTAAGAAGCTTCGCTACAACGGCCATTTGCCAGGGAATGACTTGGTAACTCGTGCCATGCGCGATGGTTTGAAAGGCCTTGTCCGAAAAGGCTTCTGGGCTCATCAAAAACGGCATGGCATAGGTATTTTTTTGGGTAAGAGGGGTATCGATATACCCAGGACAAAGGGTGACAACCTTCACCCCGCTGGACCTTAATTCGCCCCTCAAACTCTCGCAATAGCTGATCACCCCTGCTTTGCTGGCGCAGTAGGCACCATGCCCCGGCAGGCCCCGAATGCCCGCCACACTGCCAATTCCGACCAACCGGCCTGAACCCCGACTCGTCATCAGGGTTATAAAAGGGTGAAACGTGGCCGCCACACCCACTAAGTTGGTCGCTAGAGTGCGGGTCATGACGTCAAGGTCACTCTGAATCGCGCTGTCCATGCCAATGCTGATGCCTGCGTTAGCGATCACGACGTCGGGCGTACCCAAGTCACGCAGGCAGCCATGGCCGGCCGCAATGATGCTGCTGGGGACGGCAACATCGGCACTGTAAATACGACAGCGCTCTGCAAGGATGCCCTGGGCATTGACCCAAGTTTGAAGATCGTTGATTCGGCGCGCGACAAGGGCCAGCGTGTAGCCAGCCCGGTAGAAACGCAAAGCCAGTGCTTGGCCCAGGCCGCTGGAGGCCCCAGTGATGAAGACGATCTGGTGCACGCTGGTCTCCGGTGAAGTCAAGGGGTTTTGGTCGGCATCAAAATACCTTTGACCCGACCTTTGAGTAGAACGATACCCGCCCGGTTGTCGAAGTCCAAAGAATCTGCGCTGAAACGATCGCGTCCCCGGTTAAGTTCGATCGGAAGGTGCGATTTGACCTGTTCCGTATCCATAAAGGCATGGAGAAATTCACCCCGAAACTCCATGCTCGGTTGAATTTTGCCGTTGATATCACGGCTGGATTGGCGGATCACAAGGGCTTCGCCCATCAACTGAATTTCTGAGTTGTCACTGTTAGTCAGCGCGTGTCGCGAACTCACTGTCGTTAACCGGCCCTCTGGGTCAAATGAACGGATGCGCACGCCATCAATCTCAAGTGTGTCTGTGTCGGGGAAGTGGCGGGCGTCGGTTCCCGTCACTTCACTTTTGAGGCGACCCGTTTCATCAAAGGTTTTGACAGAGAAATTGCGCATGAAGTAGTCCGGGTCGTGACCCGCCTCAGCGACTGGCTTAGAGGGCATGAACAGCGGCGTACTTCGGACCAGCCAATAGGTGCCCAGCGCAAACAAGCCCATGAGAACCACTGGTAGATAGATCGAAAGTCGATCCCAGGTAGAGCGCATTCGTTGAATCACAGCGTGTACGGTGCCAGCAAATTCGCGTATTGCCCACTTGCGACCAACAGTAGATCACAGAACTCTCGGGCTGCTCCGTCGCCCCCGCGTGCGCTTGTCACGTAATGGGCAGCGGCCTTCACTTCGGCGTGCGCATTCAAAGGGGCACAGGCCATTGCACTGCGGCACAATATGGGCAAATCTGGCCAGTCATCGCCCATCGCAGCCGCTTGGCTCCAGGTGAGTCCAAGCGCTTGCAGGGTCTCCTCCGCTGCAGGACGCTTGTCCTCGGTACCGTAATGAACATGGGTAATCCCTAGCGCAGCCAGTCGAACTCTCAGGGGTTGAGAGTCCCGGCCAGTGATCACCGCTGGTGTAATGCCTACCCTTTGCAGCATCTTCAGACCCTGCCCGTCCAGCGTATTGAAGCGCTTCAAGGTTTCGCCCGATTCGCTGAAATACAAACCCCCATCCGTCAGAACCCCATCCACGTCAAAAAAAGCGACACGAACCCCCTGCGCTTTCAACAGCAGTTCAGGTGAAAAGTTGAGTGCTGGCATGGGCATTAGATGACCTTGGCGCGCATCAAATCATTGCTGTTCAATGCGCCGCTCAACTTTCCGTTCGCATCGATCACCAAGACGCTGGTAATGCGGCGGAACTCCATAAGCTCTGCGGCCTCAACAGCCAACGCTGCGCCTGAAATGGTGCTGGGGCGGGGGTGCATGACTTGGTGCGCCAACAAACTTCGCAGATCTGATCCTTTTTCTACCAAGCGGCGCAAATCACCATCCGTGAAGACGCCCACTACTTTGGAGTCGCCATCGACAACTGCCGTTGCCCCCAAGCCTTTGGCTCCCATTTCACGCATCAGCTCGCTAAAACTCGCGTTCAAACCTACTTGCGGAATCTGATCGCCCGCGCGCATGACGTCGGAAACCAGCGTTAACAGCTTTCTCCCCAAGGCACCACCGGGGTGGGAGCGGGCAAAGTCTTCGGCCTTGAAGCCACGGGCGTCCAGCAGGGCGACCGCCAAGGCATCCCCCATGGCCAGCTGGGCTGTGGTGCTTGCAGTGGGCGCCAGGTTAAGAGGACAAGCTTCCTTTTCGACACTGCAATCGAGAAAGACGTCGGCATGTCGCCCCAAAGTGGAGTTGGCTTGTCCCGACATGGCGACCAAGGGCGCTCCCATGCGTTTCAGTACCGGCAAAATAGCAGTCAGCTCTGCGGACTCACCGCTGTTAGAAATGGCCAACACCAGATCCATTTTTTTGATCATGCCCAAATCACCGTGACTGGCTTCAGCGGGGTGAACAAATATCGCCGGTGTGCCGGTCGAAGAGAGCGTGGCAGCAATCTTGCGGCCCACGTGACCGCTCTTTCCCATGCCCATCACCACAATGCGGCCGCGAACATCCAGCATCATCTGAACAACGCGAGCGAATGAGGCTCCGACACGCCGTTTCAAGCCCAAAATTGCCGCAGCCTCGATGTCAAAAGTCTCCTGTGCCAAGCGGATCGCTTGCTCGGCCTGAAAGGGAGGGGTCAACGTGGATTGTTGGGTCATTGTTAGATTTTATCGAGGGTCACGTCACTTGGTAGTATGGGGGGGTGAGCCCGCTCGAATTAACCTTACTCTACTTACTGGCGGCTGTTCTGGGGGTGGTGGCATTTCGAACCATGAAATTGCCACCGATGCTCGGTTATCTGGCGGTGGGTGTGGTAATCGGGCCCAATGCTTTGGCGCTGGCCGAAAATGCCGATGGTGTTCGCCACTTGGGCGAGTTCGGGGTGGTATTTCTGATGTTTGTGATTGGTCTGGAGTTCAATCTGCCCAAGCTTCGTGCCATGCGAAGTTATGTTTTTGGACTTGGATTTTCTCAGGTCGGGCTCACCATTCTCTTCACGACCAGCGTTACATTGGCGCTGGCAGTGCTTTTGCCTGGCATGTGGAGCATGAATTGGCAGACCGCGTTGGCGTTGGCGTGCGCGCTGTCTATGAGCAGCACGGCCATTGTGGTCAAGCTCATGACGGAACGCCTTGAAATGGAATCCGAACATGGCAAGCGCGTCATGGGCATTTTGTTGTTTCAGGATTTGGCGGTTGTCCCTCTGCTGGTATTGATCCCCGCGCTGGGTGCATCCACTGACCAGCTGGCCGGAACACTTCTTTTGGCCACTTTGAAAGCCACTGTGTTGATCACACTATTGCTGGTGGGTGGGCCGAGGGTGATGCGGTTCTGGCTCACCTTGGTGGCGCGACGCAAAAGTGAGGAGTTGTTTGTACTTAACTTGCTGCTAATCACTCTGGGCTTGGCTTGGCTCACTGAGTTGGCAGGCTTGAGTCTGGCGCTTGGGGCGTTTATTGCGGGCATGTTGATTTCAGAGACTCAATACAAACATCAAGTCGAGACCGATATTCGTCCTTTTCACGACGTCTTATTGGGGCTGTTCTTCATCAGTATTGGCATGATGCTCGATTGGAGGCTGGTGTTAGATCGGTGGCCTCTGGTGTTCTTACTGGTCACCGTACCTGTGCTGTTCAAGGCTGTCTTGGTGAGCGCGCTGGCTCGCGGGTTTGGCGCTACGGCCGGTGTGTCGCTGAGAACGGGTTTGTATTTGGCGCAGGCAGGGGAATTTGGTTTTGTTTTGTTGACCTTGGCGCAGGCCAACTCCTTGGTGCCGCCGGCTTTGCTCAACCCTATTCTGGCCAGCATGGTGTTGTCCATGTTGGCGACGCCGTTCATCATCATGTACAGCAACCGCATTGTCATGAAGTTGGTCAGCAGTGAGTGGCTGCAACAGTCGTTACAGATGACAAACATCGCGCGTCAATCCATTAACAGTAACAAGCATGTCATCATCTGTGGTTACGGGCGATGTGGCCAAAATCTTGCCCGTATTCTGGAACGGGAGAGTATTCCTTACATTGCACTCGATCTCGATCCAGATCGCGTGCGTCAGGCGGCTGCGGCAGGTGACTCCGTGGTTTTTGGTGATGCGGCAAGGTTGCAGGCTTTGATGGCTGCCGGCCTAGCACGGGCCAGTGCCGTGGTGATCACCTATCTCGAAACACCCAGTGCGCTCAAAGTGCTGACTCATATCCGGTCGCATGCGCCCCAAGTGCCGGTGATTGTCAGAACCCAAGATGATCATGATCTAGAGCTTTTACAAAATGCAGGCGCGACGGAGGTGGTTCCAGAAGCGATCGAAGGCTCTCTGATGTTGGCTACTCATGCGTTGGCATTAGTGGGGGTTTCCATGAGGCGGGTGATTCGAATTGTCCAAGACCAGCGAGATGCCCGCTACAACCTGCTGCGCGGCTATTTTCATGGTGCTGATGATGATTCAGTTGACGAATTGCACCATGAACGGCTCACCACGCTGACCTTGCCTGCGAATGCCACCAGCATCGGTAGCCCCATCAGCCATTTTGACCTTCACAAGGTGGGCGTACGCGTCGTCAGCCTGCGTCGTGGTAGTGGGAAAACCATTCCGCTTGCTGAGGACCCTGCAATGGCAGAAGGCGACACTCTGGTGCTTTCGGGGCAGGCAGAGTCTCTCGCCGTGGCCTCCAGTTTGTTGCTTCAGTCATGAATGAAATCCAAGCTTTGCTCCACCCTCCATCGCATGAAGTAGGAGCACAATATTTACCTATCTTGCTAACGGAAAACGCATGCAAAATTTAAGTGTCAATCAATACCTTAGAAACCATATCCGCACAGTGCCTGATTGGCCCGCGCCGGGGGTTCAGTTTCGGGACATTACGCCCTTGCTTCAAGATGCCAAGGTATTTCGAGTGTTGATTGACGCTTTTGTCCACCGTTATATGGACCCCGCCATGCGACCGGATGTGGTGGCCGGTCTAGATGCTCGGGGATTCATTTTGGGCGCAGTTATTGCTTACGAACTCAATGTCGGTTTTGTGCCCATCCGAAAGAAAGGCAAGCTTCCTTTTACGACAGTTGAAGAAACGTACGAGCTGGAGTACGGTAGCGCAACAGTCGAGTTGCATACCGATGCGGTTCGGGAAGGTCACCGTGTACTTTTGATTGACGATTTGATTGCGACCGGTGGCACCATGATGGCAGGTAAAAAGCTGCTTGAAAAACTGGGAGCTCATGTCATGGAAGGTGCTGCCATCGTTGATTTACCCGAACTGGGCGGCTCCGATAAATTGAAGGCATCCGGTTTACCGCTGTTCACCCTTCTGGATTTTGATAGTCATTAGACTCATGCGTCCTATCGACGCGGTATCACTCTAAATCGCCATATTGAGTGGCACTTAATTGCGACCCGTATTCATTAGGTTCAATAATTCGGGTGTCTTCAAATTCGGGGGATGAAGCATGGGGTTTTTCTCTGGAGGAAAGAATTTCTTTTTGGCTTGATTTTTCTCCTGCCAGGCGAGTAATCGGATGCTTTAACGGCGCGACCTCGTGGCGCCGGAGATGTTTGGGTGTGGAGATTGCCTTGGACTGTTGAGACAACGCGGTTACCGCGTCGCCGGCGGGCCTCGGCGTATGCGGTACTCCCACCGCCGACTTCTGAAGCTCGTTACGCCAATACACGCCTGTGACTACAAGATCGTGCCGCACTTTAGCAACTTGCACAATCATGGATTCAATTTCCCCCAAGCGTTTCATATCCCCCATCTCAACTTTAAGCAAGTCCATCATGATGAGGTATTGGCGGCCTTGTGCGTCAAGCGACAAAACCTTGAATCTGTAACTGGCCACGAGAACGCCTGCTCGAATCATGACGTCCCGCACGACTCCGTAAAGAAGTTCCCGCTGACCCAGTCGAATTGATTTACGAGCACCACCCGATGAGGCCGGGTGTGTGTTGCCCCCGTTGTCTGGCACCGATTGCTCGGGCAATACCTCGGGGGGGCGAGGGCTTTTGTAGCCCAAAAAGCTAAAAAAAGACATTTCAAATCCAATAGGGAGTGGCGAGTAAGGCAGCTTGAACGCCTTTTATTTCAAATGTGGGCGTTGCAGTCTCAAAGTGAGTTACTTGCCTATGCAAAAGCTGGAGAATATCACCCCTAATAAATCGTCAGAACTAAATTCACCGGTAACTTCGCTCAAAGCGTTCTGACCGAGCCGAAGCTCTTCAGCCAAAAGGTCCAGTGATTGAGCCTGTAAAACCAAGTGTTCTGATGCTGCCGAGAGGTTTAATTGAACACGGCGAAGAGCGTCAACGTGGCGTTCTCGTGCGCTGTAAATACCTTCAGTACCCGGTTGCCAGCCCGCCACCTCCAAAAGTTTAGAACGCAAAGCCTCCAAACCCAAACCAGTTTTAGCAGATAGCACAAGCCCCCCCGCTTGCGCCACCGTAGTGGACAAGGCATCGGCCTTATTCCAGACGTCGATTACAGGAACTTCCCGGGGGAGCTTGCTTTGCAATAGCTTGGAGATGGCAAGGTCATCTGCCACGTACGCGGACGACTTAAGCCTCGTCAAATCGTGCAAAAATAAGATGGCATCAGCCGTTTTAATGGCATCCCAAGCATGTTCAATGCCGATTTTCTCAACCTCGTCGCAGCTATCGCGCAACCCGGCAGTGTCGATGACATGCACGGGAACACCTTCGATCTGGATCGTTTGTTGGATTTTGTCACGCGTGGTGCCTGCAATGGGCGTCACAATGGCCAACTCCGCGCCCGCTAGCGCATTAAGTAGAGATGATTTTCCGGCATTGGGTTGACCTGCAATGACAACTTTGACCCCTTCTCTTAAAAGTGCCCCTTGACTGGTTTGTTGCATGACGGTGTCCAACATCGCTTGCAGCCGGGAGAGTTGCCCTTGCGCGTCGGCTTTGCGCAAGAAATCGATTTCTTCTTCAGGGAAATCCAGAGTGGCTTCGACCAGCATGCGCAGATGAACGAGAGCATCTTGCAGTCTGCGAATTTCATCCGAGAAAGCGCCTGACAGCGATCGACTCGCGCTTCTGGCTGCCTTCTCTGTGCTAGCGTCAATTAGATCGGCAATGGCCTCCGCTTGAGTCAGGTCAATTTTGTCATTTAGGAACGCGCGTTCTGTAAATTCACCAGGCAAGGCCATACGCAGAGCAGGCAATCGAGGCTGGTCCAAAATCGATCTGTATTCCTTGCTGGCAGAGATGCAGCGGGCCAGTAGCAGTTGAAGCACTACAGGACCGCCGTGTGCCTGCAGTTCAAGAACATCCTCTCCGGTAAATGAATGGGGTGCCGGAAAGAAAATGGCCAAACCTTGGTCAATCGGAATCCCTGCATCATCCAAAAAGGGAAGATAAGTCGCCTCACGCGGCCTCAGTGATCGCCCACATATAGCCTCTATCAATGGACCCAACTGACGTCCGCTGACTCTGACAATCCCAACTGAACCACGCCCGGGCGCTGTCGCTATTGCCGCAATGGCATCCTGATGACGAGGTAGTGACATTGCAACTCCGAAAGTGACGCGTGCCTTCGACTTGGTTAGCCTCTGCCAGAGAAGTCAAATGCGTCAATGGTTATTTGAACTTGGGCAGGTTGAATTGGGGTGGAACACCCATGCGCGTATTAATCAGCCATTGCTGGGCAATCGACAAAATGTTGTTTGTTATCCAGTAAAGCACCAAGCCTGCAGGGAAGAAAAAGAACATCACACTGAAGGCTAGCGGCATGAACCACATCATCTTTGCCTGCAAAGGATCAGGTGGTGCCGGGTTCAGCGCTGTTTGCAGCATGGTCGTCATAGCCATCACCACCGGGAGGATATAAAAGGGATCAGGCGAAGACAGATCGTGAATCCACATCACCCAAGGGGCGTTTCGCATTTCAACGCTTGACAGTAAAACCCAATACAGCGCAATAAAGACTGGAATCTGAATCATGATAGGGAAACATCCCCCCATTGGATTCACCTTTTCCTCGCGGTAAATCCTCATCATTTCTTGCTGCATTTGCTGCGGGTTGTCTTTCAAGCGAGCACGCATTTCAGTGATTTTTGGA
This sequence comes from Rhodoferax sp., assembly GCA_049286445.1. GTDB lineage: Bacteria > Pseudomonadota > Gammaproteobacteria > Burkholderiales > Burkholderiaceae_C > Rhodoferax. Next base: position 8,202 of record JBAQDW010000168.1, on the reverse strand, counting down.
TTGACAGCCTTCATCTTGGCCATGCTGGAATAGGCTTTCGCGTTGAGCCAATAGAACGCTGCCTTCAAAAGCAATACCAATCCCATGATGGACCAGCCCCAGTTGCCTATCAAGTTGTGAATCTTGTCGAGCAACCAGTAAAGTGGTTTGGCAAGAATGGTGAGCCATCCGTAGTCTTTCACCAATTCCAAACCCGGCGCAAGAGACTCCAATACTTTCTCCTCTTGAGGCCCCGAAAAAAGCTTTGCATCAATGGATTTTGTCGTGCCCGGAGCGAGGCTGTCAAGGTGCGTAATCATCCCCACCGAGTAGAGATTGGTGCCCACTTTGCGCATAAACAAATCACGCTGTATGCCGTCACCTAACAACCAGGCACTTGCAAAATAGTGCTGGACCATCGCTACATAGCCATTGGTAGCAGACGTTTCAATGTCAACTTTTTTATTTTCATTGGTCTTAGTTTCAATGTCCTTGAATTCAATTTTTTGGTACTTTTTTGCCTCGGTGTAAACGGCAGGGCCGGTAAATGTTGAGTAAAACGCAGACTCGCCAACCGGTTTGTTGCCGTCACGAACCAATTGGAAATAGAGCTGGGGCGACACCGCGCTGGTACCAACATTCATCACCTCATGTTTCACGGCGACAGCGTACGAGCCGCGGGTCAGTGTGAAAGACTTGATCAACTTCACGCCGCCAATTTCTGGGGACTCAAAACGAATGGTCAGGTTGTTGACGTCATCACCCAAGGTTCGTTGGCCTGGGACAATAGTCATTGGCGTTTTATGCGTTGGCATTGCTCCGCCAGCGTCGCCCGCAAGCAATCCAGTTTGAGCCAGATACACGCGATCTTTACTGGAATCGAGCAGTACAAAGGAATGCAAGGGATCGTTTTTTTCGCTGTGCTTCAGCAACTCGGATTTCACAATAGAGCCGCCGTCGCTGTCAAAAGTCAGCTTGAGCACATCGGTTGAAACTATCACGCTTTCCCGAGGAAGGGGAGCCATCAAAGGGGCCTCGCCCGCTGGATTCATAGCTTCCGGCATCTGAGCGGCAGATGCTTTAACGCTCGCAGTTGGCAGCTCTGATGGCCCGGATAAGGGCACGTCTTTGCTGGCGACAGATGCAGCAGTCAAAGCGGGTGCTGCTTTCGGGAAAAAGGTGGCTTGACGGCCGTTATAAACCTGCCACTGATCCCACAGCAAAACAATGGAAAAACCAAAAATCACCCACAAAATGGTGCGGCGAATATCATTCATGAAGATTTCTTTTGAGTGGAGGCTGGGATCAGCCGGGTAAATAGCCGGGGTTTCGAGACCGGAACGGGATCGCACCCGCCGTCACACCACGGATGGCAGCGAGCGAGTCGTTTCAACGTCAGGTAAGCACCTGCCATTGAGCCATGCTTGTTCAGTGCTTGTAGCGAATAAGCGGAGCACGTTGGCTCAAATCGGCAGGACGAACCGAGCCACGGACTCAGAAACAGGCGGTATCCCTTAACTAAACCTATTAGCGCCAGATTAATCATGCAGCGCTGCCTCGCTGAGTCGGTACCCAAGCAGGGCGTGATGTCGCCGACGCAAATAATTGCTGCAATTCTTCCCGAACAGCTGACTTCAGTTGATCTGATGTTGCGCTGGGGAACAGCGTTCGGTCAAAGGCAGATCGAAGGCGAATGACATGAGCAGCTTCTGCTAGTGCCGACTCAAAATCCGCACTGACCGAATAAATCTGACGACGAATGGTGTTCCGTGTCACTGCACGCTTCGCCCAGCGTTTGGGAACCATGGCTGCCAACCAAACTCCTTGAACATCAAAAAGCACCAGTTTTGGCTCCGCCAAGACTTCGGTTGTCGGCATGCTGGTCGTGCCTCGAGTCAGGGACGCGCGGTGCAACGCAAAATGTGCCGTGCGCGCCACGGTGCCTCCAGACAGTGCAGCCTGAAACTGACTTCGAGTTTTCAGTCTTTGCACTTATTTTGGCAACGCGGTTCAAAAAGCATTCAATTGCGCTGCGCGCTGAAACCGAATTTAAACAGCTAAACGCTTGCGGCCTTTAGCGCGGCGAGCATTGATCACGGCACGGCCGCCGCGAGTTTTCATGCGAACCAAGAAACCGTGAGTGCGGGCGCGGCGAATCTTGGAGGGTTGGTAAGTGCGTTTCATTTTGGAAATCCTAAAGGGCTCAATGTCGACCCGCCAAAGTTGAAAACAATGAAGGGGGTCGCTGACTTTCTCCCTTAAGTCAATTAAGGGAACCTCAGATTATCGCAAACTTTATCAAGCGAGGCAAGACTCGCGATTTAGTCGACCCGTTCAGTAAGCGTCTTAGGGCAAGTTTCAGATTGTGGATAACGTCTTGATAATTTACAATAATAGGCTTTGAAAAACATACCTATCCACAGAGGCAACCACCCATAATGACAGCGGGACAGAATGAGGACCAGCCACAGACTGGCGCAGGTCCAGGCCAAAGTTTGTGGCAAATATGCATTGACCAATTGGCGCAAGAGCTTCCTGAGCAGCAGTTCAACACCTGGATTAAACCTTTAACGGCTCAGGTCTCCGATGATCTCGGAAAGGTCACTATTTTTGTTGCAAATCGATTTAAGCTGGATTGGGTTAGAGCTCAATACAGCCAACGTCTTTCCCGTCTAATGGAGTCTCATTCGGGGCAGTCTGTTCAAATTGAGTTAGCGCTTGCCCCGCGTGAAGCGCCTGTCCGAATTCAGCCGTTACAGCGTGTGAGTGAAGTTTCGGTAGCTACAAATGTAGGTGATGTGGCTGCGCGTCATGATGATCGAAATGCCGGTGATTTTAGAAATCGACTCAACTCGGGTTTGACATTCGACACCTTAGTTGAAGGCACAGCCAACCGCATGGCTCGCGCCGCAGCCATGCACGTGTCAAGCATGCCAGGCCACCTTTACAACCCGCTATTCATTTATGGTGGAGTTGGACTGGGCAAGACCCACTTGATGCATGCTGTGGGTAACCGTTTGATGGCAGACAAACCCGCGTCCAAAGTTCTCTACATCCATGCGGAGCAGTTTGTTTCAGATGTGGTTAAGGCCTATCAACGCAAGACTTTCGACGAATTCAAAGAGCGTTATCACTCTCTTGATTTGTTGCTGATTGATGACGTGCAGTTTTTTGCCAACAAAGAACGTACGCAAGAAGAGTTTTTCAACGCGTTTGAAGCGCTATTGGCTAAAAAGTCACATATTGTCATGACCAGTGACACGTATCCGAAAGGCTTGGCTGACATTCATGAGCGGTTAGTCTCGCGTTTTGACTCTGGCTTGACCGTAGCCATCGAGCCTCCTGAGTTGGAGATGCGGGTTGCCATTTTGATCAATAAAGCACGTGTTGAAGGCATTGTTATGCCTGAGGAGGTTGCTTTTTTTGTTGCTAAAAACGTCCGCTCCAATGTGCGTGAGTTGGAAGGTGCGTTGCGGAAAATTTTGGCTTATTCGCGTTTTAATCAAAAAGAAATTTCAATTTTGCTGGCGCGGGAAGCGTTGCGCGATCTGTTGTCTATTCAGAATCGTCAAATTTCTGTGGAAAACATTCAAAAGACGGTGGCTGACTATTACAAAATCAAAATTGCAGACATGTATTCCAAGAAGCGTCCCGCTAACATTGCGCGACCCCGACAGATTGCGATGTACCTTGCAAAGGAATTGACCCAGAAGAGTCTGCCTGAAATTGGTGAGTTGTTTGGGGGCCGGGATCACACTACGGTGCTGCATGCGGTTCGAAAGATTGGTGGTGAGCGCCAGCAGATGACTGAATTGAACCAGCAGTTGCATGTTTTAGAGCAAACCCTTAAGGGCTAACTGCCTCCCAAAAAAGAGAAAATAGTTGAGTGAACGAGTCCCGTACATGACGGGTCGTTGAGTAGCGTTAAAGATATTTACATAGAGGTTGACATGATCGTCCTGAAGGCCACACAAGACAAAGTTCTATCGGTTTTGCAATCCGTGTCCGGCATCGTTGAGCGTCGGCATACTTTGCCTATTCTGGCCAATGTACTGATTCGGAAAACGGGTCCGTCATTGCAACTAACGACCAGCGATTTGGAAATCCAAATTCGCACTACGGTGAACATGGAGGGTGACAGCGGTGACTTCTCCACCACGGTGGGAGCCCGAAAGCTCATTGACATTTTGCGCACGATGCCTTCCGACCAACTGATTTCTCTGGAGTCAAGTGCAAGCAAGCTGATTCTTAAAGGGGGGAAAAGTAAATTTACGTTGCAGTCCATGGCAGCAGAAGATTTTCCGTTGGTCCAAGAGTCTGCCAATTTCGGCCCTGTCTTTACCGTGCCGCAAAAGACACTTAAAAGCTTGTTAAATCAAGTCGCCTTTGCCATGGCAGTCCATGACATTCGCTACTATTTGAACGGCATTTTGTTTGTGGCCGAAGGTAAACAACTCAGTCTTGTCTCTACGGACGGACACCGTTTGGCGTTTGCCTCTGCCACCCTGGATGTAGAGGTGCCAAAACAAGAGGTAATTTTGCCGCGCAAAACGGTCATTGAATTGCAGCGCCTATTGTCTGATGTTGAAGGCGCCATTGAGATGCAGTTTGCTAATAACCAGGCCAAGTTTGGTTTCGCCGGTATGGAGTTCGTCTCTAAGTTGGTTGAGGGAAAGTTCCCCGATTACAACCGCGTTATCCCAAAAAACCACCACAACCGCATCACCATAGGACGCACCGCTTTGTTGGCTACGTTGCAACGAACCGCCATCCTGACAAGTGATAAATTTAAAGGGGTTCGATTGAATATTGACCCTGGCACACTCCGTGTTGCGTCTACTAACGCCGAGCAGGAAGAGGCTGTGGACGAGTTAGATATTGACTATGCTGGTGACAGCATTGAGATTGGATTTAATGTGACCTATCTGATTGATGTTCTCATCAATATGACCCAAGACATGGTGACTCTTGAGCTGTCCGATGGCAACAGCTCAGCTCTATTCACTATTCCTGATAACACCACGTTCAAATATGTCGTGATGCCGATGCGGATTTAAAGCTGCATACCTTGCTATGCGCATGAATTAAACCCGCCACGAACAATAGATTCGTTGCGGGTTTGACCTTTCCAGAGTTTGAGAAATTGTGAGAGAAGTTAGTTATGACCGAAGAAAATAAGCTTGTTCAAACCCCACTGAATGACGATAACGCCGTGCACACTGGGGAAAGCGGTTCCGGTAGTTCCAACTTTCAGCCTACTATTGACACCAATCAGGTGGGTGCCTCAGAAGCATATGGCGAAGGCTCCATCCAAATCCTGGAAGGTCTCGAAGCGGTGCGCAAACGCCCTGGCATGTACATTGGCGATACCTCGGATGGCACCGGGTTGCATCATTTGGTTTTCGAGGTGGTGGACAACTCCATCGATGAATCATTGGCCGGCCATTGTGACGATATTCTGGTCACCATTCACTCTGACAACTCCATTAGCGTTGTTGATAACGGGCGTGGCATTCCCACCGGGGTGAAGATGGACGACAAGCATGAGCCCAAGCGCAGTGCAGCAGAAATTGCTTTGACTGAACTGCATGCCGGTGGCAAGTTCAACCAGAACAGCTACAAAGTCTCAGGTGGCTTGCACGGTGTTGGGGTTAGCTGCGTGAACGCGCTGTCCAAAATGCTGCGTTTAACCATTCGACGCGACGGCAAAGTGCACGTCATGGAGTTCAGCCGTGGTTTTGTGCAAAACCGCCTCATTGAACTGGTGGATGGCCTTGAGGTGTCGCCCCTAAGAGTGACAGGCACCACAGAAAAGCGCGGTACCGAAGTTCATTTTTTGCCCGATACCGACATCTTCAAAGAAAACAATGACTTCCATTACGAAATTCTCAGCAAGCGCCTGCGCGAACTCAGCTTCCTGAACAACGGTGTCAGAATTCGTCTAAAGGACGAGCGCACCGGCAAGGAAGACGACTTTTCTGGTGCAGGTGGGGTGAAGGGATTTGTGAACTTCATCAACAAAGGCAAAGCGGTGCTGAACCCCAACATCTTTCATGCCACCGGTGACCGCCAAAGTGACCAGAACACCAATATTGGCGTTGAGGTCGCCATGCAGTGGAACAGCGGCTACAACGAGCAAGTACTGTGCTTCACCAACAACATTCCCCAGCGCGATGGCGGCACCCACCTGACGGGACTGCGGGCGGCCATGACACGCGTCATCAACAAATACATTGACGACACTGAAATCGCCAAAAAGGCCAAGGTCGAAGTCACCGGTGACGATATGCGCGAAGGTTTAACCTGCGTACTCAGCGTCAAAGTGCCCGAACCGAAATTTAGCAGTCAGACCAAAGACAAGTTGGTGAGCTCAGAAGTACGGGGCCCTGTTGAAGACATTGTTAGCAAATTGCTTCATGACTATTTGCAGGAGCGCCCTGCGGACGCCAAGATCATTGTGACCAAGATCATTGAAGCCGCCCGCGCCCGTGAGGCAGCGCGCAAAGCTCGCGACATGACACGACGCAAGGGTGTGCTCGACGGCATGGGTCTTCCAGGCAAACTCGCTGACTGTCAGGAAAAAGATCCAGCCTTGTGCGAGATTTATATTGTCGAAGGTGACTCTGCTGGCGGCTCTGCCAAACAGGGGCGCGACCGAAAATTTCAAGCCATCTTGCCGCTGCGCGGCAAAATTTTGAACGTCGAGAAAGCCCGATACGAAAAACTGCTGACCAGCAATGAAATTTTGACGCTCATTACCGCACTGGGAACTGGCATTGGCAAAGCAGGTGGCACCACAGGCAATGACGACTTCAATGTCGCCAAGCTGCGCTACCACCGCATCATCATCATGACCGACGCGGACGTTGACGGTGCCCACATTCGCACGTTACTGCTCACTTTCTTTTACCGCCAAATGCCAGAGTTGGTAGAGCGCGGCCACATCTACATCGCGCAGCCACCGCTTTACAAAGTCAAGGCGGGGAAAGAAGAGCTGTACCTGAAAGACGCACCGGCGTTGGACACCTTTTTGCTCCGTATTGCGTTGGTCAATGCCTCTGTCATCACAGGTGGGACCAACAGCACCACCCTAACCGGCGAAGTATTAGCGGAGTTGGCGCGCAAGCATCAATTGGCTCAAGCCGTTATCGCGCGCCTTCGCAACTTCATGGATGCCGAGGCTTTGCGCTCTGTGGCGGACGGCGTCGCGCTGAATTTGGACACTGTGGCCGATGCGCAGGCGTCTGCAGCCGCATTGCAAGCCAAGCTGCCAGACGCCGAAGTGGCAGGCGAGTTTGACGTGCGCACCGATAAGCCTATTCTGCGCATCAGCCGCCGTCACCACGGCAACGTGAAAAGCAGTGTGCTCACGCAAGACTTTGTCCACGGTGCCGACTACGCCGCCTTGGCCGAGGCCGCCAACACTTTTAGAGACCTGCTCGGAGAAGGTGCCAAGGTCACTCGCGGCGAGGGCGAGCGCCAGAAGGAAGAGAAGGTGTCCGACTTCCGCGAAGCCATGGCCTGGCTCATCGCCCAAGCCGAGCACGCCACCTCGCGCCAGCGCTACAAAGGACTGGGCGAGATGAACCCCATGCAGCTGTGGGAAACCACCATGGACCCCACGGTTCGCCGCTTGCTCAAAGTGCAAATTGACGACGCCATTGAGGCCGACCGCGTCTTCACCATGTTGATGGGCGACGAGGTAGAGCCTCGCCGCGAATTCATCGAAGCCAACGCCTTGCGAGCGGGAAATATTGATATCTAGTTTGCCAAACAACGCACAAAGCTGAAAATCCGAAGCCTATCCATCTTAAGAAGAATAAAGTGGACCCCGGAATTAAGTCAGCGATTTAAGCTGGACACTGTCTGAAGAAGTGGGGAAACCATGAGTGAAACAAAGAAGCGCAAGTGCACCTGCCGGAGTTCAAGGCCGAGGTGGGACGGGAGGCGGTGCGAGGGGTGATGACGATCAACGAGATCGGTCAGGCACATAAGGCGTCCGGTTTTTCTCCCCTGTTCACGGAGCACGGCAAACCTGGTTTGGCATTTCGGGCTCGGGGCATGTTCATTCTTTTGAGTCAGTGTCACTGTTTTCCCGTAATGGGAAACAAATTTAATGGGGATGGGTGGCGGTCATGCCGCCTCGATCACGATGGCGCGGAAATCATTCACATTGGTCAAGGTGGGCCCGGTCACCACAGAATTTCCCATTGCTTCAAAGAA
>JBAQDW010000167.1:0-18458 GCA_049286445.1 Rhodoferax sp. | reverse complement strand
CACCCCTTCGTCAATCACCAAGCCTTCGCGTGCCTGCGTTTCATAAGCAATCAAGCCCACATCAGCAGTGGCATAGCACTGGTAACCGTCAATACCGCGTGCCATAAACCAGTCGCGCAACGAGGGCGGAAAGGCCTCCGCACTGAACATCGCCTTTTTCACACTGGGCAGCGCCACACCCATAGCAGCGGCTTTTTCGACAATGATTTTCAGAAAACTGGGCGTGCCGATGTAGCCCGCAGGTTGCAGCTCGGACAGCGCCTGCACTTGCTGCTCGGTTTGTCCGGTGCCTGCAGGGAACACAGAACACCCCATCGCGTGGGCGCCCGACTCCATCATGGAGCCGGCAGGTACAAAGTGATAACTGAACGCGTTGTGGATCAGCTCTCCAGGCCGAAAACCAGACGCAAATAAAGCGCGCGCCATGCGCCAATAATCAAGGCGGGCACTCTCAGGCTCATAAAGAGGCCCGGGGCTCGCAAACACGCGGGGCATCGCGGCCCCAAAACCCACCGCACTAAAGCCGCCGAAGACATTGCCCCCCGCAGCACGGCTGGCTTGCTGGAGTGCCAGCAACTCGTGTTTACGGGTCACCGGCAAATGTGCCAAGGCTTCCCGGCTGACCACCTGTGTGGCGTCAACCCCTTTCAGAATGGCGGCCATGGCGGGCGACGCTTGCTGGGCATGCGCCACCACAGCGGGTAAGGCGGCCATCAGTGCCGCTTCGCGCTCAATGGGATCACGCGTCTCAAGCGCGTCGTAAAAATGGGCGTTCATGGGCGTTCCTTTTTCAAGCCAACCACCGTTTGCGCCGCTTGTAGCTCTTGATGTCTTTAAAGCTCTTGCGCTCGCCCCCGCCCATGCCCAGGTAGAACTCTTTCACGTCTTCGTTGTTGGCGAGATCACGGGCCAGACCGTCCATGACGACCCGGCCAGACTCCATGATGTAGCCGTAATCCGCATATTTGAGCGCCATGTTGGTGTTTTGTTCGGCAATGAGAAACGTCACTTTCTCTTTGTGGTTCAGGTCTTTCACAATCTCAAACACCTCTTCCACAATCTGCGGCGCCAACCCCATGGAGGGCTCGTCCAACAGCACCATGCTGGGGTTGGCCATCAGGGCACGGCCAATGGCGCACATCTGCTGCTCACCCCCAGAGGTGTACGCGGCCTGGCTGCTGCGCCGCGTTTTGAGGCGGGGAAAGTAGGTGTACACCTTGTCCAAATTGCGGTCAATTTCCGCCTTGATGCTGCGTGTATAGGAGCCAGTCAAGAGGTTTTCTTCAATGGTCAAGTGGGCAAAGCAATGGCGGCCTTCCATCACCTGCACCACACCACGTCGCACCAGTTCGGCGGGAGACAGGTTCTCGATGCGCTCACCGCGCAGCTCAATCGAGCCTTTCGTTACCTCGCCACGCTCCCCCTTTAGCAAATTGGAGATGGCGCGCAACGTGGTGGTTTTCCCCGCTCCGTTGCCGCCCAAAATAGCCACAATTTTTCCCTGGGGCACATTCAGGGAAACGCCCTTGAGCACCAAGATGACGTGGTTGTAGATGACTTCAATGCCGTTAACGTTGAGAACAATATTTGTGGGTTCCATAAGCTTTCTCGCTGTGCCAATCGTCAGACCTGAACGCAAGCCTGACGATTGGCGGCTCCACGGAGCCGCCAGAGCCTGCCCGATACCAACGGGCAGGCGGCCACCTGTTTACGACTGGCAGTCGGCCGACTCGCGGCGCGTCATCTTTTTGTCAGCCATGTACTTTTCAGCACCGGCCTTGATCATGGGCTTCAAAATCTGCTCGTCAGACTGGTACCAGTCGGACTTGATGTCCCACTTTTTGCCGTCCCAGGTCTGCACACGCGCCCAAGTGGAGCCCATGTGGTCTGCACAGCTGGTGGACAAGGGGCGCATCACGCCGCCAAAGCCCAGCGCGTCCAGTTTCTTTTGGTCCAAAGCCAGGTTCTCCAAGCCCCAGCGCACTTGCTCGCCGGTCATGACCTTGCCTTTGCCAAAACGCTCTTGCGCCCGACGCACACCCTCAATGCTCAGCATCTGGATGATCACGCCACGGGTGTACAACACGGAGCCCACCTCATCCTTGGGACCCGTGCCTTGGTCCTTGGCATGCACATACTTCAGGATGTCTTGAATCACCTTGGGCTGCTGGCCCGAGGTGTTCAGTGACAGGGCTTGGTAACCCTTGGCACCTTCACCGACGTCACGCACATCAGGCTCGGCACCGGCCCACCACACGCCATACATCTTGTCGCGCGGGTAGCCTGTGGCCTGCGCTTCTTTCAACGCGGTGGAGTTCATGACGCCCCAGCCCCACAACATCACGTAATCTGGGCGGCTTTGGCGCACTTGCAGCCAAGTGGCTTTTTGCTCCACGCCTGGTGCCGTGACTGGCAACAATTGCAAATCAAAACCGTGCATTTTTGCCCGCTCTTGCAGCACAGGAATCGGCTCTTTTCCAAAGGGACTGTCGTGGTAAACCAGCGCGATTTTTTTGCCTTTCAGCTTGTCCATGCCGCCAGCGCCTTTGGCGATGTGCTGGATCAAAATGTCTGCACCCGTCCAGTAGCTCCCCATCAGCGGGAAGTTCCATTTGAAGGCCATGCCGTCCTGCGCGATCGACAAACCGTAACCCAGCGTCATCAACGGAATCTTGTCGACAGGGGCCTTCTCGGTCAGCGCAAAAGTAATGCCGGTCGCCTGTGGGTCAAACAGCGCGACACCAGGGCGGGTTTTCAAACGCTCGTAGCACTCGACGCCTCGGTCTGTCGCATACCCGGTTTCGCACTCTTCAAAGGTCAGTTTGACGCCGTTAATGCCGCCATCCCGGGCATTGACCATTTTGATGTAGTCCTGTTTGCCATTGGCCCAAGGGGTGCCGTTGGGCGCGTAAGGCCCCGTGCGGTAGGACAGCAGCGGGAAGAACTGCTCTTTCGCCTGTTCTGACGCCTTGGCGGGTGCCTTGGGCGCGGCCTTGGTTTGCGCGGTCGCACCGCTGGACAGCAAGACTGCCCCTGCGGTGACGGTGGCGGCGATCACGAGTTTCGAAAGCTTCATGGATGTCTCCTTTGAATAAATGTGTTGAAGCACAGGTGGGAACGGGAAAAGAGGGGCTCAGTGCGGAAAAGGCCAGAGCCTGAGCTTTTGCTTGCCAATGGACCACAGCTTGGCCAGACCGTGAGGCTCGACGATGAGGAACCAGACGATCAAGCCACCGAAGATCATCAGTTCAGCGTGGGAAACGGCGGCAGTAGACAGTTCAATGCCCACCAAGCTGCCCAACGCAGGCAAAAGACGGCTTAAAACAATCGGCAAAATAATGATGAAACCGGCGCCAAAGAAGCTTCCCATGATGGAGCCCATGCCGCCGATGATCACCATAAACAGCAGGCGGAACGACAACTCAACCGAGAACGCAGCAGGCTCCCACGAGCTCAGGTGGACAAAGGCCCACAACCCACCCGCCACGCCAATGATGAAAGAGCTGACGGCAAACGCACTGAGCTTGGAATACATGGGGCGAATGCCAATCACGGCAGCGGCCACGTCCATGTCGCGAATGGCCATCCATTCGCGTCCGATGGCACCACGCACCAAGTTCTTGGCCAGCAGCCCAATAACGGCCAACAGCGACAGGCAAAACAAATACTTCGCCATGGGGGTGTCGAGTGCCACGCCAAAGGCATTGAGGTTGTTGACCGAGACCGAGCCTGACGCGGAGTCATTGGTCAACCACTGGATGCGCAAAAACATCCAATCGCTAAAAAACTGGGCTGCCAGCGTAGCGACCGCCAGATACAAGCCTTTGACGCGCAAGCTTGGCAGACCAAACAGGATGCCGAAGACCATGGCGCACAGGCCGCCCAGAATCAACGTGACCACCAGAGGCAGGCCAGGAACGCGCACAAAGAAGTTGTAGGCACCATACGCCCCCACGGCCATGAAGGCAGCCGAACCCAAGGAGATCTGGCCACAGTAACCCACCAGCACATTCACACCCAAAGCGGCGAGTGACATGATGACAAAAGGGATCAGGATGGAGGCATACAGGTAATCACTGGCAAAGAGGGGAACCGCGATAAAAGCCACGGCCAAAATCAGGCCGACACCAATGCGGTCCTGTGCAATAGGGAAGATTTGCTGGTCGGAGCGGTAGCTCGTTTTGAACTGACCGTTTTCGCGGTAAAACATGGGGCTTGTCCTTGGTTCTTGTTGGGGCTTAAACGCGATCGATGATCTTCTCGCCGAAGAGTCCTTGCGGCCTAAACAGCAGGAACACCAGCGCGAGCACGTAGGCAAACCAGATTTCTATACCGCCCCCAATGAAGGGGCCAAGGTAAACCTCCGAGAGCTTTTCCCCCACCCCAATGATCAGACCGCCGATGATGGCGCCCGGCACAGAGGTCAGACCGCCCAGAATCACGACGGGAAGTGCACGCAAAGCGATGGTGGTGAGCGAAAACTGAACGCCCAATTTAGAGCCCCAAATCATTCCCGCGACCAAGGCCACGACACCCGCCACACACCACACAATCACCCAGATGCGGTTGAGTGGAATGCCGATGGACTGCGCCGCTTGGTGGTCATCCGCCACCGCACGCAGGGCACGTCCGGTCTTTGTCTTTTGAAAGAACACACTCAACGCCACCACCAAAGCCGCAGCAATCGCAGCGGCGATGACATCCTCCTGGTTCACCAGAATACCGCCGGGGAACACGGAGTCGAACAAAAACACGGGGTCTTTGGGCATGCCAATGTCGATGGGATAAACGTCGCTGCCAAACAAGGACTGCCCCAGGCCTTCAAGAAAGTAGGCAATGCCCAGCGTTGCCATGAGCAAGGTGGCCCCTTCCTGATTCACCAGGTGGCGCAGCACCAGACGCTCAATCACCCACGCCACCACGAACATGCACGCGCCCGCGATCACGAAGGCAATGGTGTTGGACAGCAATTTGTTGTCGATGCCAATCCAGCCGGGAATCCACTCCGAAAACCGGGCCATCGCCAAAGCCGCAAACAACACCATCGCGCCTTGCGCAAAGTTAAAGACGCCCGAAGCTTTGTAAATCAGCACAAAGCCCAGCGCCACCAGGGAATACAGCATGCCGGCCATCAGGCCGCCCAGCAGGGTTTCAAGAAAAAATGCCATGTTGAATGTCCTTAGTGGCTCGTGCCCAGATAGGCGCTGATGACTTCTTCGTTGTTGCGCACTTCGTCGGGCGTGCCGTCACCGATCTTCTTGCCGTAGTCGAGCACCACCACGCGGTCCGAGATGTCCATCACCACGCCCATGTCGTGCTCAATCAACACGATGGTGGTGCCAAACTCCTCGTTCACGTCGAGCACGAAGCGGCACATGTCTTGCTTCTCTTCGACGTTCATGCCTGCCATGGGCTCGTCCAGCAGCAGCACTTGCGGCTCCATGGCCAGCGCGCGGCCCAAGTCCACCCGTTTTTGCAAACCGTAGGGCAACTGACCCACCGGTGTCTTGCGAAAGGCCTGGATTTCCAGAAAGTCGATGATGTGCTCGACCTTCTCGCGGTGCATTTCTTCTTCGCGCTGCGCGGGGCCAATACGCAACGCTTGCATGAACAAATTGCTTTTGATCTTGAGGTTGCGCCCGGTCATGATGTTGTCAATCACGCTCATGCCTTTGAACAACGCCAGGTTCTGGAACGTGCGGCCAATGCCCATCACCGCCACGGCATGGCTGTTCATGTGGCTGAAGGTCTTGCCACGGAACGTGATGGAGCCCTGCTGCGGGGTGTAAACCCCGTTGATGCAGTTCAGCATGGAGCTTTTGCCTGCACCGTTGGGGCCAATGATGGCGCGCACCTCGTGTTCGCGCACATCAAAGGAAATATCGGTCAGCGCCTTGACGCCGCCAAAGCTCAGAGAGATGTTTTTGACGTCAAGAATGACGTCACCAATTTGTTTTGTCGCCATGGTGCTTCTGAGTGGGTTCAGGCCGCGGCCTTGATGGGGGCGAAGGTCTTTGCATCGTCGATGCGCAGGGTGGCGCTGACGCTGCCGGTGCGACCGTCTTCAAACTTGACCACGGTTTCAATGAACTGCGATGTTTTGCCGTTGTACAGCGCATCAATCAAGGCGTCGTACTTCTCCGCAATAAAGCCTCGGCGAACCTTGTTGGTGCGTGTCAACTCGCCGTCGTCGGCATCCAGCTCTTTGTGCAACACCAAAAAGCGGCTCACTTGGGAGCCAGCCAGCATGGCATCGGCGCTCAAGTCGGCATTCACTTTTTCAACGCACTCTTTGATCAGTTCGTACACCTCAGGCTTCTGCGCCAAATCGGTGTAACCGGCGTAGGGCAGGTTGCGGCGTTCGGCCCAGTTGCCCACGGCGTCCACATCAATGTTGACCATCACACAGACCTTGTCACGGCCGTCGCCATAGGCCACCACTTCTTTGATGTGGGGGAAGAACTTGAGCTTGTTCTCGACGTATTTGGGGGCAAACATGGCTCCGTCGCTGGGCCCGCCCTTGATGCGGCCCACATCTTTGACCCGGTCGATGATTTTCAAGTGCCCATGGGCATCCAGAAAACCGGCATCACTGGTGTGGTACCAGCCGTCTGCGGTCAACACTTCAGCCGTTGCCTCGGGGTTTTTGAAGTATTCCTTCAACAAACCGGGTGACTTCACCATGATTTCGCCGTTGGCAGCCACTTTGATTTCGACGCCCGCACAGGGCACGCCCACCGTATCAGCCCGCGCTTCATGGTCGGGCTGCAGGCACACAAACACGGCGGTCTCCGTCGAGCCGTACAGCTGCTTGAGGTTGATGCCAATTGAGCGATAAAAGGTGAACAAATCGGGGCCAATGGCCTCGCCCGCCGTGTACGCCACCCGCACCCGGCTCATGCCCAGGTTGTTGCGAAGCGGGCCATAGACAAAGAAGTTACCCAGCGCGTACAACACGCTGTCCCCAAAAGACAGTGATTTCCCGTCCATACGGGCCGGGCCCACGCGCTTGGCCACATCCATGAAGTAATTGAACAGGCTGCGTTTCAGGGCGCTGGCGTCTTCCATGCGAATCATCACGCTGGTGAGCAAGCCTTCAAACACGCGCGGCGGGGCAAAGTAGTAGGTCGGTCCCACTTCTTTCAAATCAATGGTGACGGTGGCGGCCGACTCGGGGCAGTTCACCACATAGCCGCAGGCCAGCCATTGGGCGTAGCTGAAGATGTTTTGGCCAATCCAGGCCGGTGGCAAATAGGCCAGCACCTCCTCTGAACTGGTCAGCTTGTCAAAGTCAGCACCCGCTTGGGCCCGGTTCAACAGGGAGTGATGGGTGTGCACCACGCCTTTGGGATTGCCCGTGGTGCCGGAGGTGAAGAACATCGCCGCGACATCGTCGGCCTTGATCTGGCTGGCTTGCGATTGAAGAAAGCCGGTGTGCTGGGCGGCAAAGGCTTTGCCTGCAGCGATCAGCTCATCCAGGCCCGCCAATCCGGGTTCGTCGTATTTGCGCAGGCCGCGTGGATCGTCGAAAAAAATATGCGTCAGCTGCGGGCATTGCTCTTGAATCTCCAGCAGCTTGTCAACCTGCTCTTGGTCTTCGGCGAAGGCGAAGCGCACCTCGGCGTTGTTGATCGGGAAAATGCACTCAAGGGCCGCTGCATCTTGGTACAAGGGAATCGGTATGGCCCCCAGCGATTGCACCGCCAGCATGGTGGCGTAAAGGCGGGGCCGGTTCGCGCCCACCACCACCATGTGCTCATGGCGTCGCAAACCCGCCTGGTGCAAACCCGCCGCAATGTGCGCCACCAAGGTGGCCAAATCGGCCCATGACATAGCCTGCCAAATGCCATACTCTTTTTCGCGCATGGCGGGGGCCTGCGGTCGCTTGCTTGCGTGATTCAAAAGAAGCTGAGGAAAAGTGGTCTGCATCCCTGTACCTTGTCTTCATGTGGAGGCCACCGGATCAAAAAGTCGTCCGGCTGCCGCTTGAGCGTCAATAGTAGTGGGCCATTTGACGTTATGTTGTCGTTTCGACGACAATTCAGCGGCTTCTCGGTAGGTGTTTTCCCTTCACTTATCGAAGACTTACAGCCCGCACCATGTCCGACAACACCTTGTTTCACCGCCGTCGCGCGCTCTCTGCCCATGAACTGGCGACGATCCCCTGGATTCATCTTTTGACGCTCCACGAGCGCCAGCGCGCCGAAGAAGACTTGAAAGTGACTGAGGCCTGTGCGGGAGACTACCTGTGCCGCGCCGGGCGTCCCGTGACCTACTGGTTTGGCGTGGTGGACGGGCTTCTCAAAATGAGCAGCGACAACGCCGAAGGCAAAACCATGACCTTCACCGGCGTGCCGCCCGGGGGCTGGTTTGGCGAGGGCACCGCCCTCAAGCGCGAGACCTACCGCTACAACATCCAGGCGCTGCGCAAAAGCACGGTGGCGGGCCTGCACGTGGACACGTTTCACTGGCTGTTGGACCACTCCATCGGCTTCAACCGTTTCGTGATGAACCAGCTCAATGAGCGCTTGGGCCAGTTCATTGCGGCACGGGAAATCGACCGCATGACCAACCCCGATATTCGGGTCGCGCGCAGCTTGGCCTCGCTGTTCAACCCCGTTTTGTACCCCGGCGTCGGTGCTGTTTTGCGCATTACCCAACAGGAGCTGGCGTACCTCGTGGGGCTGTCTCGCCAGCGGGTGAATGAGGCCCTGACCAACTTGGCCGATCAGGGCTGCATTCGGGTTGAATATGGCGGGCTGAGGGTGCTGGACCTGATCGCCTTGCGGTCCAATTTATTTTTATAACAAATCGACCTCTAGCCCAAGTAGAATAAGCGCAAGGAGCTACCAATTTTATAGCAATGACCGATTCAAAACCCACTCCCACCTTCCGCCGCGCCGCGCCCCCTCCCAGCCGCGCTGCCCTGCCCGCCGGGCAATCCAACACCGCCGCCACCGGCCCCAACGGCACGCTGCGCCTGAACAAGCGCATGGCCGAGTTGGGCCTGGCCTCCCGGCGCGAGGCCGACGAATGGATTGGCAAAGGCTGGGTCAAGGTCAATGGCGAGGTCGCCACCATGGGCATGCAGGTTTTGCCCAACGTCAAGATTGAAATCACCAAGCAGGCCCAGGGCCAGCAGGCCAACCAGGTCACGATTTTGATCAACAAGCCTTTGGGTTTGGTCAGCGGCCAAGCCGAAGACGGGCACGAGCCTGCCATCACCTTGGTGCAGCCGCAGAACCGCTGGAACGAGGACAACGCACGCTTTTTCTTTCACCCCAGCCAACTCAAAAGTCTGGTGCCCGCTGGCCGCCTTGACATTGACTCCACCGGCTTGCTGGTGCTCACCCAAGATGGCCGCGTGGCGCGCCAACTCATTGGTGAAGACTCGGAGATGGAAAAAGAGTACCTGGTGCGCGTGGTTTACACCGGCCACGAGAACAACGCCGCCGCCAACAGCGCGGCGGCCACCTATGGCGGCAAAGTCACGCAGCTCAGCCGCATTGACGATGACGACCCGGTGAGCACCGATGTGCAGAGCGTGTTTCCGCAAGACAAACTGCGCTTGCTGCGGCACGGCCTGTCGCTGGACAACCAGCCCCTGAAACGCGCCAAGGTCGAGTGGCAAAACCCCGAGCAGTTGCGCTTTGTGCTCAGCGAGGGCAAAAAACGCCAAATTCGCCGCATGTGCGAACTGGTGGGCCTCAAAGTGGTGGGGCTGAAACGGGTTCGCGTCGGCCACGTCATGCTGGGCAACCTGCCCGTTGGCCAATGGCGCTACCTGCAGCCACACGAGCGCTTTTAAGACGAATGGCACGCGGCCACATCCGGCTGCTGGCCCCTCTCCTGCCTGGCGCGTTGGGGGTGGGCGTTGCGGCAGAAGAATTGCTATATTTTCGATAGCTGCTTGCGCAGGTTCGGCAAGGGCTAGCGGCCTAAAAGCCCTTCAAAGGCCTCGCGGGTCGAGATTGCAGACGTTTCAAAGCCTTGTTCATTCCCCCCCTCTCCCCCAACCCCTCTCCACCCCCGCCGGGGGGATCAGGGGAGCTCAACAGCCGTATGTGGCCAACGCTGTGTGCGGAGTGGCGTTCACGTGCAACGGCCAACATTCAAACGTGCCGGGAACCGGGTGAGTTTGGGGCGCCACTGACGCTGTCTGTGTTCACTTTGAAGGTTGGCAGCTCACGGTGAACTCACCACCTTTAAAAACGCGGCCACATAGGGCTGTTGAAGGCCAGTTTGAAGGTTGGCGGTTCACGGTGAACTCAACCCTTTCCAACACGCGGCCACATAGGGCTGTTGGCCCCCCTTTCCCGCCCGGCGGGGCGGGAGAGGGGTTGGGGGTGAGAGTGGGGGTTGCAGCGCAAGAATTGCTACACACTCGATAGCTACCAACTAAAGTACAGCAAGGGCTAAAGACAGAAAACACCCATAAGCCATGAACGCATGGGGTTGCAGAAACCGCACGCTTAACGCCCAAGTAAGTGCCATTCCTTTTAAGACAGTGCCTTCCCGCCAATTCGCCTAGAGATAAGCCTCTAGCGAGACGGGCGGCAACCCATGACAATGCGTTGGCGCGCTGTGGCCCCCCCATGCCCTGCCCGCCCAGTCCATGTCCAAACCCCCTTCTAAAAACCCCCTCAAGCACCTGCAACCCGCCGACCTGCGGGACATGGCCCAACTGGCGACCGAGGCCACGGCGGGGGTGGCGCGCATGGCCGAAGGGGTTCACCAGTCGGTGTGGAACACCCTTGGCGCGCCCAGTGGCGCCACGCCCAGCCAAACGCGCGGACTCACCGGGCTGGTTTACAAAAGCGTGCAAGGGGTGACGCAACTGGTGGGCAAAGGGGTGGACACGGCCCTGACGGGCTTGCAATCGGTGCTGACCGCAGGCAATCCGGAACGCCCCGGCAGCCCGGAGCGCCAAGCCGTCGTGGCCGCACTGAACGGCGTGTTGGGCGACCGGCTGGTGGCGTCCAACAACCCTTTGGCAACCCCCTTCAGCTTGCGCCACCAAGGCCATGCCCTGAAGTGGCAGGCCATGCCCGCGCCCGCTGAGGTGACGGGCAAGGTGTTGATTTTGATTCACGGCCTGTGCATGAACGACCTGCAATGGCAAGTGTCCGCAGGCTCACCCGGTTCAGACCCTGGTGCGGTGCTGGCCGCCGCTTTGGGTTACACGCCGGTTTATGTGCGCTACAACACGGGCTTGCACACCTCCCAAAGTGGCCATGCGCTGTCGGCCCAATTGGCGCAACTGGTGGCGCATTGGCCCGTGCCATTGGAAGACATCACCGTGCTGGCCCACAGCATGGGCGGGCTGGTCACGCGCAGTGCGGTGCATATCGCCCGAGAAGCCGGTCTGCACTGGCCTGCCGCGTTGAAAAGCATCGTTTTTCTGGGCACCCCGCACCACGGCGCGCCCTTGGAGCGAGCCGGAAACTGGGTCGATACGATTTTGGGCAGCACCCCGTACACGGCGCCCTTTGCCAAACTGGGCCAGCTGCGCAGCGCGGGCATCACCGACTTGCGCTACGGCCATGTGCTGGACGCCGACTGGCAAGGGCACGACCGGTTTCAAAGAAAGCCTGACAGCCGTGTGGTCCTTCCCTTGCCCGAGGGCATCGCCTGCTTCACCCTGGCGGCCACCACCGCAGGCCAACGCAGCTCACTGGCCGACCGTCTGATTGGTGATGGGCTGGTACCCTTGCACAGCGCCTTGGGCGAGCATGACGACCCGCTGCGCAGCCTGGTGTTTGCGAAAAATAGCCAGCGTATCTTGTACCGCATGAGCCACTTGGCGTTGCTGAACCACCCTGACGTGACCCAACAAGTCCTTCAATGGCTGACGCCTGAGACCCCTGCCGTTTGATTCTGTCCCCGCCCTTGCCTCTTGATTTCAAGGCAAGCGGCCATAATTGCGGGTTCGATCGCCGCTTTAGTGGCGTTGTTTTTTGTGCAACCTGTTGACTCTTGAGTCTGAATATTTATGACCAAACAAACCCATTCCTTTCAGGCCGAAGTGGCCCAGTTGCTGCACCTGGTGACCCATGCGCTGTATTCCAACAAAGAAATTTTCATGCGCGAGCTGGTGTCCAACGCCTCAGACGCGTGCGACAAGCTGCGTTACGAAGCCATTAACGACAGCGGCCTGTACGAAGACGCGCCCACGCTGGAAGTGCGCGTGTCCTTTGACAAAGACGCCAAGACGCTCACCATCACCGACAACGGCATTGGCATGAGCACGCAAGAGGCCATTGACCACCTGGGCACGATTGCCAAGAGCGGCACCAAAGACTTTGTGAGCAAGCTCTCCGGCGACCAAAAGTCAGACTCGCAACTGATTGGCCAGTTTGGCGTGGGCTTTTACTCGGGCTTCATCGTGGCTGACAAGATCACCGTGGAGTCACGCCGTGCGGGCATGAAATCGTCCGAAGGCGTGCGCTGGATCAGCGGGGGCGCGGGCGACTTTGAGGTCGAATCCATCGACCGCCCCGCGCGCGGCACCAGCGTGATCTTGCACCTGCGTGACGACGCGCTCGAATACGCCAGCGCCTGGAAGCTGAAAAGCATCATCAGCAAATACTCTGACCACATCAGCTTGCCCATTTTGATGGAAAAGGAAGAGTGGAAAGACGGCGAACTGATCAACCCAAGCGACGAGGCCGGTGGCCGTCAACCCGGTGGCATGGTCAAGACCGGCGAGTGGGAAGCCGTGAACAAAGGCAACGCCATCTGGGCGCGCGCCAAAAAAGACATCACCGAAGAGCAGTACAACGAGTTTTACAAACAACTCAGCCACGACTTTGAAGCGCCGCTGGCCCACACGCACAACCGCGTGGAAGGCAGCACCGAGTACACCCAACTGCTCTACATTCCCGGCAAAGCGCCCATGGATTTGTACAACCGCGAAAAGTCAGCGGGCGTGAAGCTGTATGTGAAGCGCGTCTTCATCATGGACGACGCCGAAGCCTTGCTGCCCACCTACCTGCGCTTTGTCAAAGGCGTGGTCGATTCTGCTGACCTGCCCCTGAACGTGAGCCGTGAGCTGCTGCAAGAAAGCCGCGACGTGAAAGCCATTCGTGAAGGCTGCACCAAACGCGTACTGGGCATGCTGGAAGACTTGGCCAAGTCGGACAAATTGCCCGAAGCGGGTGCTGACGGTGTGACTGACGTGCTCAGCGCCGAAGACAAGCTTGAGGCCGAGAAAAACGTCGGCAAATACAGCAAGTTTTACGCCGAATTTGGCGCCGTTTTGAAAGAAGGGCTGGGCGAAGACTTTGCCAACAAAGAGCGCTTGGCCAAGCTGCTGCGCTTTGCTTCCAGCACCACCGATTCGGTGAGCGTGAGCTTTGCTGATTACAAAGCGCGCATGAAAGAAGGCCAAGACACGATCTACTACATCACCGCCGACACCCTGGCCGCTGCCAAGAACAGTCCGCAACTCGAAGTCTTCAAGAAAAAAGGCATTGAAGTGCTGTTGATGACCGACCGCGTGGACGAGTGGGCCCTGAACTACGTGCAAGACTTTGACGGCACGCCGCTGCAAAGCGTGGCCAAAGGCGCCGTTGATTTGGGCAAACTGCAAGACGAAGACGAGAAGAAGGCAGCAGAAGAAGCGGCTGAAACCTTCAAGCCACTGCTGGCCAAGCTGAAAGAAGCCCTGAAAGACAAGGCCGAAGACGTGCGCGTGACCACCCGCTTGGTCGACAGCCCCGCCTGCTTGGTGGTGCAAGACGACGGCATGAGCACCCAACTGGCGCGCATGCTCAAACAAGCCGGCCAGTCCGCACCCGATGTGAAACCGGTGCTGGAAGTGAATGCCGACCACCCGCTGGTGAAAAAGCTCGACGGCTCAGTGCACTTCAACGACTTGGCCCACATCTTGTTCGACCAAGCCTTGTTGGCCGAAGGCGGCATGCCTGCGGACCCTGCGGCTTATGTCAAACGGGTGAATGCGCTGCTGGCTTAGTTTTTGACGACTTGACGGGTGAACGCGCCCCTCAAGCATGGCACGCATTGAGCACGGTTTTTATATGAAAAATCAGGCGCTAGCCCATACCGGACCTGCGTAACCAGCTACTAATTCAGTAGTAATTTAAACGCGAAGAGCCCCGCTGTTGCTTGCACTGGCGGGGCTTTTTCTATGGGCGCTTGGGGGGCATCCGGTGGTCACGCTTGCCAGTGCCGTGATTCCTACGTCACCACCCCACTTTCACCCCCGTGTGAATTTCTACACACCGCCTTCACGACGCCCCCACGAGGTCAAGCCCGGAATTCACGTGAGGCCATTTGCCCGTGAACCGTGCGCCTTGCCGCGCCCATTCACGAAAATTCAGTCTGTTTTTCATTCACTGCCATCCGCTGCAAAAACGCACGGGTCGCGACAACCGGCGAGGAATCTGACAATGAAATTACTGATGTGGGCGGGCGCTGTCGTGGTGGCCCTGTTGTGGACGGGCATGATCGCCGTCATGGCGTCTTTGGCCACTTGGCTGGTCGGCTCGGCTGACCAAGCCGTCGGTGGGCTGCAGGCCATTAGTCAATGGCCGATGCCCGCGTGGCTGGCGTTGTGGGTGGACCCGGCGTTGCTGGAGCCTATCAAGGCGATGGTGGCGGGGGGCATGGACCTGCTGGTGACCGCCACCCCTTGGCTCACCCCGTTGCTGGGCTGGATTGCCCCTTTCCTCTGGGTGGTTTGGGCCCTGGTGATGGTGCTGTTGCTGGCGATGGCGGTGGTGGGGCACCTGTTGCTGGGCAAGCTGCGCCCGGCTGCCCGTGTGACCCCATGAACCCCCTCGATTTCCCAGTGACCTTATGACTGCGCACCTGTCCGCCGTTTTTTCCCAAGCGGCAGCGGCCACCCGCACCACCGACCCCCGGTCCTGCGCGCCCGAGGCGCAGGGGTTCACGGTTGATTTACAAGAATTGCTGCGCCTGCACGGCGAGGCGTCCACGGCCGTGGTGCTGATGCTGCTGTCCATGGCCACGGTCATCCCCATTGCCGGGGCCGGCATGGTGCTGAGTTTTGCCATTTTTGTGCTGGCCTGGCGCTGGGCCCGCCAACAGGAAACCACCGCACTGCCCCCGCGGCTGGGCCGCTTGACGCTGAACCCGCGCTGGACTCGACGCAGCCTGCATTCGTTGGCCTGGATTTACAGCCAAGCGGAGCGCTGGCTCCAACCCCGGTGGCAGGCGCTCACCCATGACCGCGCGCGCCCGGGCTGGGCGGTGTGGATTGCACTGATGGGGTTGGTGATTTTTTTGCCCATTCCGTTTGGCAACGTGCTGCCTGGCTTGAGTTTGGTGAGCTTAAGCCTGGGCTGGATGTTTCGGGACGGTTTGGCGGTGGTGTTGTCAGGCCTGTTTGGCGTGTCAGCGCTGGTAGTAACCGCTTTTTTTAGCCAGGTGCTGTGGCACATGGCGCTGTCATTCACCGTTTGGCTGCCCTCTTTGGCTTAACTTCAGCAGCGCACGCGTTGGGATTCACACTGCCGACGCCTAATCGCTGGGGAACCCACCCCACCCCGCCTTCAACCCCTGCCTTCCCCTCTTTCAAAGGAACCTCTCCATGACCCCCGCTGATCAAAAATCACTGCTCACCATCGCTTTGTTTGCCGCTTTCTCAGATGGCAACAAGGCCCAAGCCGAGCGCGAAGAAATTCGTCGCATTGCCGCCTCTTTGGCAACAACCGAACAGGGCGTGGATATGGCGGCCCTGTACCAGGATGTGCTGCTCAAGCGCACCTCCGTGGCGGCCGCCGCACAAGCGCTGCAAGACGCCGATTACCGCCAGTTGGCCTATGAAATGGCGGTGTGCGTGTGTGATGCGGATGGCCAACAGACCCCGGCTGAGCAGCAGTTTTTGGCCACCCTCAAAGTGCAGTTGCAGCTCAACGACTCCCAAACCCAGGGGTTTGAGGCGCAAGCGCAATCACTGGCGGTGGCCCTGCCCATGGCAACGACCGCGCCAGCGCCACTCCCCCGTTCTGCGCCCGCTGCGACGGCCCCCTCGGACAGCGTTGACCCCGCCGCGCTGGACAAATCCATTTTGAATTACGCCATTTTGAACGGCGCTTTGGAGCTGTTGCCCCAGTCTTGGGCGTCGATGGCGATCATTCCCTTGCAAATCAAGATGGTGTATGCCATCGGCAAGTCGCACGGGGTGGAGCTGGACCAAGGCCACATTCGTGAATTCATTGCCGCCGCCGGAGTCGGGCTGTCCTCGCAATACCTGGAGCAGTTTGGCCGCAAGTTACTCGGCGGACTGCTGGGCAAGCTGGCGGGGCGCACGGTGGGCGCGTTGGGCAGCAACGCCACCGGCATGGCGTTCTCCTTTGCCACCACCTATGCGCTGGGCCAGGTGGCCAAGCGCTATTACAGCGGGGGCCGGGTCATGAGTACCGAGCTGCTGCGCCACACCTTTCAAGACCTGCTGGGCCCCGCCAAACAAATGCAAAGCCAGTACCTGCCGCAAATTCAGCAAAAAGCCAACACGCTGAAACCGGCTGACATCATGGCGATGGTGCGAGGCTGAGATGGAAAGAGTTCTCTCCGGCGTGGGGTCGCTGCTGTATGGCATGCGCTTCACCATGCTGTTTTTCTACGTGGGCTTGGTGGCCATTATTTTTGGCATTTTGGGTAAGTTTTTGTTTGAAACCTACTACCTGATGACCACGCTGTTGTTTGGTGACTTGGAAAAAATTGGACTCATCATCAAAGTGCTGGAGCTGGTGGACATGACGATGGTGGCGCAGTTGGTGTGGGTGGTGGCGCTGGCCGGGGTGTCACTTTTTGTGACCACCGGGCATTTTGACAAGAAGGACATGAAAAAGCCGGATTGGCTGGACCACGTCAACACCTACAACCTCAAACTCAAGCTGGCATTTGCGATCATTTCAATTTCAGGCGTGCATGCGCTGAAGACTTACCTGAGCGGCGGCCTCGATTTTGAAAGCATGCAGATCGTCGTCATGGTGGCGGTGATCCACTTCATGTTCGTGCTGTCGGCCATTGGCATTTCTTATGCAGAAAGACTGACTCGGGAAAGCCACTGAGGCGGGGCGCGTGACCGGACCGATGGGGTCGCGGTCTGTCAGGTGACACTGCGCTCACCCGACCTGCATTTCACAGACCTTCAGTGCGCCGCTTGTGTCGCGACAATTCTTAAGCAAAATCGGGCTCTGGCCCTTTGTGTACCTGCGCAAGCAGCTGCCAAATAAATAGCAACTCAAAGCCCATCCCGCACCGCCTGTTACACGCGTGCCGCTTGGGGCAGGGCAGACGTGGGAGGACGCCCTCGCTTCTCTGCGGTGACCAGCCAAATACCGACACACACCAACACCAAGGCCACGCCGTTTTTCCACGCAAACACGTCTTCGCCCAAAAAGAGGGCCGACAACGCCACGCCAAAGACCGGAATCAAGAAGTTAAAAATGGTCACACGCCCCACGGGATTGTGTTTGAGCAAGGCGCTCCAAATACTGAAGGCCAGTGCCGAGAGCAAGGCCATGTAGGCCATCAAGGCAGACGAGCCCAGCGTGAAAGCGGCCATGTGCCCGCCCGCCAGCCAGCCCCCTATCAACAGCACCGCGCCGCCAATCACCATTTGCCAACCCGTCATGACCGCGGCATTGAGGTGCTGGGACAGTTTTTTGCCGTAGATGGACGCCGCCGACAGCACCAGGGCCGCCAACACAACGGCCCCTTCCCCGGCCCACGTGAAATCGGGCTGCCAAAGCGTGGGGCCATAGTTCGCGGCCGCGACACCGGCAAAACCGACCAAGCAACCCCACACGCGCCGACCTGACAAACGGTCATTGTGAAAAATGAAATGCGCCAACAGCACGGAGAAGAAGGTGCCTGTGGCGTTCATGATGGAGCTTTTGGTGCCCGTGGCATTGGCCACGCCAATGTAGAAAAAAACATACTGCAAAGCCGTCTGGGTGAGGCCCAAAGCGGCCACCCCGCCCCAGTACTCGCGCTTGATGCGAAGGCCCCAGCCCATGACGGCGCCGGTCAGCAACAGCAGCCCCCCGGCGGCCACAAAGCGAACCCCCGCAAACACCATTTGGCTGGCCACGTCATGGCGGGCAATGCCAAACAACGCATAGCCCTGTTTGATGGCCGGGTAGGCGCTACCCCACAGCAGGCAACAAAAGGTCGCCAGCAAAAACACGGTCATCGGGCGAGTCAGCAGGGAGGGATTCGAGTGGGGCATGGTGATTAAGCAATGGCCAGTGCAAAGCGGGACAAGTGACAGGTGAACGCCGTCAGCCAGACGGCTGCGTTGGCGTGCGGGGCAATCAGGCCCATTGTCCAATGGCAGTTTCATAAGATCAATGGTATAAAAATTACAATTTCGATAAGTTAAATCAACTCGATCAGGCTGCTGTGAACTTTCGTCAATTTCGCTACTTTGTGGCCACCGCTGAAGAGTTGCATGTGGGGCGCGC
>JBAQDW010000166.1:0-2248 GCA_049286445.1 Rhodoferax sp. | reverse complement strand
CCGCATCACGCGCTGACTTTCACCAGCGAGACCGGGCCAAACGGTAGGCGGACCACTTTTTTTCCGCGCTTTGCTGTGGAACTTTATCGGAGCCCTTTATGACCCCTCACCCGTCTCAACCCTCGCTCTCTTTTTTTCAGCGCCTCCCTTTGGCATTTGGCGTCTTTTTCAGCACGTTGGCCAACCCCACTTTTGCAGGCCGCGTCCAAGCCCTGCGCCAGCCGCAGGCCCCTGCAGCCCAAGAGACCCCGACCCCTGCTGCTGCGGTGGTGCTGAAACTTGCGCCGCCCGACGCTGCGCTGCAGTTGCTCGCCCTGTTGCAGCGCGACGCCCGCCTGATTGACTTCACCCAAGAAGACCTCAGCGGCTACTCTGACGCTGACATTGGCGGCGCTGCCCGCGTGGTGCACGAAGGCTGCAGCAAGGTGCTGCGCGAACACTTCAGCCTCGCCCCCGTGCGCACAGAAGCCGAGGGCAGCCGCCTGACTTTGCCGCCCGGCTTTGATGCCCGCGCAGTTCGACTCACCGGCCATGTGGTCGGCCAAGCACCTTTCAGCGGTCAATTGAGCCACCGTGGCTGGCGCGCCACCGAGGTGCGCTTGCCCAAATTGGCTGAAGGTCATGACGTGACCGTGCTGGCGCAAGCCGAGGTGGAACTGTGAGCGCCGCGCGTTACAGCATTGGCATTGACCTGGGCACCACCCACTGTGCTCTGTCCTATGTCGACCTGCACGCCAGCGACGGCGAGAACACCGTGTACGGCGTGCTCGACATTCCCCAACTCACCGGTCCTGGCACCGTGGAGGGCGGCGCGTTGTTGCCCTCGTTTTTGTACCTCCCGCATGAATCGGAATTAGCCGAGGGCGATTTGAACCTGCCCTGGTCCAGCACACAAAGCTTTGCAGTCGGGGAGTTCGCCCGTGCGCGCGGCGCTTTGACGCCGATTCGGCTGGTCTCCAGCGCCAAAAGCTGGCTGTGCCACCCCGGTGTGGACCGCCGCGCCGCGATTCTGCCCCCCGACTCGCCGCCTGAAGTGGCCCGCGTCTCGCCCCTAGAGGCCTCGACCCGCTACCTGGCCCACTTGCGCCAAGCCTGGGACCAC
Organism: Rhodoferax sp.; assembly: GCA_049286445.1. Lineage (GTDB taxonomy): Bacteria > Pseudomonadota > Gammaproteobacteria > Burkholderiales > Burkholderiaceae_C > Rhodoferax. Next base: position 1,146 of record JBAQDW010000166.1, on the reverse strand, counting down.
GCCCACCCTGACGCGCCGCTGGCGCAGCAAGACGTCACCGTCACCATTCCCGCCTCGTTTGACCCAGCCGCGCGCGAACTCACCGCCGAGGCGGCACGCGCCGCCGGTTTTGACAAGCTCACCCTCTTGGAAGAGCCCCAAGCCGCGCTGTACCACTGGATTCAAGCCAGCGCAGGGGGCTGGCGCAAAAACGTCAAGCCCGGCGACATCATTTTGGTCATCGACGTGGGCGGTGGCACCAGCGACTTTTCACTCATCACCGTGCTGGAGCGCGACGGCCTGCTGGAGCTGCACCGCGTCGCTGTGGGCGACCACATCTTGCTCGGCGGCGACAACATGGACCTGACCTTGGCCCACGTCGTGGCGCGCAAGCTCAGCGCAGAGGGAAAAACCCTTGACCCCTGGCAAATGCGCGCCCTCACCTACGCGTGTCGCAGTGCCAAAGAAGCCTTGTTGAGCGATGCCACCTTGGCCAGCCAGTCCATCGTGGTGCCCAGCCGGGGCTCCAAACTCATTGGCGGCTCCATCCGCACCGAACTCACCCAAGACGAGGTACGCAACACCATTCTGGAAGGCTTCTTCCCCGCCGTGATTGCTGCCGCACGCCCCGCCACGCGCACCCGCAGCGGCTTGACACAACTGGGCTTGCCTTACGCGCAAGACGCCGGTGTCACCCGCCACTTGGCCGCGCTGCTGGGCCGCCAAGCCGGTGCCACTGCCGAGCTGGAAGGCTTTGCTGGGCCAGTGAATGCGGATGCGAGCTTTCTGCACCCCACTGCCGTGTTGTTGAACGGCGGTGTCTTCAAATCCGACGTGCTGGCTGAGCGCATTCTGGGCACGCTGAACGCGTGGCTGGAAGCAGAGCAAGCCGCCCCTGCGCGCCTGCTCACCGGCGCCGACATGGACTTGGCCGTTGCACGCGGCGCCGCCTACTACGGCTACGTGCGCCGCGGCCAGGGCGTGCGCATTCGCGGTGGCACGGCACGCGCTTACTACGTGGCCATCGAGTCCAGCATGCCCGCCATTCCCGGCATGGAGCCGCCCATTCAAGCGCTGTGCATTGCCCCGTTTGGCATGGAAGAAGGCACCGAAGCCGACCTGCCCACGCAACAGTTCGGCTTGGTGGTGGGCGAGCCTGTGCACCTG
>JBAQDW010000165.1:0-4597 GCA_049286445.1 Rhodoferax sp. | reverse complement strand
TGAATGTTGGCGTCTGCCCGTGAACCCCACCCCAGACAAAGCGTTGGCCAAATAGGGCTGTTGAGCTCCCCTGATCCCCCCGGCGGGGGTGGAGAGGGGTTGGGGGAGAGGGGGGGGAATGAACAAGACTTTGAAGTTTCTGCAACCTGGTTCCGCAAGGCCTTGGAAGTGAGAAATTTTCACCCGCCGTTCCTGACCAGCGACACACCTTGAGTGCTATGAATTGAGTAGCTCCCTGCGCAATTAAAACGAGGGCTGCAGACGGATAAGCGCCTGAATTGAACCCGACAGTGCAAGAAACACAGTGGGCACCTTGCGTCCTCTTGGTGGGAACTATTTGTTGCGCTGCATCAAGTACTTGCAGGCTTGCAGGTCGCGAGTTGGCAAAGGGACGCAGGTTTGTAGGCAGGTGGAGTACAGTCATCTGAAACGCCCCGATTCGCCCTGAATCGCTTCCACCCAGATCGACGCCCGCCATGATCATTCCCCCCTTGACGCTGGAGACGGCCACCGCCCTGTTGTCACTGGCGAATGCCCATGTTTGGCACATTGACCACGCCAGCGGTCAACTGCTGGCAACGCCTGAGACATTGGCGATGTGGCTTGATTCGCCACCAGGGCGCACCGCCTTCGCCTTGGCGGACTTGCAGCCTTTGGTTCACCCCAGCGACTGGGACGCACTGGCGGCCCTGTGGCGTGTGACGGCCACGGACAGCCCCCAGGCCACCACGGTGCGCGTCCTGAATCGGCACGGCGCGTGGCGATGGCTGAAGCTGCGCACCCAGGTGGTGGCCCGAGACGAGCACCACCTGCCTGCCCTGAGCATGGGTTTGCTGACCGACATTAGCACCCCCATGCGGCACCGCGCCCACCTGCAGCTGCAACAGGCGTTTGCCGATGTGATGGCGTCAAGCCCTGACCGCGACACGCTGGCGCGCGCCATCGTGAGCGCAGCGCTCACCCTGCCTGACATCGACGGCGGCGGACTGTACCTGCGCGATGCCAATGCCGGCTATGTGCTGCTTGTGGCCGAAGGCCTTGGCCCGGAATTTGTGGCCGCCGTGAGCCAGTTGGCGCCGGACACAGCGCCTGCCCTGCTGGCCGATGCAGGGCACCTGGTGTGCAGCTTTGCGGACGGACCGTCTCGCGACGGGCCCGCCCCCCAGCACCATGCCGAGTGGCGCTGTGAACCTGACCTGTTGGCGCGCTTGGGGCTGCCGACCGACGGCATTCAGGCCGTGGTGGTGGTGCCGATTCGCGTCGGTGGCGTGGTGTGTGCATGCCTTAACTTGGCCAGCACCCACGCGCGGCGCTTGCCTGACGCCACGGTGGCGCTGCTGCAAACGCTGGCCGCTCAATTTGGGCTGGCGCTGGAGCACCTGCGCGCCCGCGAGGAGGCGCAGCACCAGCGCGAAAACATAGAGGGTTTTTTTCAGACTCTGGAAGACTATGTGACGGTGCTCGACGAGCAGGGGCGCATTCTGTACATCAGCCACAGCATACGCCAGCAACTGGGCTACAGCGACGCGCTGTTTGGCCAATCGGTTTTGGTCATGCACCCTGCGCGTGTGCACACCCAAGCCCTGGAAGTGGTGCAGGCCATGCTGGCGGGTGAGCGCGATTCATGCCCTTTGCCGATACTGACCGCCGATGGACGCGAATTGATGGTGGACACCCGCATCGTGCGCGGCCACTGGAACGGCCAGCCGGCGCTGCTGGCCGTGTCACGCGACATTACCGAGCTGATGGACTTCCAGACCAAACTGGAACTGCGCACCCTCTACCAGCAGGCCACGATGGATAATTTTCCGTTTATGGTGTGGCTCAAAGACACGCAGGGGCGCTTTTTAGCGGTGAACCAGCCGTTTGCCAACGCCTGCGGCCGACCTGACCCCCAAAGCGTGCTGGGGTTAACTGTTCACGATGTGTGGCCCGCCGACCTGGCTGACGATTACCAAGCCGATGAACGGGCCGCGCTGGCCAGCGGCCAAAGCCGCCAGACCGAAAAGCTGATCGAGACCAATGGCCAGCGCCAATGGTCAGAAATTTACCGGTCTCCCGTGCTCATGAATGGCCAAGTTGTGGGCACGGTGGGCTGTGCCCGCGACGTTACCCAACGCAAGCAGGCCGAGATTGAGCGCGCCCAAGCCGAGGCGCAGCGCAATGATCTGTTGACGCGGCTGCAAAGCCTGGCTGAGCAGTTGCCCGGCGTCATTTACCAATACCACCGCAACCTGGACGGCACCACCCATTTCCCCTATGCCAGCCGGGCCCTGTGGTCTATTTTTGGGGTTACCGCTGAGGCTGCACAGCACGACAGCCGCGCGGTCGCTGCAGCCGTTCACCCGGATGACCGGGCGCGCGTCGTTGAGACGCTGCAGGCCTCGGGCGAGGCCTTGGTGCCCTGGAAGCAAGAGTACCGGGTGCTGCTGCCAGAGCGCGGCAGTGGCCTGCCCTCGGGGGAGCGCTGGCTGCGCGGCCAAGCGTCGCCCCAGCGCTTGCCTGATGGCAGCACGCTGTGGCACGGCTACACCTATGACGCCACCGACGAACGCCACGCACAGGAGCGCCTGCGCCTGGGTGCCAGCGTGTTGGCCCACAGCTACGACGGCATCATGGTGACCGATGCCCACAACATCATCATTGAAGTCAATCCGGCTTTCAGCCGCATCACGGGCTATGAGCCGAGCGAGGTGCTGGGCCGCACGCCTTCGGTGCTGAGTTCAGGCCAACATGGGCCTGAGTTTTACGCGGCGATGTGGGCCAGCATCAAGGGTCAGGGGCACTGGAGCGGAGAAATCTGGAACCGGCGCAAAAACGATGAGCTGTACCCGGAAACCTTGTCCATTGCCGCCATGACCAATGAAGCGGGCCAGCTCACCCACTACATCGGGGTGTTCAGTGACATCACCCGGCTTAAAAACCATGAGGCACAACTGGCCCAAATTGCCCACTATGACGAACTGACGGGCCTGCCCAACCGTCGCTTGATGAGCGACCGCATTCAGGTGGCCTTGGCCCGCTCCCGGCGCGACCAAATGCCCCTGGCCGTGTGCATGCTCGACCTGGATGGCTTCAAAGAAATCAACGACGCCCACGGCCACGCTGCGGGCGACGACTTGCTGGTGGAGGTGGCCCGCCGTTTGCAAAAAAACGTGCGCGAAGACGACACCGTGGCCCGGCTGGGCGGTGACGAGTTTGTGCTGCTCCTGTCTGACCTGCAGCACCCCGAACAAAGCCACAACGCGCTGGAGCGCCTGCTGCAAGCCGTTGCCCAGCCGATTTCACTCAGTGGCGTCGCGGTCAAGGTATCGGCCAGCGTGGGCATGACGCGCTTCCCGCACGACGAGGCCGATGCCGACACCCTGCTGCGCCACGCCGACCAGGCCATGTACGCGGCCAAGCAAGCCGGAAAAAACCGCTACCACCTGTTTGACCCCGAACACGACCGCCAAATTCAGGCGCATCGCGAAAAACTCGAGCGCCTGCAACAGGCCATGCTCACTGGCGAACTGGTGATGCACTACCAACCCAAGGTGAACCTGCGCACCGGCGCCATCATTGGCATGGAGGCGCTGATCCGGTGGCAACACCCGACCAAGGGCCTGCTGCCACCGTCTGATTTTTTACCGCTGGTGATTGGCCACGCGTTTGAACACCAGTTAGGTGATTGGGTCATCGACCAAGTGCTGCGGCAAAGTGTGCAGTGGCAGGCCCGGGGCTTGCGCTGGGTGGTCAGCGCCAACATCAGCGCCAGCCACTTGCTGAATGGACAATTTTCCCAAAACTTGGCGCTGGCGCTGGCGGCTCACCCCGAAGTCGTTCCCCAGCAACTGGTGCTTGAGATTTTGGAGACAGCGGCCATTGGCGACATGGAAAGCGCCGGCCAAGTGCTGCACCGCTGCCGCGCACTGGGCGTGCGGTTTGCGCTGGACGACTTTGGCACGGGCTACTCGTCACTGTCGTACTTCCGCAACCTGCCGGTGGACATCATCAAAATTGACCAGAGCTTTGTGCGCGACATGCTGGATGACCCCAATGACCTGAGCATCGTGGAAAGCGTGTTGCGCCTGGCACAGGCCTTCAACCGGCCCGTGATTGCCGAAGGTGTGGAAACCATGCAGCATGGCAGCGCCCTGCTGCAGCTGGGCTGTGAGCTGGCGCAAGGCTATGGCGTGGGGCGACCCATGCCTGCCGAAAGCACGCTTGACTGGATGGCGCAGTGGCAGGCCCAGGCGGTATGGAAGACGCTGAACCTGCCCCACTCGCAGCGCGACTTGGCCTTGGCGGCGGCCACCCGAAGTCACCGCAACTGGTTGGCCTCGGTGCTGCATTCGCAGGTGAACGACAACCGCAACGACAACCACAACGACAACGACAACGACAACGACAACGACAACGACAGCAGCGGCAGCAGCAACAGCGACGGCTCGGGGGATGCGCCCGCCCTCTACGCGTGCTCTCTCGGGCGCTGGCTAAGCGGTACCGGCGCGGCCACTTACGGTGATTCACCCGTCTTCCGGCAGGTAGTCCAGTTGCACGACCAGGCCCACACGCTGGCCACTCGCCTGCTGGCCCTGCCCCCTAGCGCCCAAGC
>JBAQDW010000164.1:0-7560 GCA_049286445.1 Rhodoferax sp. | reverse complement strand
GAAACAACGCGTTCATGCACCAAATCAGTAGAAAATTCCGCAGTTTCGCGCCTAAACAAACGGGTTACATAATCTGGACGCCACCCCGAGTGATGCATAAACTGCCCACAGTAGCTTGATAGCCTCGAAAAACAATATAAATTGAACGACGAAGGGTCAGCAACAATAGCCCTAATTTCATCTCGCAAATCAGGCGTGACCCGCTCGTCAGCATCAATAGAAAGCACCCAGTCGCCGCTCGCCAGCGTCAGAGCTCTGTTTTTTTGAATCCCAAATCCCGGCCAATCGGCTGTTACAGACACGGTAGCGCCAAGGCGTCGCGCGATGGCTACCGTTTCATCCGTGCTTTCACTGTCTAAAACAATGACTTCATCCGCAAAATTAAGACTCAAAAGGCAGTCTTCGATATTTACTTGCTCGTTGCGAGTGATGACGATGACAGATAGGCGCATAAGTTTGCCAAGAGTGTAGCAAGGTACGCCGGCATAATAGAATTCAACGCCTCTCATCAGAGAGCAGATCCTGATCACTTCGGCAAATCCAATTGCCGCGAATCCAAACCACAGATGACGAAAGACCAGCTCAACAGCAACCGGGACTTGTACGTCAGGTTGCTGACTTACATCAAGCCACACTGGAAAGTTTTTGTACTTGCTGTGATTGGCATGGTTGGCACAGCGGCAACTGAGCCTGTGTTTCCGGCGATCATGAAATACTTGTTAGACAACGGCTTCAAAACCGACGACGCCCGCATGGTTTGGTTAATACCGCTAGGCATTGTTTCACTTTTTCTTGTGCGCAGCGTGTTCGTTTATTGCACAGGTTACTTGATGATGTGGATTTCCAGTCGATTGGTCACTGACTTGCGTCGAGACATGTTTGCAAAACTCCTGGTGCTTCCCACGCATCACTATGACGAGCACTCTGCTGGCCAACTCATTTCACGACTGGTCTATGACGTAAACAATGTGACAGATGCGGCTACCAGCGCCTTAATCTCAGTGGTTAGAGAGTCGCTCACCGCGATGGCTCTGATCGCCTACCTTCTCTATCTGGACTGGAAGCTGACACTAATTACGTTGACCATTGGACCGGTCATTGCCTATATTGTGAAGGCCTTTGGTCAGCGGATGCGTACGGCTAGTCGGAAAAGTCTCGAGGCTATGCGCACGATCTCGCATACAGTAGAAGAGACCGTTTCAGCGGAACGAGTGGTCAAGATATTTGGCGGACAACAACGCCAACTGCAGAGGTTTTTCGCTGCGACAGAGAACTTTCGAAGAGCTCAGATGCGAGAGGCAATTCCCGCATCTGCTGTTACGCCCATCACTCATATTGCGGCCTCAGTCGCTATCGCCATCATTGCTTACTTGGCATTAAGCCAGTCCACAGGTCAGGCAGGCACGTCACCAGGCGGATTCATCTCGTTCATCACGGCCATGTTGCTGTTGATATCTCCAATCAAACAACTCACGACGGTGAGCACCACGGTGCAACGAGGTTTGGCAGCGGCTGAAAGCGTCTTTTCGCTATTGGATACCCCGCAGGAGGACGATTTTGGCAAGATATCGTTCCATTGCATCAAAGGCAACATCTCATTCTTGAATGTCAGCTTTCGATACCCAGGCGCTGAACGCCAAACGCTTGATAGAGTCACTTTTCAAGTCGAACCGGGCCAAACCGTCGCATTGGTTGGGTCATCTGGGGGAGGGAAAACGACAATTAGCTCGCTCATTCCGCGTTTTTACACACTCACTTCAGGCTCCATTGCTATCGATGGGGTAGATATCCAGGACGTTACTCTGCAAAGCTTGCGTCAAAACATCTCACTGGTCAGTCAAGACATCATTCTTTTCAACGATACGATTGAAGCGAACATTGCCTACGGTTCTTTGAGCTCCTTTGATAGAAATGCGGTAACTCAGGCTGCAAAAGCTGCGAATGCGTGGGATTTTATCGAACAACTCCCGAATGGTTTGGACACGATGGTGGGAGAGAATGGTGCAAAGTTGTCGGGAGGCCAACGCCAACGGCTCGCAATCGCCCGCGCCTTGCTTAAAGATGCCCCTATTTTGATATTGGATGAAGCAACCTCGGCGCTGGACAGCGAATCTGAACGTCAAGTTCAATCGGCACTTGCCGTTTTGATGAGAAACAGAACGACTCTGGTCATTGCGCACCGTCTAAGTACTATTGAGCATGCAGACCGAATCCTCGTGGTTGACAAGGGCCAAATTATTGAAAGTGGATCGCACGCCCAACTCATGAAAGTTGGCGGCTACTACGCCAACTTGCGTCAACTTCAAACATGAAAATTCCCATTCTGATGTACCACCAAATCGATGTGCCACCACCCAGTGGCACACCACTGCGTGGACTGGTGGTTTCCCCGGGGTCGTTTGCACGGCAGATGTGGCTGCTCAAGTTGCTGGGGTTCAGGGGTCTTTCCATGCGCGATCTTGAGCCTTATAGCAGTGGAACTCTTCAAGGCCGGGTCGTGGGAATTACATTTGATGATGGCTATGAAAACACGGTTTTGAACGCACTTCCGGTGCTTCGTAAGATGGAGTTCACCGCAACGTGTTATGCCGTTAGTAACATGATTGGAGCGACTAACTCTTGGGATGCTCACCTTGGTATTGAGGAAAAACCATTGATGGCATTGAAGGATTGGGAAACTTGGCGAGACAGTGGAATGGAGGTTGGCTCCCACACCCGGTCTCATCCGAACCTGACCGCACTTTCTACAAATGACTCCCGCATGGAAATCGTCACATCAAAGCAGGAGCTTGAACAGCTTTTGGGTTGTGAAGTTCGACACTTTTGCTACCCTTTCGGCCAATTCGAAAAAGACCATAGTTCAGCTGTAAAAGAGGCCGGCTACGTTAGCGCGACCACGACGCGCCGAGGACTGGTGCACGAAGGAGACGACCCCTACACTCTTCGGCGAGTCATGATCGCAAGTGCGACAAATATGATTCAGTTTGCGCTTAAGGTGATGACTGACTACGAAGACCGACGTAAATGAAATCGTTTGCTCTCTTTTGCAAGAGCTATCGCACTGACCTCAAAAGAGTTGTACGTCTGGCTTCGTCAATCCAACAATACAACACAGAAGGAATTCACTTTTATGTGTCTGTACCCAGTTCGGACTTGCCTCTTTTTAGGGATCACCTGAGTAACCTGAACGTCAAACTCATCGCAGACGAGACAATTGTTGCAGCGTCACCGCGCATCAGGATGAGCCAACTCGAGCAAATGTCGGGTGGACTAACTCAGCAGATCGTCAAGTCTGAGTTTTGGCGGCTAGAAATTTCTACCGCTTACCTGTGTTTGGATTCCGACGCACTTTTTATTCGCCCCTTTGGCGTGGCCGATTTCTTGACCTCAAATGAGATTCCGTACACTGTTATCGATGAGGGTCATGAATCATTAGAGGCCGTCATCCGACAAAAAAAACATAGGATTTTTCAGAATTACATTCATGAAGCTGATTTGTTTCAACAACTCTTTGAACGCTCCGGGCGTCGGTACAGTTTCGGCCCTTTTCCATTGATTTGGCATCGTGCTGTATGGGAAAGCCTAGACACAAACTACTTGAATCCTCGAGGTTTAAGCTTGGTCGATGCAATTGCCCAAGCGCCAATCGAGTCACGTTGGTATGGTGAAGCACTTTTGGCCTATCGGGCGATACCACTTCTACCTTGCCAGCCCTTGTTCAAGGTGTACCACTATGCTTGGCAATACGACCAAGACCGTAAGGCAAAAGTGGGTACAGAACAGCTGAAAAATTTGTACAGTGGTGTTATTTTTCAATCAGCTTGGGAGCGGGAGATGGATTGGCCTCACGAAGGAGGTAACTTACCCTCTAAAGTGGGTCGCCGATTTCGCCGGCTGTTGGGTCGAATTTAGGCCGCGATTTGGCTTCAACGAATAGAACTGATCTGCAAACCTACGGTACCCCGTCATACATTCTCATAATTCCTGTGTCGCGAAACTGCATCCATGGGTTGGACCTTAAAATTTATTCCCTCTTTTTTGTTGCAGGTTGGACTAACGCAAGACGTTGGAGCGATATATTAGCGGCCGCATAAGCGAGTACGAATCCCTGCATCTCCAACATATGGTCTTTGAATACTGAGTCGACTAATCCCCGCAAAATCCAGAATACAGCGAGGGCAACCAGCACGATGGCCCATTCGTTGATGTGAGTTGAACTCCGTAAATAGGTGTAACCGGTGACAAAAAAGTAGATTAATACTATCAAATACAAAGCACCTCCAACCCACCCTAACGCAAGAATAGTATCGATCCAACCATTATGAGTGTGTGCCATCAAAATAACAGGCTGAGAACATTGCTCTCTTAGCAGATTTTGGTAAGCGAGTCTCGAGCCGTCACTTCCCCAAGGGTATTTGCTTGCAAGAGCAATGCCTGCACGCAACACAACTACCCGAGCGGCATCGCCATTTTTCACAGAAGAGATGACGCGCTGTCCCTCTTCTTCTGAGCCGTACTGAGTAACTATTTTCGACGCGATGGAGGATGTTCCCTCACATTCAATTTGTATCGCATCGCCCAAAAATCCCGCTATCAGGTCTGAAGTCATTGTGGGCCAGCGGGTGTCTTCTTCCACTGCCATCGACAAAAAGACCACCCCAGAAAATAGAAGGCCTACCATGGCAGAAAAAATATATCTGCGTTGGTGGGTTCGGCGTGACACATAGACACTGGCAAAGACAAGAAATCCTCCGACTATTGCAAACACAAATCCAGCTCGCGAGTTCGCCAAAGCAGTGCTCAGCAAACAGGCTGCTATCAAGGCTGCAGCCCAGCCCCGGTATGTGCCATTTCCCACGACAAAGGCAGCAGCTAGAAGAATGACAGCCTGCCCAGCCGCGTAACCCAAATCCGCATGATGAGATTCACGCCCCCAATACCCCCAAGGAATGGAAGACGTCTCCCAAGCCTTCAAAGTAAATAAACACAGATGAATGATTATGGGAACCGTGCTTAGGATTCCCAGAAAGAACGCCGAGCCTTGAGTTCTCTTAAACAAGAGTGAAGCCACCCCGGCACCTGCCAACATTGCCAGCAAACCTCTTCCCCACTGACTGATCAAACTGTGCGCAGCAATGCTTGGATCATTCGAAATAAAGGGAAAAAGGAACAGGTAAGCCGCCCACAACATAATCGGAATAGGCCACTGAACCGATGAGCCATGCCTCAAAGTGACCCAAGCTAGGCCCACACAGAGTGCAACGAGTGAAACATTGCGCAAAGCAATCGTGCCTGACATGGGCAGTGATGCCAAATAACAAGCTGCAAAAAAACTTACCCAAAAAGTTGACTCTTTTACTTTCAAAACTGGTTTCAGAATGCAGATGGATTTAGAGAGATTGCTTTCGCCCATATCAATTTTTTAATCCATGTGGAGACGCAGTAATTCACACCAAAATACAAAAATACCATTTAGGTATTAACTCAGTAAAATAATTTCTTTCACCAATAAATTTCTAATCTAGGCAAGCAATTAAAACCTTAGTTTGATGCGAGGAGCGGGCACTGGGTTCACTGCGATTTGGTATTAGCAAATTTAGATTAGGGCTTAATATAGTCCCCACTACGGGTGAAGTATTTTGGTTGTCATTTGAAGACTCTTAAAAGACCGGTTAGTGAGTGACTCGATTTCCGTCAGGTGCGTGCATTGTCAACAGTTGATCTACCCAAACCAAAATTTGGCCAACAGCTGCTTCTGTCGTGTAAGGACTGCTCCCTGCGTCTAACTCAGGTAAGCTCAACCACCACTTATCCAGACTCTGTTCGACGGCAATTGAAAGGGGGATATACCTGAGCGAGAGATCAAACTCATCAGCATTTGAGCCGATAACCGAATGCCCCAGACCACCGAGGATTTCGGCCATCTGAGGATTTTTGTGAACTACTGCGAGTATAGGTCTCCCCATCCACAGGTATTCATATAGCTTTGATGGAATATATTCGGAACACATAGGATCTTCACCATGTAGCAGCAACAGAACATCGACAGACCGCATTCGATTCAAAATCTGTTGACGCCCACTCAAACCAGTCTCGGGATCGGCTTCAATTCGACCAAAGTGGTGAACGCTAGCTCGAACTGTGGAAGCGCCGAGTAGTGACACAGATACGCTGTCGAGGGGACCACCGTAAACGTGCAACTCAACCATATCTTTCAATTGCGGACGTCGATCAAAGAGCTGCTCCAATGCGCCGATGATAGGGCCCAAGTGCCTTGTTGGCGACAACGATCCGAAATGGCCTATGACAAACTTTTTTCCGGGTCGATAGGTAGGAAGCGTTTGGAAGGGGTTGTCGATGCCGGGCAGCAGCATCTTGCCTCGCTTACCGAGTTGGGGATGACGTTGGCGGGCGCTGGCTAAGGCCTGATGGGTAAACCAGATCGCGATGTCGGCATCAGAACAAATTTGCCCCTCTATTTTGAGCTGCATTTTTTCTTGCGCCGTCGTCGGCGCTTTACCCGGCACAACCATGGGATCATGCACCTCAGCCAGCCAGGGAGTACCTGTTGCATGTTTCAATGCCTGTCCGGCCATGTGCGCGGCAAATGCCCCTCCTGTTGAGTAAATTAAATCAAAGGGTTTCTGCAGCGCCAAAGACCTTCCTTTCAGGTAGGCGCTCAGCCACCATGACCATGAACTTTCGACGGGACGCAGAAGTTTTTCCAGCAACATCCAAGGCAGTAAAACGATAGAAGCTAAGGTCATCCACAAGCGATACAGGAAACCATTTCCCCAACGTTTGCGCAAGACGTGCCTCAGTTCAAAACGGAATCCAGCGGGGCCCAAGGGCCAGAGTTGATGGTGTTCAACTTGAGTGTCTTGGCGACCTGAGACGCCACTTAAAACAACGATATCGACACCAGCGTTTATCAAATGAGGCAGCTTGTCCGTAATAGTTTGACTGGCCGCTCGGCCATCCATATTAAAAGCATGCGCGATGATCAACCAGCGTGGCCGTGGATTGCAACTCATTGGGATAGGGGACGACGAGACAAAAAAATAGTGAAGATAAACGCGTTAAACAACTGAGTTACGAGGATCTACTGCCTTAGCACCTGAGAATACAGTTGTTCATATTCTAGGATGACACGGTCCCAAGTGTGTTGCTGCGCAAACGTAACACCACCCTCACGCAAGCGGAACGCAGTGGCTTCATTGTCTAATACCGAGCTGATTTGTGTGGCCAGGGCATGTTCGTCTTTCGGGTCCAGCAACAACAATGCATTGACACCATGTTTGAGTTGACGGGAAATACCGCACTGATCAGGACCACTTGCGATCACAGGGACCCCATGCGCCATCGCCTCCAGAACTACCATGGCGAAACTGTCCTCCAGCGTAGGATGAGCCAAACAATCCGCAGCAGCGTAAGCCGTTGAAAGATTGTCAAGTGAACCCAGAAAGTGCACTCTGTCTGCAATGCCCAGTTGAAGCACTTGCTGGCGGTATTTGGGCGCTGAATCAGGGTTGCCAACGACTGCCAAGGACACCGCAGAAG
>JBAQDW010000163.1:0-1831 GCA_049286445.1 Rhodoferax sp. | reverse complement strand
CAAATTGCCGTTGGCCGAATGGGGCCATTTGACTTCCTCGCGCGGCACGCTTCCGTCCTGGATGGCGCAGGCTATCGGTGAAGAAATCACGCGTGGATGAGTCATTTTAACGTGAAAGATACGCACCTGCGCACGAGCTGAGGCCTGGCCCCGCGACGGCCGATTGCCAAGGCAAGCTAATCGCAGTGGTCAGGCCGGTGCTGGAACGAATCCGTGCTTGACCAGCATCTGTAGCCAGCGTGGCGCGTTGCGTGCCACCATCAGTGCCTCGTAGTCCACGGTTTTGTCCACGTAGTGGGTGTTTTTGGAGAGCATGGCGTAAATCGTTCGCAGCATCTTGTGCCCCAGTGCCACGATCGAGCGTTTATGGCCCTTGCGCACGTTCAGGGCTTGAAACTTGTCTTTGAGCGCACAGCGGCTACGCCCGGCGGCCTGTGCAAACTCGCACAGCAAACGGCGCACCCAGGCATTGCCCTTTCTGATGCGACCACTTTTGCGTTTGCCCGCTGACTCGTTGTTACCCGGACACATGCCGACCCAACTGGCCAGGCGCTGAGCGCTGCCAAAGACGCTCATGTCTGCGCCGATCTCCACCAGCAACATAGCCGCGCCCATCAGGTCAATGCCGGGCAAGGTTTGCAGCAGTCGCAAAGGGACCCCGTAACCGGCGTCCTGCAAGCAGCGCAGCAACTGCGCATCAAAACGGGCCATGCGTTGTTCGAGCTCTTCGATATGCGCCATGATCTCGCCCAGAACAAATCGGTGTGCTGATGTAATCTCCTCGGCCTGCAAGGCCTCAAAGATGTCTTCCCGGCTGGCACGCAAACGCGTGCTAGCCAGATTGAGCACCTCAGGTACGGTCTTGCCCGCGATGAGTGCCTTGACCATAGCGCGTGCTGACTGCCCGTGCAAATCAGACACCACCACGCCCAAACGTATGCCCGCATCGGTGAGCAGTTTGTGCAACCGGTTCTTCTCGCTGGCGAGCATGCCGCCGAGCTTTTGCCGATGGCGCGCAATGTGACGCAGACTGCGCAGGTCCGCCTTGGCAATGAAGGAGGCTCGCAGCAGGCCCGCCCGTGCCAGTGAGGCCAGCCACTGCGCATCGGCCACATCGGTCTTGCGACCCGGAACCGCCTTGACGTGGCGGGCGTTGACCACCCAGGCAATGATGCCAACCGCTTCGAGTGCCGCATACGGGCTCTTCCAGTAAATGCCCGTGCTCTCCATGACCACGACATCCGGGCCAATGGCGCGCGCCCACTCGGCCAGGGCTTTTCGGTCGCGCTTAAAGCCGCCAAACTCGCGGCGCTCATAGGTGACGCTGCCGTCAGCTTGCTCGGTGATAGCGCAGCCCGTGATTTGCGCTTGGTGCACGTCCAGACCAATCACGCGCTTGTAGATGGGGACAATGTCCATCGATTTCCTCCAGTTGATGTGTAAACTTCAAAACTGGAGGTGCTTGTGGGTGCCCCACCGAAATTGCTTGTCTGAGCTATTCGCTCAGCAGCCCTGTTTAACGTGAGATCTCATCGCGCAAGCGATGGAGTCAATTCGGGGTACGAGTCGGTGTGGGTGAGTCAAGTTAGGTATCGGGGTGGCTTGCCCCAAAGAATTTTCTCGGCTTCTACCCCAGCACCTCCACCCTCGAGTTTCTTTCATCATCCGGGGCGTCGCCCAGCTTCATGAAAGTTAGGTAGCAAGTTGAAAATGCGATTTAAGTGCGCAGTTGGGCATGAGTGGGATGCACGACCCGGAGATATAAAAAACAAGGGCTCTTGGTGTCCAATTTGTGCAAGACGAAAACCAAAATAGCCCCGCTTTAAACGCC
>JBAQDW010000162.1:0-1812 GCA_049286445.1 Rhodoferax sp. | reverse complement strand
ACATCGGTGCCACCATTGCGTCCCAAGCGGCAGGATGGAGTGCACGCAACAAGATCATTTATGCCAATGCAGCGCCCTTGGGCTACTCGGTGATCAGCCGCTACCAAGCGATTTTTGGCCCGGCTGCAGATCCTTTCAATATCAAGCCCGGGCAGCTGTTTCCTGGGCAGGTGAGCGAGCCGGGCTATGGCAGTGAGGGCAATATTCACGGCGCCTACCCTGAACTGTCCCATGCAATTTTGCAGGCATTGTCAACTTCATTGGCCAATACACCGCGTCAGGCCAATCGCGGTGGTGAGATGCTGTCCACATGGAGCCGCCCCTAATCAAAGCGCAGCGCATGGACAGGTGAACTGTTCTGCCGTCAACAGCTTGCCGCGCACCCTCGAAACAAAGCAGACACCTCCCACCGTCGAGATCACCCTGAAACAAGCCACACCAAGGAGCTGATGTGTGCGCCCGTCAACAGGCGCGAATGCCGACTGAACCGGCACTGCAAACCTTCTATTTCAATTGAACCGAGCCCGACACGTTCACCACGATAGCGGTGTTGCCTGCGTCCACGGGCAAAGGCGACGATTGACCGCCAAGCTTTGCCTCCATCGCCATCATTCGTGGGCGAGGCCCATGGCCTTGGTCACTGACGTTGACGCTGATCTCGCGCAGCGAGAAGCCAGAAAATCCGAATCCGTTGGCAATCTCTGCAGCGCGAGATTTAAAGGCGTCAATGGCCTTCTCCTGGGCATCCCGTTCTGCGTGGTCTCGCTTGGCGCGGCTGAGGCCGAAGGTGAGTTGGCTCACCGTCAACGTCTGAATCAGGCCCGCCGTGGCTGTGATTCTGGAGAAATCATCGCCTTCCAAGACCACTTCCGCCTGGCCTTGCCATCCCGTCGCTTTGCCGTCCCGACCCCAGGTGGGTGTCAGGCTAAAACCCCCTGTTTTCACGTCCATGGCACCGGCTTTTTCTTGGGCCTTGGCCGCGACCAAAGCGGCATCCACCGCCTGCTTCAACTGTGTTTGAACCGCATTGGCATCGCGACCTTCTCGCATCGTGCTCAAGGTTACGGATAGAAGATCTTGCTGAATCTCGACTGTGCCGCTGGCAGTGAGTTGAATGATGTTTTGGGGTGAGACGGTGGCCAGGGGCTGGGCAGCGCTTGCAGTGGCTACCGCGATGAAGGACGCTGCGGCGAGCGCTTTTAAGGAATATTTCAATCTAGTCTTTCAAAGTTTTAAGGGGATGCCTCTACCCCGAGAGCTCTGAATTGCTCACGCAGTTGACGACGCAAATCTGCTCTTTGTTGAACCGACAGTTGATGTTCATGGAGCATGTTTTTTTTGGTATTTTCTTCTGCGGGTCCGGCGGGTGGCAACGGTACGCTCAGCGCCGAACGCAATTCAGCGCGTCGGCTCGCGCGCTGGACGACCGGATCGTTATCGTTTGTTTTTGCGACGACGGACCCACCCGCATTGACCAACACCACAAAAAACAACAAATAAGACCAACAAATCTTCATCCCCCGAACATACCTTGAAACGACCTGCTTTTTTATCCACCGAATGTAGAGGCTGGTCGGGCAGCGCAACATCTGTAACAGTATGTCAAAAGAGGGGCGGAGCGAGGGGATTTTCGGCATTCCGCCTTCAAAATCGGCTTTGTTACAAATTCAACGGGACTTTCATGGGCCTCCATTCCAGCCGCAACGACAAGATCATGGTTGTTGACGACGACGCAAGAATTCGCGACCTGCTGCGGCGCTACCTAACCCAAGAGGGTTTTGATGTCTTGCAAGCCGAGGACGGCAAAGCCAT
>JBAQDW010000161.1:0-7042 GCA_049286445.1 Rhodoferax sp. | reverse complement strand
GCAGTGGCATACCGCCAAGCGGTTGAGCCCGTTCAAGATTTTCTTGCAAGGAGCGAGTCCAATACTCTCGCGCAGACGCTTCATCTTTTGGCAATGCTGCCAGTTCGCGCCTAGCAGCGAGGATCACAGACTCATCCGCACGGCGCTCGCTGAAAAATCGAACCCGCTCTTTCAATACCTTGCGCTCGGTATCCAATGACGTCGCCACGTCTAGCAATTTCAACTCAAAAACGCGAGCACGCGAGGCATACACCGCAATCACTTCCGCCTCAGCGGGTGAATCAAGCAGTTTCTGCTCCAGGGTCGCAATCTTCTGCAACTGCTGACCGTAGACAAATGGTGCCAAGGGGTTACCGAGCTGTTTGTAGGCTAACCATGAGACGGGGATCAAAAATGCCAGTATCAAAATCACATACTGCGCCACCTGCGTCCAAGTCACGGCCCGCATACCACCCAAAAAAGAGCACACCAGCACGCCGCCCAGGCCTAGCAAAATACCCACTTCAAATTGCACTCCCGTCATACGGGAAGTGATTAATCCCACACCATATATTTGAGCCACCACATAGGTAAAAGAGCAAAGCACGGCAGCAAAAGCGGCAATCTGCCGGGGCCAATGCCCCCCAAATCGAGCAGCAAAATAATCGGGGATGGTGAAGAGTCCCAAACTTCGCAAATAAGGTGCGACCAACAGCGCCACCAAACAAAAGCCGCCCGTCCACCCCAAGACATAAACAAGACCTCCGGCCTGCGAAGCCGTGCCAGAGTAACCCTGAAGATAAAGCCCTCCCGCCATGCTGATGAAAGAGGCGGCACTCATCCAGTCGGCTGCCGTCGCCATGCCGTTGTAAACCGCAGGGATTCGCCGCCCAGCGACGTAGTACTCCGCAGCATCTGACGTTCGACCATAAATGCCGATAGCTGCGTACAAGCTGACAGAGGCGAACAGGAAAACCCCGCCAACCCAGGTTTTCTTTAAGCCAAGGTGTTCACCCCATGCCAACACCCCAAGAAACAGCAAGAGAAAAACCACATAGATTGCGAATCGCCGGTGCAAGCGGGACTTATAGAGCGTATACGCGGGTTCATCTGCGACGCCACGCCCCTCTCTGCGGTTAGCAACCCACGCAAACACGGTCACCACGGCAATAAATATGAAAACGCTTCCCTGGGCGGAAAACCAATAACCAACAGGCCAGCCGCGCACGATCATTTGCAGATCGTGCGCAAAAAATACTACACCGAAAGACGCAAAGAACCAAGCCGCAAGCAGCCATCCGTGCAATCTCATGCCACCAGGGAAACAGTGAGACGAGGCGACGTCAGACGCTGGATTCAACATGTCTTCCTCTTAAAAAACAGTCAAATCACAGCGCTTTGCATTTCAGTAACTACTTGGCGAGTTGTTTCCAAGTAGAAATAACGGAATCCGGATTCAGAGAAATGGAGGAAATACCTTCTGCCTTGAGCCACTGCGCAAAATCAGGGTGGTCACTGGGTCCCTGACCACAAATTCCGACGTACTTTCCTTTCGCCTTGCAGGCTGCAATCGCTTGGCTGATCAGTGCCGTGACGGCGGGGTCGCGTTCATCAAAGTCAGCCGCCAGCAGTTCGAGCCCAGAATCACGATCCAGTCCCAGCGTCAGCTGGGTTAAATCATTGGAGCCAATCGAGAATCCGTCAAAATATTCTAGGAACTGGGTGGCCAAGATCGCATTGCTGGGCACTTCACACATCATGATGATTTTCAGACCATCTTGACCGCGCTTGAGACCGTGCGCCGCCAGCAACTCTGTCACCCGCTTCGCCTGCCCCAACGTACGAACGAAGGGAACCATGACTTCGACGTTGGTCAATCCCATGTCCAAACGCACCCGGTTAAGGGCCTCGCACTCCATGGCGAAAGCTTCACCAAAATCGGCGCTGATATACCGCGCTGCGCCGCGGAAGCCGAGCATGGGATTTTCCTCCTCAGGCTCATAACGGCTTCCACCAATCAATTTTCGGTATTCGTTGCTTTTGAAATCGGACAACCGCACGATCACCGGCTTGGGCCAGAACGCGGCGCCAATCGTTGCAATGCCTTCTGCCACCCGATCCACATAGAAAGCACGGGGCGACGCATGACCACGCGCCACGGACTCGACCGCTTTCTTCAAGTCTGCGTCAATATTGGGGTAGTCCAGAATGGCTTTTGGATGAACTCCGATATTGTTGTTGATGATGAATTCCAGTCGGGCCAAGCCCACACCGGCATTGGGCAACTGGCAGAAATCAAAAGCCAATTGCGGGTTGCCGACATTCATCATGATTTTGACGTCAATCTCGGGCATCACCCCGCGCTGAACTTCGGTTACCTCAGTCTCAAGCAGACCATCGTAGATAAATCCAGTGTCACCCTCTGAACAACTGACTGTGACCAACATACCGTCTTTGAGGATCTCAGTGGCATCACCGCAACCCACAACTGCCGGAATACCCAACTCCCTGGCAATAATGGCCGCATGGCACGTACGCCCGCCACGATTGGTCACGATAGCTGAGGCACGTTTCATCACCGGTTCCCAGTTGGGGTCGGTCATGTCTGTGACCAGCACATCTCCCGGCTGAACCGTGTCCATCTCACTGATGTTGTGCACGATGCGCACGGGACCCGTGCCAATTTTTTGGCCAATCGCCCGTCCTTCCACTAAAACAGTGCTCGTGCTCTTAAGTTTGTAACGATGCTCGGATTTCCCAGCTGCCTGGCTTTTTACGGTCTCGGGTCGGGCTTGCAGGATATAAAGCTCACCATCAAGACCGTCTTTACCCCATTCGATATCCATCGCGCGGCCATAGTGCGCCTCAATCACCAATGCGTAAGACGCGAGTTTTTCAACGTCGGCATCCGTTAATGAGTAGCGATTGCGGAGCTCTGCCGGCACATCGGTGGTTTTCACCAATTGACCGGTCGCCGCTTTTTCTTCAGCCGTACTGAACTGCATCTGTAGCAACTTGGAACCCAAACTGCGACGAATGACCGCCCGCTTTCCCGCCTTGAGCATGGGCTTGTGCACATAAAACTCGTCAGGATTCACGGCACCCTGCACAACCGTCTCGCCCAAGCCGTAGCTAGAGGTAATAAAGACGACGTCTGCAAAGCCGGACTCTGTATCGATGGTAAACATCACGCCCGCCGCGCCCAAGTCTGAGCGAACCATGCGTTGAATGCCGGCACTCAGCGCCACATGTTCATGGGAAAAACCCTTGTGGACACGGTAGCTGATGGCGCGATCGTTGTACAACGAGGCGAACACTTCTTTGATTTTGTGCAGAATCTCTTCGATGCCTGTGACATTCAAAAAAGTTTCCTGCTGGCCGGCAAATGAAGCATCTGGCAAGTCTTCAGCAGTGGCTGACGAGCGCACGGCAAAAGAAGCGTGAGGGCTACCGGAACTGAGAACAACAAAAGCGTCGCGAATCGACTGCTCAAGGTCGGCGGGAAAAGGCTGCGCTTCCACCATGGCGCGAATCTCGGCGCCAACCCGGGCTAACGCTCGAACATCCTCAGTATCGAGGTCACTCAAAGTAGCGTTGATTCGTCCGCCAAGGTCTTCAAAGGCCAAAAATTTGCGAAACGCGTGCGCGGTCGTGGCAAATCCAGTCGGTACTTTGACACCATGGGGTAGGTGAGAAATCATCTCGCCTAGGCTGGCGTTTTTTCCACCCACTGAGTCAACGTCAGTCATTCTCAGGTTTTCGAACGGGACGACCAAATCGGTCTCTTTGAACAATGCAGACATGGGAAGCTCCAGAAGTTAAAAACGGACTGGCATGCCATCGGCCACTCTGTCGCGCCGACCATGCCCACGCCATTGTTCTGGCTTGTTGTTGCTATTTTTTGCCAGCCAATCGCGTGACGAAATTGGGTTCAGTCCGCGCATTGTAGGCGGCCAACAAGTTCACAATAGCGACACCGCTTTCAAAAACCTGAAGGCAAAATCACTGCTCACTCCCTCAAATACCATGCCCAATCGCACCGTTTTTTTCATCTCAGACGGCACCGGAATCACCGCAGAGACCTTCGGTAACGCTATTCTGGCCCAGTTTGAAACCAAATCTCGCCACGTCCGATTGCCGTTTATCGACTCAGTCGATAAGGCCCACCAAGCGGTCCGACAGATCAATCATGCGGGCGTTGTGGATGGTGCCAAACCCATTGTGTTCACCACCTTGGTGAACATGGAGGTCCTGAAAGTCATTACCGAGGGATGCCAGGGCATGTTGCTGGACATGTTTGGCACCTTTGTACACCCGTTGGAAACCGAGCTTAAGCTCAAGTCCAACCACCGCATTGGTCGCTTCAGTGACGCCAGCAAAAGCAAGGAGTACCAGTCCCGCATCGAAGCCATCAACTTCTCGCTGGCGCATGACGACGGCCAATCCAACCGCGATCTCTCGCAATCTGATGTGATTCTGATCGGTGTCAGTCGCAGTGGCAAAACACCCACGTCGTTGTACTTGGCGATGCAATACGGCCTCAAGGCCTCCAACTACCCTTTAATTCCTGAAGATTTTGAACGCCAGCATCTCCCACCTGCGCTCAAAGACCATAAAGGCAAAATTTTCGGCTTGACGATTCAGCCTGAACGCTTGAGTGAAATTCGGAACGAACGCCGACCCAATTCCAAGTATGCGTCCATTGAAAACTGTCGAATGGAAGTGCGTGAAGCCGAGTCCATGATGAAACTCGCAGGTATTCGCTGGTTATCGACAACGACCAAGTCCATTGAGGAAATTGCCACCACCATCCTGCAAGAAATTCATCCTGAGCGACTGGCTTATTGATCTGCATCAACCATCGAGCAAGTCAACGGATTCTTATTGAGAATCACTATCATTTACACCTCTTTTAGTTAAAATAAGTCGGAAGAATTTCCCAGCAGGCGTAAGTTGTCGCTGGATTCACTACTCACGACTTATGACTACTTTCGCTCCTCCCAAGTCACCTCCTTCGTCGCATCAACGCTCGGTAGAGCACATGCCACTCAGAAGCAGTGCCACCATTCACGCGCTGATCGAGCCCGATGAACACACCGGTCACAGAGGCGTCGCTCAGCGCCTTACTGAACTGGGTTTTTTTCCTGGAGAAACTGTCACACTTTTGCGCCGCGGCCCCGGTGGCCGCGAGCCGATTGCCGTTCAGATTGGAGAAACGTTATTTGCTCTGCGCGGCATTGAAGCGGCATGCATTCAGGTGATTGAGCATGCTGAAGGGCTAGTGCCATGAATGGCACCCGACCTACAACAAAAGAAACGCCCTATATTGCCCTTGTCGGCAACCCCAACTGTGGAAAGACGGCCCTTTTCAACTTGCTTACAGGGGCGCGCCAAAAGGTCGCCAATTACGCCGGGGTCACGGTTGAAAAAAAGCAAGGATCAGCCCAACTCAGCGACGGAAGGCTCTTGTCCATTGTCGATCTGCCTGGCACCTACAGCCTGAACCCGACGACGGCGGACGAGACGGTCACGCATGACCTGTTAATGGGCCTTCGACCCGGCGAATCAGCACCCCAGGCCATCATGGCCGTGGTTGATGCCACCAATTTGCGTATGAACCTTCGCTTGGTGCTGCAACTTCGAGAGTTGGGCAAGCCCATGGTCATTGCCTTGAACATGATGGACGTGGCTCGCACCAATGGGTTGCATATCGACATTGAAAAACTGGCTCATGAGTTGAAGGTTCCCGTCATTCCAACCATCGCGGTTGACAACAGTCTGCTCGGTCGTTGGATGTCTGAAAAGCTGGGGCAGACCACTGAGAATGGTCGTCAATCGCTTCTTGAAGCGGCGGACTTCGCACTCAACTCGGCCGCTACTCACCCATCAGATGCTCTGTTAATCGCACCGTCCAGCATGCTCTCGCTGCAAAAAGAGGTGGCACGGGTGCTGGCCACTGCAGTGCCCCAAGGGCCGCGGGTACAGCGTTTCAACCACGGTATTGATGCCGTCGTCATGCACCCCGTATGGGGCTTGGTTTTGCTGGCCGGCCTGCTTTTAATGATTTTCCAAGCGGTTTTCTCTTGGGCCAACGTCCCGATGGACGCCATCAAATGGGGCGTGTCAGTAGCGGGAGAGTTTTTTACCGCGCACATGCCACCCGGTCTATTGCAAAGCCTGTTGGTCGACGGTGTGATTGCAGGCCTTGGCGGCGTGGTCATTTTTTTGCCTCAAATTCTCATTCTGTTTTTCTTTATTCTGCTGCTGGAGAACTCTGGCTACCTGCCGCGGGCAGCGTTTTTGCTCGACAACGTGATGGGAAAAGTTGGTTTGTCAGGTCGCGCTTTCATTCCTTTGCTCTCTAGCTTTGCCTGCGCCATACCCGGCATCATGGCCACACGCACCATTCCGAATTGGCGCGACCGTTTGGCCACCATCATGGTGGCCCCGCTCATGACTTGCTCTGCCCGCCTGCCCTTGTACGC
Source organism: Rhodoferax sp. (assembly GCA_049286445.1). Lineage (GTDB taxonomy): Bacteria > Pseudomonadota > Gammaproteobacteria > Burkholderiales > Burkholderiaceae_C > Rhodoferax. The sequence continues at coordinate 578 of JBAQDW010000161.1, read as the reverse complement.
CCTGTTGATTGGCGCTTTTGTGCCAGCGCGCGACATCGGCATCTTCAACTTGCAGGGGCTCACGCTGTTTGGGTTGTATGTGGCCGGTATTTTTTCCGCCATGGCGGTCGCTTGGGTTTTCAAAAAAACCTGGATGAGGAACAGTTACCAGCCTCTGATGCTGGAACTCCCGCCCTACCGTATGCCCAATTTGCGTAATTTGATGCTGGGCCTGTGGCAGCGTGCCGTGATCTTTCTGAGCCGGGTGGGCGGTATCATTTTTGCGGTGATGGTTCTGCTGTGGTTCATGTCCACCTTTCCCGGAGCCCCTGAGGGGGCCACGGGCGCGGCGATTCAGTACAGCTTTGCAGGCATGCTCGGTCACGCTTTAGAGCCCTTGTTCGCTCCTATTGGATTCAATTGGCAGATTTCCATCGCCCTGGTGCCCGGCATGGCCGCCCGTGAAGTGGCGGTGGGGGCCTTGAGCACGGTCTACGCCTTGTCCGCCAACGGTGAGGATGCTGCGCAGGCACTCGGTCCCATCTTGTCGCAAACCTGGTCAACTGCCACGGCCTACTCGCTACTGGCTTGGTATGTGT
>JBAQDW010000160.1:0-6445 GCA_049286445.1 Rhodoferax sp. | reverse complement strand
GGCCACATAGGGCTGTTGGCTCCCCTGATCCCCCCGGCGGGGGTGGAGAGGGGTTGGGGGAGAGGGGGGGAAAGAACAAGGCTTTGAAACTTCTGCAATCTCATCCCGCAAGGCCTTTGAATGACTTGTTAGCCGCCAGCCCTTATAGAACCTGAGCAAGAAGCTACTGAAAATATAGCATTTTTCACGCTTAAACCCCAACTCTCACCCCGCCAAGCCGGGGAGTGCCAAAAGCCGGATGCGGCCGCGTGCGTTTGAAAGGGGACGCCGTTCACCATAAGCCGCCCACTTTCAAAGTGACTTTCAACACCGCCGTGGCAGGCCGGGTGAGCCCAAGGCGTCACCCGACTCAGCAAGTGCCATTCGGCCAGAGAGCTATTTCCCGTCAATTTATGGGTTGGACTGAGTCATGGGCCCCCAAGCGCTCTCGCCGCGCTTAATCCGCCTGCCGAACCCGCGCGCCGTGGCATTTGCCGCTGGTGAGCGTAAAAAATTCGCGGAAAATAGCGCATTCAAACAACGAGGTCTCTGTGAATCCACTCCACCCCCACGCCGATCTCATTGCTGCGTACCAACGAGCGCAGGCCGATGCGGCGCACAAGTTCAGTTTGATTCAAGGGGTGGCTAAAAAAGGCCCCACCGCCATCCAATCGGCCATCGAAACCGCTGGAAAAGCCGCCAAACGCAGAGATTCGTATGCCAAAAAGCTGGCGGCCTTGGGCGTGGTGTGGCCCGATTGAGCCAGCTTCAGCGCGACAACAACGCCCCAATCTGAGCATCTTTTGCCATCCACAGCTGCTGAACCCATTTTTGATACGCTTCACGAACCACGGGGTCATGGGCGTAGTCGCCATGGACCAAATCCATGGGCACGGGCAGAGCGCGCACCCGCACCACAATGCGTCGGACCTTGCCGCAGGTGAAATCCCAAAAGTCGGGCACGCCTTCGGGGTAAACGATGGTGACATCCAAAATAGATTGAAATTTGTCGCCCATGGCGTTCAGCGCCAAGGCAAAGCCGCCCACCTTGGGTTTCAACAGGTGTTTGTAGGGCGAGTTTTGGCGCTGCTGCTTGGCTACGGTGAAGCGGGTGCCTTCCAGAAAGTTCATCACACTGGTGGGAATAAGAGCGTATTTTTCACAGGCTTTGCGCGTGGTTTCTTGGTCTTTGCCGCGCATCTCAGGGTGTTTTTTCAGGTACTCCTCGCTGTGGCGGCGCATAAAAGGAAACTCCAGCGCCCACCAAGCCAGGCCCATCACGGGCACCCAAATGAGTTGCTGCTTTAAAAAAAACTTCAGCAGCGGGATGCGGCGGTTGAGCAAATGCTGCAAAACCAGAATGTCAACCCAAGACTGGTGATTGCAGTTGACCAAATACCAGCTGTGTGGGTCGATGCCTTCAATGCCCTGCACGTCCCACACGGTGCGTTGGGTCAGTGCCATCCAGGCGCTGTTGCCCGAAATCCAGTTTTCAGCGATGCGCAATAACACCGGGTCAATCAGAAGCCGAACAGCCTTGACGGGAATGATGAGCTTCACCACCGATACCACCAGCAAAATGGGCACCCAAAAAAGCGCGTTGAGGGCCATCAAAACACTGGCAACAAGGCCCACCAGCAAGGGCGGCAAGAAATTCAGCATGAAGCATTCTCCGGGCGAGGCTTAAAACGCAGTGATCATAGCGACCCGAACACCGAGATGCGACCCCCTTGTCACTTGGGTTCCTTGGGTCACCGGCTCGGCTTTTTCCGACGCTGGCGCAAGCGCCTCCGCGCTGGCCGGGTCACTGTGGGGCCGGCAAAGCGCCTGAAAAAGCCGGCTTTGTTGCCCGATGACCCGGAATGCGGCGGGTGTAAGCGCCGAGGCCGGATGCGCAAAGACAGGGAAAACCTTACACTCGGGGCCTTTTTCCCCACCGGTTGATCCATGAACGCCCCCGTTGACGTCTCCTTTTTTGCGCGCGCTGCCAAGCCGCTTTCCAGCTACCGCAAGTACTGGGCCGCCCGCTTTGGCACGGCCCCGATGCTGCCTATGTCACGGGCCGAAATGGAGAAGCTTGGCTGGGACAGCTGCGACATTGTTTTGGTCACGGGCGACGCCTACGTTGACCACCCCAGTTTTGGCATGGCCGTGATTGGGCGCATGCTGGAAGCGCAAGGTTTTCGGGTGGGCATCATCGCCCAGCCGGACTGGACCAGCGCCGAGCCGTTCAAGGCCTTGGGCAAGCCCAATTTGTTTTGGGGGGTGACCGCGGGCAACATGGACTCCATGATCAACCGCTACACGGCAGACCGAAAAATCCGCAGTGACGATGCCTACACGCCAGGCGACATCGGTGGCAAGCGCCCAGACCGTGCCGCCATTGTGTACAGCCAGCGCTGCCGTGAAGCGTTTAAAGACGTGCCCATTATTCTGGGTGGCATCGAAGGAAGCTTGCGCCGCATTGCGCACTACGACTACTGGAGCGACAAAGTGCGCCGCTCCATTGTGGTGGATGCCAAGTGCGACTTGCTGTTGTACGGCAACGCCGAGCGCGCCATTGTTGAAATTGCGCACCGGCTGGCCGCCAACGTCCCCGTGCAGCAAATTACCGATGTGCGGGGCACCGCATTTGTGCGCCGGCCCGATGATGAAACCGGCCAAGGGTGGTTCGAGATTGACTCGAGCAGTGTGGATGAACCGGGCCGGGTGGAGGCCCACGTGAGCCCCTACATGACCACCAGCGAACAGGCGGCGCAGCAGGGGAGCACCTGCGCCAAAGAAGATGCTACTAATAGTGGAGCGCCTCGCGCAGGTGGGACGGGGGCTACAGGCCAAAATGACATAAATTTGGAGCCCAAAGACAAGGTTCAAACCATGCGCTTTGTAGCCAACCCTGCACTGGTCGGAAAGCTCAAAGTGCCGCCGCGCGACCGCTCGGTCATTCGCCTGCCAAGCTACGAGCAAGTCAAAGCTGATCCAGTGCTCTACGCCCACGCCAATCGGGTGCTGCACCTGGAGACCAACCCCGGCAATGCGCGCGCCTTGGTTCAGGCCCACGGTGAAGGCGTGACGTCACGCGATGTATGGATCACGCCGCCGCCTATTCCGCTGACCACGGCCGAGATGGATTTGGTGTTTGACCTGCCTTACGCCCGGGCACCGCACCCCAGCTACGCCGATGAAAACGGCAGCCATGACGGTTCGACCAAAATTCCCGCGTGGGAGATGATTCGTTTCTCGATCAACATCATGCGCGGCTGCTTTGGTGGCTGTACCTTTTGTTCAATCACCGAGCACGAGGGACGCATCATCCAGAGCCGCTCTGAGGAGTCGGTCATCAAGGAAATCGAAGACATTCGGGACAAGGTCAAAGGCTTTACCGGCACCATCTCCGATTTGGGGGGCCCCACTGCGAACATGTACCGCTTGGGTTGCCGCAGCCCCGAGATCGAGGCGGCGTGCCGAAAACCCAGTTGCGTGTACCCCGGTATTTGCCAAAACCTGACGACCAACCACGACCCCTTGATTCAGATTTACCGCCGTGGCCGGGCGCTGAAAGGGGTTAAAAAGATTTTGATCAGCTCTGGTTTGCGCTATGACCTTGCGATCCAGTCGCCAGAGTACGTGAAAGAGCTGGTGCAGCACCATGTGGGCGGCTACCTCAAAATTGCGCCGGAGCACACTGAGCAGGGCCCGCTGACCAAGATGATGAAGCCAGGCATTGGCAACTATGACAAGTTCAAGCAAATGTTTGACAAGTTCACCCTTGAAGCGGGCAAGAAGCAGTTTCTGATTCCGTACTTCATCGCGGCCCACCCGGGTACCAGCGACGAAGACATGATGAATTTGGCGTTGTGGCTGAAGAAAAACGGCTTTCGCGCCGACCAGGTGCAAACCTTCTACCCCAGCCCGATGGCCACGGCCACGACGATGTACCACACCAGCCGCAACCCTTTGCGCAAGATCACGCGCAGCAGCGAAAGCGTGGACGTGGTGCGAGGGGACCGCAGGCGGCGTTTGCACAAAGCGTTTTTGCGCTACCACGATGCGAACAACTGGCCGCTGTTGCGCGAGGCACTGAAAACCATGGGGCGCTCAGACCTCATTGGCAACGGCAAACACCATCTGATTCCGACGTTTCAGCCGCTAACCGATGGCAATTACAGCAGTGCGCGGCGCAAAAATTCAACCAGTGGTGCAGTCAAGCCTTCAGCAGGGCGCCTGCTGACGCAGCACACCGGTTTGCCACCGCGTGAGACGGGGGACAAGCCGCCCCTGCGAAAAGTCGTCGCCAAACGACCGCGTTAGGCGGCCGGTCTGTCAGGGCAGGGGAGCGCGGCGCAATTTGAGATTGGCTGCCAGCCCCCCCGTTGAGGCATTGCTCAGCAGAAATGCGCCCCCCATGCGCCCCAACACGTTCTCAACAATGGCCAAACCCAAGCCCGTTCCATTGGCCTCTGTTCGGGCCGCTTCGCCCCGGTAAAAGGGGGTGGTCAGGTCGGCCAACTGTTCAGGCGAGACGCCCGGTCCGTGGTCACGGACCCGCATCAGCACCCACCCCTCTTGGGCTTTCGCGTTGATGTCGACTTGCGCAATGCCCGTGTGAACCGTTTTGCCATAGCGGCGCGCATTTTCAAGCAAGTTGCTAATGACACGTCCCAATTCAACCGGGTCTGCCATCACAATCAAATCTGGCGATAGGTCCAGGTTGAACTGCATATCAGTGCGTCCCTTGACGCTGTAAATACAGGTTTCAACCACGTCGCGCAGCGAGACTGCGCTCAGCGCCACATTGCCGGGTCGCACGTAATCCAAAAATTTGTTGATGATGGCGTCCAGCTGTTCAATGTCCGCCGCCATGTGATCGCGCGCTTCGACATCTTTGACGCTTAATTCGGTTTCCAGCCTCAGTCTGGCCAAGGGTGTCCTCAGATCATGAGAAATACCAGCCAGCATCAAAGCGCGATCGTGTTCAATTTTGGCTAACTTTTGCGTCATGCGATTGAAGCCCACATTGACCGCCCTGACCTCACTGGTCGACACGGTTTCATCCAGCCGGCTGGCGTCAAAGTCACCATCGCGCACACGACTGGCAGCAAATGACAGTTGTTTAAGCGGGCGGTTGATTAAGCCCGCAATCAATGCCGCCCCCATCAGTGAGAGCGCAACTGCAGCCAACAACCAGAGGGTCCAATTGGCGCTGATCGTGGGGTCAAAACGTGCTCGATCCACCCGCATCCAATAGCCATCGCCGTCAATCGTGAAGCCTACCCCCAACCCTTCGTCCGTATTCACTCGGTTGGTCACGGTGGTGTCAGGGCCGAGTCGAACGGCCAGTTCGTGCGCAACCTCCTCACTGAGTGAGTCGGTTGCAAACGGCTCGTAGGTATCGGTCGGTTCACGCGGAACAATCCGCACTCCTTCTTGGTCCGTCATGGTTTTGATGAGGGACACCCGCGCTATAGCGTCTGAATGCACCAGCGCCGCGCGACTCAGATTCACCAGCGACGCAATCTGCTGGGCCGTTTGGATGGCACGGGGTTCAAGCTCCAAGGCACGCAAGGTCTGCAACCACGCCAGAATGCTCCCAAATAGCAATAAAGCCAGTAGAAAAAATGTCCGCCAGAAAAGGCTAAGGCCCCAGCGCCCGCGACGGGAGTCGTCGTCATTCGTGGCCTCCAGGGGAATGGGGCTGGTCAGGTCATGCTGGAGGCTGGAGGCCTCATTCCAGGAGCTCAAGCCGCACCGTCTGGAACAAACACATAACCCACACCCCAAACCGTTTGGATGTAGCGTGGAGCGGTGGCATCGGCTTCCACCAGTTTGCGCAAGCGAGAAACCTGGACATCCAGGCTGCGGTCAAAGGGCTCGAAATCACGCCCGCGCGCTAACTGCGCCAGTTTCTCCCGGGACAGGGGCTGGCGAGGGTGCCGCACCAAGGCCTTGAGCATGGCAAACTCACCAGTGGTGAGCGGCAGCTCTTCATCACCCCGACGCAGCGAGCGCACGCCCAAATCAAAGGTGTACGGTCCAAAAGTGACCAGTTCAGGGTCAATGGACGGTGCGCCAGGCGCCTCGACCGAGGGACGGCGACGCAGCACAGCGTGAATTCGGGCCAGCAACTCGCGGGGGTTAAAGGGCTTGCCCAAATAGTCGTCGGCACCCACTTCCAAACCCACGATGCGATCAACATCTTCACCCTTGGCTGTCAGCATGATGATGGGCGTTCGGTCCCCCGACGCCCGCAGGCGTCGGCAAATCGATAGCCCGTCTTCACCAGGCAGCATCAGGTCCAAAACGATGAGATCGACGGGCTCGCGCAGCAACACCCGGCCCATGGCTTTGCCGTCCTCGGCTTGCAAGACATCAAAACCCTCTTGGGTTAGGTAGCGCCGCAGCAGGTCGCGAATTCTTGCGTCGTCGTCAACAACCATGATCTTGTCGTTGCGGCTGGAATGGAGGC
>JBAQDW010000159.1:0-18960 GCA_049286445.1 Rhodoferax sp. | reverse complement strand
GCCATCAAGCCACGTCGGAACAGGGTGTGGTCGTCAACGACCAGAATTCGAATGGGGGATGGGTCAGCAGCTTGCATGGGTCGGTTCAGGCGGGTAGGGCGAGCGCATCAACAGGTTTCGTGATGGGGTCGGGTGTTACCGCAGCAGGCGGCAGCAAGGTCAGCGTGACGGAACTTCCATTGCCCAGCGTGGACGCCACCTCCAACTGGGCCCCAATACGCTGCGCACGTTCTGTCATGATGCGCAGGCCCACGTGGGTCTCGCCGCGCTCCTCGCAGTGAGGACGAAAGCCGATGCCATTGTCACGAACCTCAAAGCGCCATTGCGGTTGCTGCTTGACCTCAAGCCACACCTTGGATGCTCTGGCATGTTTGCGTACGTTAGAGAGCGCTTCTTGAACAATGTGAAGCACTTGAATTTGCAGATCGGGCGACAAAGGCATGCCCTGACCCTGCATGGACAGCGAGGTGGCGACGCCACTTTGGTGCTCAAACTTGCGCAGTGTGGTGGCCAAGGCCGGTTCAATGTCCTCTGCGTTGGTGCGGGTGCGAAAGTGCAGCAACAACTCGCGTACATCGCTGTAACTTTCTTTCACTCCCATGTCGATTTCTTCAAGGACTTGCTGGACATCAAGGGCGTTGTCCGCTTTCAGCGCATTGCGCATTAACTGCACCTGAATTTTTAAAAATGCCAAAGACTGCGCAATGGAGTCGTGCAACTCACGCGCCAACAGATGTCGTTCTTGTGACACAGCCGCTTCTTTTTCAAGCAGGTTCAAGCGCAGGTTCTCCATACCGCTGGCCAAATGGCTGGTGAGTGCTTCCAAGAGTGATTGTTGCACTGCAGTGGGGGTGACCCGCGCGTTAAAAAAAAGATCGACCTCACCCATTTGCCTGTCATGCAGGCGAACCGGAATGTTGACCACCGTCTCGAACCCCGCTTTGGCGCAATGCTGCATTTGTAAAGGCCCCGCCACCTGAATAGGAATGACGCGAAAGCCGATGTCGGGAGCCACGCTGCCACAGTGGCAGTCACCCTTGTCGATGCACAGCTCAGCATCAATCATGCTGGTCGGTAGTCCATGGGCGGCCACCATCACGTAGCGCTGATTGGCTTGATCGGACCACCGCACCACAGCGCCATCAGCGCGTGAAATTCGGGTAATGCTTTTAACAAAACCCTGTGCCAGATCATCTAATGTGGTGGCGTTGGCAACCAAGGCGGTTACCTCGTAGAGGCCTTCCAAGCGCTCTCTTTTTTCCTCGATTTCGGCGGTTTTTCCTGCAACCTTGCTTTCAAGGTGCTGGTACATCGATTGAAGATGCTCCGCCATGCCATTAAAGCCATCGGCCAAGGTGCCAAACTCGTCACTGGTCGGTCTTTCTACGCGGGCGCTCCAATCGCCTTGCTGGATTTTTCCTATGGCTTGCTTCAGTTGCGCAACGGGCTCAACGACAAACAGAAACCCGGTGTAGAGGAGCACCACCGCGGCCAGAATGGCCATGGCCAACATCGCCAGTTGCAGCAGGTGCAGCAGAGTTGTCCAGCGCGCCATATGCGTCTCAATACCGGAGACCAACACGTTGACATCGGAGGCCAACGCCCAGGTGTCTGTGCTTAAGTCAGCCCCCGCAGGCACTTGGTCGGACAACCAACGCGATTGAAAATTCAACCACTCGCCCTCCACTGCTGCGAAGCCAGCACGAACGGTAGGATCCCAAGGCACAAACAAAGGCCGCTCAGGGTCGCCTTGCCGAAGCTTCCCCAAACTCTTTTCAAACTCTTGTATTTGCGCTGTCAATGCAACCGTGTCACCTTGGGTAATCGACAGTGCCATGCGGTACGACTGCATCCGCATGCGCCCCGCCTCGTTCACCGCGGCGGCACCCCCGTCTAACTGCCAAGACACCCACAAGGTGATCACCGTCGAAAGAAGGGCCAGCAGCAGAAAGGGCGTGCCCACCAGCGTGAGCTTGGCGCCCAGACTCCATCGTTTCTTCATAACCCTGACTTTCGACGCAGGTTTGCAAACGATTTAGGCGGTGCGCTCAAAAATGGCTGCAATACCCTGACCGCCTCCAATGCACATGGTGACCAAGGCGTAACGGCCCCCAATTCGCTCCAGCTCATACAGCGCTTTGACAGTAATCATGGCCCCTGTGGCACCAATCGGGTGGCCCAAGGAAATACCTGAGCCATTGGGGTTCACTTTGGCGGGGTCCAAGCCGAGGTCACGTGAGACGGCGCACGCCTGGGCTGCGAAGGCTTCGTTTGCCTCAATCACGTCCAGATCGTTTACCGACAGCCCGGCTTTCTTTAGCGCCAGCTGTGTTGCAGGGACGGGGCCGATGCCCATGTATTTGGGGTCAACACCGGCGTGGGCGTAAGCCACCAAGCGGGCCATGGGTTTCAATCCGCGCGCTTTCGCCACACTAGCTTCCATCAAGACCACCGCAGCGGCGGCATCATTGATGCCGGAGGCGTTGCCCGCGGTCACCGTGCCGTTTTCTTTCAAAAACACAGGCCGAAGTTTGGCCATGTCTGCGGCCGTGCAATTGGGGCGGAAATGTTCGTCGATCTCAAAGGCCACGTCCCCTTTTTTGCTCTTGAGCATCACGGGCATGATTTGGGATTTGAAATAACCGGCTTCGGTGGCACGTTGGGCCCGGTTGTGGCTTTCGACCGCAATCGCGTCTTGCTCTTCGCGGGTGATGCCCCATTTGGCCGCAATATTCTCTGCCGTGACGCCCATGTGAATCGTTTCAAACGGGTCATGCAGCGCGCCAACCACCATGTCGACCATTTTGGTGTCGCCCATGCGAGCACCCCAACGAGCGCTCAAACTGGCATAGGGTCCGCGGCTCATGTTTTCAGCGCCGCCACCAATGGCAATGTCGGCGTCACCCAGCAAAATACTTTGGCTGGCGGACACAATGGCTTGCAGGCCTGAGCCGCACAAGCGGTTGACGTTAAAGGCCGGCGTTCCTTCGCCGCATCCGCCATTCACTGCCGCGACGCGGGAGAGGTACATGTCTTTGGGCTCTGTGTTGACCACATGGCCAAACACAACGTGTCCCACGTCTTTGCCATCTACTTGGGCACGGGCCAGCGATTCGCGCACCACCTGCGCTGCCAATTCGGTGGGGGGAATGTCCTTGAGGCTGCCGCCATAGGTTCCGATGGCGGTGCGAACACCGCTGACGATGACTACTTCACGTGACATGACTGATCTCCTGAGTGGTTTTAACAATGAATAAAGGCGGTCGTTATCTTAATCTCGTGCCCCGACTCGCTCCTGACAAGGACGAGGTCCTCTACTCTCTCACGTCTGCCACCGGCTTGGTACCGAATTCTGGCCTGAATAGAAAAGCCAAGACCTGCTTTGCGGCATCGCAGGGCGTACTGAGCTGCCCACCGTCTTTAAGCCGATGGAAGTTTGCCTGGTCGGGGAAGTCAGCTGGATTTGCCGTGCGAAGCTGGATTTGCATGTCCGTGTCAATGACCCCTGGGGCCAGTGAGCACACCTTGGCGCCGTTCGTTTGGAGCGCCTCATCGAGTGCCAAGCACCGTGTGAAATGGTCCATGCCGGCTTTGGCAGCGCAGTAAGCCGCCTGTGAGGCCATAGGGCGCCTGCCCAGTCCCGATGAAATGTTCAGCACTCGGCGGGGAACACCCCAAGCGTGCGTGGCCTTTAAAAAAGCCGAGGTCAAAAGCATAGGTGCCTCCAAGCCCACCCGCAAGGCTTGAGAGAGTTCGGTTGGGTCAGAGCCGCTGAGTGGCGCAATCGCGGGGATGGTGCCCGCGTTATTGATCAGCGTGGCGCTGGTGAATCGCCGAGGCGAGGCCTCTTTCAACCACTGCGCCAAGGCGCTGGCAGCGAGTAAGGGGTGTTGCAGGTCGAGCGTACGCTGCTCAAGGGAAGCGCCTGATTGGTCAGCCTGTGCCGCCAAGGCCGAGTTGGTGTGACGGGAAATACACCATAAGACGTGCTGGGGCGACAGCAGCTGTTCAGCCATCGCCAATCCCATGCCACGGGATGCGCCCGTCAAGATAAAAAGGTCAGAAGTCATGGAGTGCATGGTAGCGGACCCAGAGTTCGATGTTCCGGTGGCACCGTGCCACCCGTGAAGGGTCGGTCGTCTTGCAGCTGGGTATCTCCTGTGCAAGCCAACTTAAAAGAAGGGTCAAAAAGCGGGTGAGCTCACAAATTTCATCCACTGAGCCTTCAGCGGATGGGCAAACTCGAGTGCATTGGCATGCAGCAACAAACGGGGTGACAACCCCTGGACGCGCGGGCAGCCGTACAAAGCGTCACCCAGAATCGGGTGGCCCAGCGCCTTGAGATGAATGCGGAGTTGGTGTGAACGGCCGGTAATGGGTTCGAGCTCAACGCGCGAGGTCCGGGCCCGCTCGTCATGTGACACCAGCCGCCAGCGCGTTTGGCTGGGCTTGCCCTGAAGGGCGTCAATCACCCGGCGCGGTCGGTTGGGCCAGTCCACGGCAATGGGTAAATTGATCACATTCCATGCGTCGGGCAGGCCGATGGGCACACCGTCAACCACTGCGGTGTAGCGTTTGAACACGGAGCGGTTGGCAAACGCGTCATTCAAGCGCCGCTGTGCCAGCGCACCTCGGGCCATCACCATCAATCCCGAGGTGCCCATGTCCAAGCGATGTACCACCAATGCATCGGGGAAATGCCCCATCGCTCGGGCGCTCAAGCAGTCTTGTTTGTCCTTGCCGCGACCCGGAACCGACAATAAACCGGCGGGCTTCTCCAGGACCAGCAAGGTGTCGTCGGCGTAAAGCACACCTAAATCACTCGGGAGCATGGGAGGTCTGAAGCAAGCGCTGAACGGTTTCGCAGAGTTCGTCCACGTCGTTGGGCTTGTGAATCAGCGCACGGGCGCCCTCGGCCAACGCGCTTTTCTCGATCTCTGGGGTGATGTAGCCCGACGCCAGCGCCACCGGCAACTCGGGTCGAATATGCCGTGCATCGCGCAGCAGGTCAACCCCGCTGTACCCTGGCATGTTGTAGTCCGTCACCAGCAGATCAAAATCCATGGGGCGCTGGCGAAGCGTGGCACTGGCAAGGCGGGGATCGGTGAAAGTGCTCACTTTAAATCCTCGTCTCTTCAGCACGCGATCGACCAGAAAAACCAGCGCTTCATCATCATCCACGTACATCACGTGTTTGCCTTGGCCTTGAATCACCTCTCGCTTGGGTGGGGGCGGCGCAACGGAAGCCACGGGCAAGTCGGACACCGGAAAGTAGAGCGTGAAAACAGTGCCCGTGTGCAGGCTGCTTTGTACATCGACCGTTCCGTGATGGGTTCGCATGATGCCATGCACAACGGCCAGTCCCAAACCGGTGCCTTGACCCACCGGTTTGGTGGTGAAGAAGGGCTCGAATACCCGTTGCAAAGTTTCTGGATCAATGCCGCTTCCGGTATCGTGCACCGCCAACCGAACATGTCGGCCCCGCACCCCCGAGCGTCGCTCTACCAAAAAGGGTTGGTCAGCGAGAAGACTGTGTCCCAACTCAATCGTGATGGTGCCTTTGTGATCGCCCAAGGCGTGAATGGCGTTGGTGCAGAGATTGATCAGGGCTTGCTCAATTTGCGTGGCGTCGGCAAGAACAGGTGGTGTTTGGGGGTCAATCTCTACCCCTAAATCAATGCGGGGAGGCAGGGCGACTTTGAGCAAACGAACCGTCTCGTGAACCACATCGGCCAAATTCGTGGGGATGCGTTTTGGCGATTCGTTGCGGCTGAATGTCAGAATCTGGCGCACCAAGTCGCGGGCACGACGACCCGCTTTGTCGATCTCTTTGAGGCTGACCAGCGCCGCCGCGTTGAGTTCGACATCTTGTTTGGCCAACTCCACATTGCCAAGAATGGCACTGATGATGTTGTTGAAATCATGGGCAATGCCACCCGCCATGGTGCCCACGGCTTGCATTTTCTGAGACTCCCGAAGCTGGCTCTCCAACGCAACGCGATGCGCTTCCATTTTTTTTCTGGCAGTCAAATCCCTGGCGAAGATGGTGGTAGTGTCGCCATCGGGGTGCTGCTCGAACGAGACGCTGATGTCAATGGCTACTTTACTACCCCGGGTGTCATGGCCTGTCATTTCTCCCAGCTGGGCATGGGTGACGCCAAGGGGCAGGTGATTCAACAGCTGGGGCAGAAAGCGGCCGAGTGCAGTTCCCAGGGCTTCCAAGGGGGGACAGTCAAATAACGCGGCGGCCGCCGGGTTAAAAATGGTGATGCGAAACGCACTGTCAACGCAAAGAATGGCATCCAGCGACGAGTCAATGATGGAGGTCAAGCGGTTCTGGCTGAGTTGAAGCGCTTGGTTTCCGCGTTGCAGGGCCACCGCACTGGTTTGTAAGGCACGGCGTTCGGTGAGGAGCGGGCCTTGGTCAATTACCGCGCAAATGAAGTGCGTCAACTCGTCAAGCGTGTTTTCCAGTCGTGCGATGTGAAGATCGCCTGTGAACTCCCCGCCTGAACCGCATGAAAAAACCACTTCGGTAATTTCGCATGTGCCCACCTCTTTGGCGGTGTAAAAAGCCGCCCTCACTTCATCGATGTGGGCATCATCGACCAAGGGAAATAGAAAGTTAAGGGGGGGATCGGTCTCAAGCGGTCGGAAAAATTGCAGTGCCATGGCATTGCTTTCCAGCACCAGGCTGTTTTCGTCAACCACCATCAGCGACAGCGGCACGTTTGAAAACAGGGTCAAAAATCGCTCAGATGCGCCTTCGGCGGCCGTTTGACTGTACCGCAACGCTTTATTCTGTATTTCCAGTTCACTCTGGTAATTTCTCAGATCGGCAATCATTTGCCGCTGCGAAAAGCGGGCCGCCAAGCCACGTTGTTTATGAATAATGGCTCGGCTGCTGAACAGGCGAGCGGGTCGAGCAAGGTTGGGCTGGCGAGGTTTGGACAAACTTTTCATGATCAGATTGACACACCTTGACCCCAAGCACTCGGTGTGCTGCCCCACAAAGCGACCCGCAAGGGAATCAGCGCGATGTCGGCGCGTTTTTAAGTTTGCCGCGCACGGGAATAACAGTGACCACGGTGGGCCGTACTGCGTCAGGTGACACGGCCTTGGGAGGGGCGGTGTCTTTCTTTGGCTTTTTCACCATTTTGATGCTTTGTTGACCTTTGGCCATGATTCTCTCCAGAGTTAAATGCCCAGCCGCATCCATTTGGGCTGGGCGGTGTTGATTATCTCCGTACGACGGCGTCGCCCGGTTCAAAGTCAGCGGCTTTCAGGGGGCTCTTGGCAACAATGTAGGCGCGCAGCACGTCTGCATCGACAAAGCCGGTATTGACATAGCTGGGATGGCTGGTTAATTTGGGGTAACCATCCCCCCCGGCGGCCTGGAAGTCGTTAATTGCCATTCGGTAAGTCTTGGTTGGGTCGATGCTTGCCCCCTTGGTGCTGGCACTGCTTACTTTCCCGTCCGCAATCACCAATTTCAAGCCGGCAAACTGAGGGAAGGCACCTGAGCCCACACTCATTTTTGCGGCGGCGTTCAAATAATCCATGACCTCTTTGCCCGTCAGGTCCACGGTGGACACAATGTTGCCAAAAGGCTGCACTTTGAGCACGTCTTTGTAGGTAATGGGGCCAGCGGGAATGGAGTCGCGCACGCCGCCGGAGTTAACCACTGCGAAATCCGCCTTGGTTTTGTCCATCATGGCCATGCCGATGATGACGCCCATGGACGCTGGTTTGGCCCGAACGACAGAACGATCGCCTTCCAAGCGGGCATCCGTTGCACCGATTTGAATCCCCAACTTCTGTTGTCCAAACTCCTGATGCGGTGTGAGCAGCGCAATCATGTCCTGGTTCTCAGCAATCACCTCCGCGTAATTTTGCTTGCTGCTCTTGCCGTCGGCGGCCTTGACGGTCTTCTTCAAGTTCACGGGAATCAAGGCGTACTTCACCAGCTTGAATTCGCCATTGCGGTACTCAAAGTCAGCCCGGCCCACGTACTTTCCCCACTCGTGCGCCTGCACAATCCAGGTGCCGTTTTGACGATCGGGCTTGCATTCGGTGCCCGGCACATAGGCGCGATCCAGAACATTTTCGGCCTTCATACAGGCGGGGTTCTGGGTGTGACCCCCCACCACCAGATCAATGCCTTTCACGGCCCTGGCCATCTGAACGTCGCCCGGTGCCTGGGTGCCGTGTTTGCCGTCCTCGTAATGGCCCATATGGGTGGCTGCGATCACAACGTCTGCCTTGGCACGCAACTCAGGCACCACTTTGGCCGCCTCAGCAATGACACTGCGAAATTCGATGTTCTTCACATTGTCAGGATGCACCATTTTGTAGGTGTCTTCGGTGGTGAGACCCATCACACCCACCCGCACGCCTCCGAGGTTGAAAATCTTGTAAGGGGCAAATTTGCGCTCGCCTCCTTCATAGATGTTGGCCGACAGCATGGGAAACTTGGCCAGATCACGCTGCATCTTCAGCACCGAAAGCGGCTTGTCGAACTCGTGGTTGCCCACCGCCATGGCGTCGTAGCCGATCAGGTTCATGCCCTTGAAGTCGGGCACGGCGTCTTGCAAGTCGGATTCGGGAACGCCGGTGTTCACATCGCCGCCGTCAAGCAGCAGGGAGTAACCCCCTTTTGCCGCGACATCAGCCCGAATGCCGTCGATCAAAGTTTTGCGAGCGGCCATGCCATATTCGCCATCGCTGTTCTTCCAGAAGCGGCCGTGGTGGTCATTGGTGTGCAGCACGGTAATTTGGTAGGTTTTGTCCGCCTGCGGGCCTGACAACGGCCCCATCGCACAACCCCCCAATGAGGCCGCGATCACTAAAAAGAGGGGCGTGAATTTGAACTTCATGGGTACTCCAAAGGAAAAGTTAGAAAAAAAATCGATAGCAAAGACGTCAACACGCAGTGTGCCGCCACAGTTGGCGCACTGTCAACGGGTGAAACGCCCACGCGCTTGGTAAACCTCAAGCTCGCTCACGGCCGCGCCCGTATTGCCCCAGCTTTGCCGCACATAGGTCAGCACCGATGCCACCTCTTGGTCGTTGAAAAAAAGCTCGTAGGGCGGCATGCCATAGGGGCGCGGATTGCCTTGGGTGGCCGGTGAAAACCCCCCGTGCAGCACGGCTTGTATCAAGTTGGTGGTGCGCTCGCGGTTGATTGCAACGGTGCCGCGCAAAGAAGGGTATGCGCCCGGCACTCCCTCGCCTTGCGCGCCATGGCATTGAACACAGTGCTTTTCATAAAGCGTGCCACCTGCCAAAGCCGTTTTGGTTTGCGGGGCGGAGAGGCGGGCAGTGGCGGGCAATGGGCGAGGCTTTGTCTGCGGGGGCAGATGCGTTAAATAGGTGGCGATGGCCTTCAAGTCAGTGTTGGAGAGGTATTGCGTGCTGCTCATCACAACCTCCGCCATGGGGCCGCTGATGACCCGGCCTGGTGCGATGCCGGTTTGCAGCAAGGTGATGAGCTTGGTTTGAGACTGAGTGGAGGTGTCCCCCGGTTCGGTGGGCAGCAGAGACGGTGCGTACCACTGTGCGCCTGGCATGTCGCCCCCGCTCAGGGACGGGGTGCGGGCCAGTCCACCCAAAGCGTTGCGGGGCGAATGGCACGCCGCGCAGTGGCCCAGGCCTTGCACCAGGTAAGCCCCCCGGTTCCACTCAGCGCTGCGCTGCGTGTCCTCCTCATAAGCCGTCGGCTGAAAGTACAGCGTGCGCCAGGCTCGCAACGCCACCTGGGTTCCAAACGGCCAGCGCAACTCGTGCGGTCGTTGGGCTTGGCGCACGGGGGCTTGTGACTGGAAATACGCCAGCAGCGCATCAGAATCTGCCCGGGTGATGGCGTTGTAGCTGGTGTACGGAAAGGCGGGGTTCAGCAAGCGGCCATCTTTGGAGCGCCCTTGGTTCATGGCTTGCCAGAAGTCGTTCGCCGTCCAGCGCCCCAGCCCGGTTTGGGGGTCAGGGGTAAGGTTGCTTGAGTAAACCTTGCCAAAGGGGGTTGAAATGGCGCGTCCGCCGGCAAAGGCCGGGCCACCGGTGACGGTGTGGCAGCCCTGGCAATTGCCAATACGCGCCAAATAGGCGCCCTTGTCCACAGAAGCGGCATCTGGTGCGGGGGCTGGCGGCACTTTGACGGCCTGGGGTGCGGGCGCTGCGCCGCATTGGGGGCGCAGGGGGTCCGGGAGCAGGGTCGCCTGCGGCCGGCTGTCAAGTGGAACCGGCTGCGCGGCAAGCCAATGGGTCACGGCAGCCACGTCAGCACCACTCAATCGCTGGGCGATCTCCCCCATGCAGTCGGGGGCATGGGCTTGACGTTGGCCGGTTTGCCAGCCGCCCAGTTGGGCAATCAGGTAGTCGCGTGGCAGCCCCAGCAAGCCCGGCACGCCAGGTGCAGCCCCCGTGAGCTTTTGACCGTGACATTGCACGCAGGCCGGAATTTTTTGGGCAGCGTCGCCGCGCCAGACCAGTTGTTTGCCGCGATCCAGCACCGCAGCGGGGGCGGTCGCCGCGCCAGGGGCGGGGTAAGGGATGTCCAGTTGCGCAAAATGCTGGGCAATTTCCATCAAGTAGGTGTCGCTGAGCGGGGTCAACAGCGCGTTCATGGGGGCGTAGTGACGCCGCCCTTCCCGAAAATTGAGCAATTGCTGGTAGAGGTAACCCGCCGGTTTACCCGCCAAGCGGGGGTAGTACCCGTCGGGGCCAGCGCGCCCTTGCTCACCATGGCAGGCCGTGCAGGCCTGGGTGCGTTGCGCCATCGTGTCTTCAAATGCTTTGGGTGCAGCGTGAGACAGACAGGAATAGAAGGCGAGGGCCACCCAGGCCAGTGTGCGGAACAAGGACGTCATTATGTAAAAACAGCAAGGCCTGCGCATCTCATCAAGTAAATTAGCTTTCAACCGAGATTGTTCATTAGGCGCACCTTTGGTGCGGGGCGGGGATTGGCGGTGTATGTGGGGCCACTTTGGCCTCTCTTGGTTGCCCAGAGCCCAGCCAGGGACACCTCAGTCGAGTCAAAAGAGGCTCCCCACTGCCCTCGCCACTCCCTCGCGCCTTGATGGACATTCCCGGTTGAATACTACTACGCAAAACACCTATTCAGCGTTCGCCAACGCAGGGCGGAGTAGTGCAGGTTTATACATGCCAAACAGGCTTTCAGCCCAGGTACAGACTGCGCAAGCAGCTATAAAAACAGTAGTAAATCGTGTGCATTGAACGGCGCATCGTGCAGCGCTGCGACCTGAGGCACGGTGTCAGTCCAGGCGCGGCAACGAGTGAAACGGCACTCAGGTGTTGTGCTTGTCGGCAATTTCTTGGCAAGGGGTGCGAATTTTGGGGGGCGTTGCCGTCTCCTTTTAAGTTGAAGCGGCCGAGTCTGCGGCGCAGGGCCGGGCAGCGGTTGGCCGCCAATGGCGAACGAGGTTGGCGTTTTGCCAAGGGTTGTGAGCCGTCTTGGGGCGCGTTGGCGTCTTGGTTTTGCGGAGCGAATCGGAATGCGGCGACAATTACCGTCTGTTTTTATTGTCTGCCTGGTTCAAACCAGGCTTTTTTTATGTCCAATATTGAGGTTCGGGTCGCCACGATGCGCGATGCCAAAGTCATTGCCGAAATCCATGCCGCGTCCAGCCAGGCGGCGTTCAAAGCGCTGTTTCCTGGCGAAAAAGCACCGGTTGTCCATGTTGATAAGAGCCAAGCGTACTGGCGCGAAGCCATTGAGTTCAGTGACCCCCAGGTTTTTGTCGCCACCGATGACGGTGTTGTGGTGGGTTTTGTGGGTTTTGATCGCTCTCGCGATGCCAAGACACCCGCCACCACCGGTGAGATCTGGGCGATTTACGCGCTGCCGTCCCACTGGGGTCAAGGCGTTGGTTTGGCCTTGTGGGATGCCGCGCGCGACGGCTTGATGGAAGAGGGTTGCACCAAAGTGACCATTTGGGTGCCCATGGGCAATGAGCGCGCCTTGCGCTTTCACGACATGGCGGGTTTCAAGCGCGAGATGACCACCATCAAGACCGTGCCCATGGGCGACGACCTGCGGGTGGAAGAAATCAGGATGAAGCGCGACCTGAACTGACCGCGCGCACGGGAGGGGACGCCGCCGCCGCTCAGGTGCGGCGAACCACCGCGCTGCCAATCGAGTAACCCGCGCCAAACGAGCAAATCACGCCAATGTCGCCCGCCTTGAGGTCCTCATGGTGGCGGTGAAACGCGATGATGGAGCCCGCTGACGCGGTGTTGGCAAATTCATCCAAGATGACCGGTGCGTCATCTGGCGTGCTGTCCCGGCCCAGCAACTTGCGGGCAATCAGCTGGTTCATACTCAAATTGGCTTGGTGCAGCCAAAAGCGGCGCACCCCGCCCGGCAGCAAGTCATGCGCGGCCAAGTGCGCGGCCATGTGCTCTGCCGCCATGGGGCACACCTCCTTGAATACTTTGCGGCCCTCTTGGTAGAAGAGCTGATCGCGGTCCTCGGGGTCGCGGTCTTCGCTGCGCGACATGAAGCCTGCGTTGTTGCGAATGTTGTTGGAAAACGTCGTGAGCAATCGGGTGCTCAGCACCTCGAATGCACCGGCAGGCGCGTGGTCCAAGCGCTCAATCAGGATCGCAGTGCACACGTCGCCAAAAATGAAATGGCAGTCACGGTCTTTCCACGCCAGGTGGGGGGAGGTGATCTCCGGGTCAACCACCAACACGGCGCGGGCGGAGCCCGTTTTCACTGCGTTGACCGCCATCTCGATGGCAAAGGTGGCCGATGAGCACGCCACATTCATGTCAAAACCAAAGCCCTGAATACCCAAGGCGGTTTGAATCTCTACCGCCATGGCCGGGTAGGCCCGCTGCATATTGGCCGCCGCGCAAATGACACCGTCAATGTCCGACGGCTGCTTGCCCGCTCGGGTGAGCGCGTCACGCGCGGCAGCCACGCCTATTTCGGCCATCAGGGACAACGCGTTGTCAGGGCGGGCTTGCAGGCGGGGGAGCATGCGCGTGGGGTCCAGCACGCCCTCTTTGTCCATCACATAACGCTGCTTGATGCCCGACGCTTTTTCAATGAACTCGACGCTGGAGTGCGGCACGGCGGCGCGCGAGCCGGCGGCAATGGCGTCGGCATGCTTTTCGTTTTCCAGATCGGAGAAAAGATTGAAGGCGTTCACCAACTCTGCGTTGCTAATGGTGTGAGGAGGAACGTACAGGCCAGTACTGCTGATGGCGACACGATGCATGGTGCGGGTCTCAATTAGGTGGGGGGTGGGTGAACCCAGGAAAGGCGGAATTATGAACCGCCGCGCAGGACGCAGGCGACAATGGCGGCCCACAAACCCCGTTCAACTCAGGAAAGATTCTCACCATGGCCAGCAGCTTGCTCGCACTCATTGACGACATTGCCTCCATTTTGGACGACGTGGCGGTGCTCGCCAAAGTCGCGACCAAGAAAACGGCGGGCGTGTTGGGGGATGACTTGGCACTGAACGCCCAGCAAGTGTCTGGCGTGAAAGCCGATCGCGAATTGCCCGTGGTGTGGGCGGTGTGCAAAGGGTCGCTGCTCAACAAAGCGAT
This sequence comes from Rhodoferax sp., assembly GCA_049286445.1. GTDB lineage: Bacteria > Pseudomonadota > Gammaproteobacteria > Burkholderiales > Burkholderiaceae_C > Rhodoferax. The sequence goes on along the minus strand of JBAQDW010000159.1, from coordinate 5,385 downwards.
ATTGGTGCCAGCCGCATTGGTCATCAGTGCCTTTGCCCCTTGGTTGGTCACGCCCTTGCTGATGGTGGGTGGGGCATTTTTGTGCTTTGAGGGGTTTGAAAAACTGGCGCACCGGTTTTTACACAGCGCAGACACGGAGGCGGCGCGCCACGAAGCCCGCGCACAGGCGTTGGCCGACAGCAACGTGGACTTGGTGGCCATGGAAAAAGACAAGGTCAAGGGCGCGATTCGAACCGACTTTATTTTGTCAGCGGAAATCATTGCCATCACCTTGGGCACGGTGCAGGCCAGACCCATGGTGACCCAAGTGGTGGTGCTCAGCGGGATTGCGCTGCTCATGACATTGGGCGTTTACGGGCTGGTGGCCTGTATCGTCAAACTCGATGACGGCGGTTTGTACCTCAGCCAGAAACAGGGAAGCACAACGCTGGCGGAATGGCAACGCAGTTTGGGGCGTGGGGCGCTGGTCTCGGCGCCGTACCTCATGAAAGCGCTTTCGGTGGCGGGCACTGCCGCGATGTTTCTGGTGGGGGGCGGCATTTTGACGCATGGTTTGCCAATGGTTCACCACGCGCTGGAGTCGCTGAGTCAGCGCCTGGGCACGGCGGCTCAACCCATTCTTGCGATGGCGTTAGACGGTGTTTTTGGCATTGTGGCAGGTGCCGTCGTGTTGCTGGGAGTGCAGGCTTTTCAACGGCTGAAATCCAAGGTGAAGGCCTAAAACCCCTGTAGCCCTTGCTGCTGTTGCGTGAGCTGCTATTTTAAATATAGCATCTAAAAACCGGAAGTGACCCGTGAAGGTGGCCCATCCCGCCTTCACACCGTGCGGGCATCGGGGGCCACCCAGGGCGCAGGCCTTGTCAGACTTCGCCGCCGAATTCCTTCGTCAAGTTGTCCAGGTACTGCTCAACCATCTTCTCAAACTCAGACTCGACAACCGGTCCCACAACCATCTTCATCAGGCCGGGCAGGGGAATGGAGAGGTCACCTTTGATTTGCAAAACGATTTTGGTGGAGGTTTTATGGTCTTCAATCTTCCAGTTCCCCGAGACCAGCGCATTGCCTTCGCCTTTGACCGGCGTCCAGCTGACAGTGCCTTTGGCGCGGTTGGAGACGTATTTAGATGCGTAAATGGTTTGCAGGTTGATCTGCGCAATGCCAATTTTTTCCATCTCCCAGCGGTAGATGCCGTCACCCAAATCCACCAGCGCGTCCACTTTGGGAAAATGGCTGGCCGAGGCCGGCACGTCGGACAGCAGGTCAAAAACCTCTTTCGCCTTGGCCTTCACCTCCAGCTCGTAGTCAAGATCGATGCTTACATTGATTGCCATAAGTCTCCTTCAGGGGGTTGTGAGAAATGCTTTTAGTGCGCTCAAAGTATAGGGCCGCCAGAGCCGATGCGGTTTAATAGGCTCCCGTATGAAGATCGACCCCGCCATCATCCAATTTCACGCCGAAAACGTTCGGGCGCAGGTGATTTCTCGCCCCGTTGAGAAAAAGCTGGGCGCGGCGACGGTGCTCAAAATTCAAGAGAAAGTGCCCCTTTTTCGGGGGATGCCGATGGAGCTGCTGGTGCGCACACTGGCCATTTGCGAGCAAGTCACCATTGAGCCCGGAAAAAACGTGTTCAAAGAAGGGGACATCGGTGACTCGTTCTTTGTCCTCATCGCCGGCGAAGTGGAGGTTGGCAAAGACAGAGGCGGCCAATGGATTGAACTGGCCCGCCTAGGTGTAGGGGACTGTTTTGGCGAGATGGCCTTGGTCGGAAAGCCTGTCCGTTCGGCCACCGTTCGCGCCCGTGGCGAAGCGGTCACCATGCGTTTCTACCGTGAAGCGGTGGACGCCCATGCCGACAGCGCCCATATCATCTATTGCAATATTGCCCGCATTTTGGCGCAGCGGTTGGAGGAGTCCAGCGCCACCATGACCGATTTGCTGGTGCACAACATTCGGGTGTAATGCCCCGCGCTCGTTTGCGTGAGCCAAGCGCATTTTTTGAGCCTTTTTTCCGGTTTTCTCTTTTATGACCATTCTTCTCGCCCCGATGGAGGGGCTGCTGGACTTTGTGCTGCGAGACATCTTGACCCGGGTGGGCGGGGTGGACCGTTGTGTGTCTGAGTTCATTCGGGTGACCAACACGCTGTTGCCAGAGCGCGCGTTCGTGCGCGTGATCCCCGAGCTGCTGCAAGGCGGGCGCACTTTATCGGGCGTGCCGGTGCGCGCCCAGCTGTTGGGCTCCGACCCGGTGTGCCTGGCGGAAAACGCGGCTTGTTTGGCGGCTTTGGGGCCAGACGGAATTGACTTGAACTTTGGCTGCCCGGCCAAAGTGGTCAACCGCCATGGCGGCGGGGCGGCCTTGCTTGATGACCCCGAACTGCTGTTCCAAATCGTGTCGGCCGTGCGCCGTGCCGTGCCCGCCCACCTGCCGGTATCGGCCAAGATGCGCCTGGGTTTTAACGACGACACCCGCGCTGAAGAATGCGCCCAGGCCATTGAAGCTGGAGGTGCCAACGAGCTGGTGGTGCACGCCCGCACCAAGGCAGACGCGTATCGCCCGCCCGCCCACTGGCACCGCATTGCCGACATTGGGGCCAAGGTGCGCCTGCCTGTGGTGGCCAATGGCGACATTTGGACCGTGGCCGACGCGTTGCGCTGCCGCGAGGTGTCAGGCTGCCACAGCCTCATGCTGGGGCGCGGCATGGTGGTTGACCCGGGCTTGGCGCGGGGCATTCTGGCGGCAACCCAGCGCGCCGCCTCGGGTGAACCCGCCCGCCAAGGTGAAGAGGTGGGGTGGGAGATGCTGTTGCCTTTGATTGCCGACTTTTGGCAGATCGTGTGCGCCAGTTTGGATCGGCGTCAGCAAGCGGGGCGCCTCAAACAATGGTTGAACTTTTTGCGCCGTCGCCACCCGCAAGCTGACATCGCGTTCATGGCCGTGCGTACCCTGGACGACCCCCTGGCCGTCACGCAGTGGTTGCGGGCCAATGGCGTTCCTGTGCAACAAGCGGCACTGGCGCAGGGGCATTGAGGTGGGCATACCGCTGCCACGTGTGCCGCTCAGGGCGGCTTTGTGGCCGGCGATGCGCTCGCTTTGCGGGGCGGGTCTTGGCTTTTTTCGGCGCGAGCCATGGGTCAGGCCGGTGCGGTTTTGACCTGTCAGTCTCTTTTGAATTAAGGGTTAACCCTTGTTTTGAGGGCTTGGCCTGCTAAGATTTGGCCTGTTTCAGGGGGGAATCCACCCCTTTGCCTTGCTCTGTTGTCCTTATTTGAAGATGCTCCCCCTATGACTACTGTTGACCGCGTCCAGAACCCGATTCTGAAATCCCGAATCATGTCGGCCCAAGCCGCTGCCGAGCTGATTCCCGCTGGCGCCAACGTCGGCATGAGTGGATTTACCGGTGCGGGCTATCCCAAAGAAGTACCCCGCGCGCTGGCCCAGCGCATTGCGCGTTTGCACGCTGCGGGGGAAGAATTTCGCATTGGCCTGTGGACTGGTGCCTCCACCGCGGCGGAGTTGGACGGCGAACTGGCCAAGGTGGACGGCATCTCGATGCGCCTGCCCTACCAGTCGGACCCCACGGTGCGCAAGCACATCAATGCCGGTCAGATGCAGTACACCGACATTCACCTCTCGCATGTGGCGCAACTGGCCTGGTTCGGGTTTTTGGGGCCGTTGAATGTGGCCGTGGTGGAGGTGGCGGGTATCTTGCCGGATGGGCGGCTGATTCCTTCGTCCTCCGTGGGCAACAATAAAACTTGGCTGGACTTGGCTGACCAAATCATTTTGGAGGTTAACTCGGACCAAAACCTGGGCCTGGAGGGCATGCATGACATCTACTACGGCACCCGCATTCCTCCGTTGCGCCGGCCCATCCCCTTGACCCACCCCGGCGACCGCATCGGTGAAAACTACCTGCACTGCGATTTGAGCAAAGTGGTGGCTGTGGTGGAGACCAATCAGCACGACCGCAACTCCGCCTTTGCAGCGCCGGACGAGGCCTCCAAGCGCATCGCAGCGCACATCACCAACTTCTTGCTGCAAGAGGTGCACTTGGGCCATTTGCCAGAAAACCTGCTGCCTTTGCAATCGGGCGTAGGCAATATTGCCAATGCCGTGCTGATGGGCCTGAACGAAGGACCGCTTGACAACTTGACGGCCTACACCGAAGTGTTGCAAGACGGCATGCTGGACATGCTGCGCTCTGGCAAGCTGACCATGGCCTCGGCCACGGCCTTGTCGTTCAGCCCCACGGCGCTGGCCGATTTCAACGACAACATTGCCTTCTACCGTGAGCGCATCGTGCTGCGCCCGCAAGAGGTCAGCAACCACCCCGAAGTGATTCGCCGTTTGGGCGTGATTGCCATGAACGCCATGATCGAGGCCGACATCTACGGCAACGTCAACTCCACCCACATCATGGGCACCGGCATCATGAACGGCATTGGGGGCTCAGGCGACTTTGCCCGCAATGCTTATTTGTCATTCTTCATGACCCCCTCGACAGCCAAGAATGGTTCGATTTCCTGCATCGTGCCCATGGCCTCGCATGTGGACCACACCGAACATGACGTGGAGATCATCGTGACCGAGCAAGGCCTGGCCGACTTGCGGGGACTGTCGCCCACGCAGCGCGCGCGTCTGGTCATTGAAAAATGCGCCCACCCTGATTTTCGGCCGGCTCTGAGCGACTACTTTGAGCGTGCGCTGCGCGATTCCCCCAGCAAACACACCCCCCACCTGCTGCGCGAGGCGCTGTCTTGGCATGCGCGTTTTGTGGAGACCGGCACCATGCACGCGGAAGGCCGCCCCATCACCGCGTCAGCCGCGGCCAGCATGGAGCGCGCTTGAGAGCAGGCAGGGCGTGCCATCGCTTTGTCAACCCACCCACCAGCCTGGCAGCGCGGCAGCCAGGTGAAGACCTCGGGTCGGTGGTGCTTTTTAGCTAGAAATGGTTTGCAGGCTTCAGGCTAAAGAGGGGGCCTTGGCCGAACGGCACTTGCTGCTGAGTCGGGTGAAGCTTTCGGCTCACCCAACCTGGCAGTGCGGTGTTAAAAGTGACTTTGAAAGTTGACGGTTCCCGGTGAACGCATCCCCTTTCAACATGCGGCCACCTCCGGTTGTTGGCCCCCCTCTTTCCCGCCCGGCGGGGTTGCAGCACAAGAATTGCTATATTTTCAATAGCTGCTTGCGCAGGTCCTATAAGGGCTAGCGGCCCAAAAACCATTCAAAGCCATTCAAAGGCCTTGCGGGGTGAGAATGCAGAAGTTTCAAAGCCTTGTTCTTTCCCCCCCTCTCCCCCAACCCCTCTCCACCCCCGCCGGGGGGATCAGGGGAGCTCAACAGCCCTATTCGGCCAACGCTTTGTCTGGGGTGGCGTTCACGTG
>JBAQDW010000158.1:0-6462 GCA_049286445.1 Rhodoferax sp. | reverse complement strand
GACTGGCTCGGTGTTGGCTAATCGCACTCGGAATTTTGTCTTGCGACTTGTTGTGAATGGCGCCAAGTTTACCCAGTCTGAAGTCCCAAACGGCACTGCCTTGCCGTGGGTTATTGAGAAGTTACCATCTTTAGTGAGATTTCACACGACCATATGAATTAAGGACTTAGCTTCGAAAAGGGGTAAGTCCTTTCTTCTTTCTGGCTCTAGTTTGTCCAATTGCCCCCACTTTACGAATTGCTAAGGATTTAGCTTCCCTACATAAACTGCAGCGTGGCATCGAATTCAAGTGGCGGTTTTATCTTTCCTATCAAGGCTGACTCTTGAATCCCCAAATCTTATCTTATCGTTGCTCTGGGTTTGCCGACCCATTTGCACCAAATGCGCTTTAGCAGGCCTTGTGCGTTGGCATCTGCTGCCCAAGCAACGGTCACGCCTGCGTGAGGTTCGGCATTGCCTGTTTGGGAGGGCGTTTGAGGTGGTGGTGGTACACGGCAATGTAACCTGGCAATGCTTCCATCTGGTTGGATCACATCAACGTGCTGGCAAATGGTCCGCTGTCCGGCTGCTGCATCTGAATTCGCCTTTTTTTCATAGTACATCTCAAGCAATCAAATTCTCGCGTGACCACACTCGAATCGGCTCATAGCCAATTCTTACCTCATGCACTCCCATCAAAGGCCACTTGCCATGGACTTGAACGCCATCAACCCAGCTCCCAACAGTGCTGTGCAAGTCATGCAGCCAGACTTCGTTGCCGATGTTCAAAATAACAGCATGCCGCCTACTAGCCGATGGAGCACTGATCTCAAAATCATTGCTCTCCAGTTTGCCAATTGAGATTAGCTTGTCGTCGAACATCGTCTTTTTGCCCTGATATTCAATCACCACCGTGTTCGAGGGCTTGAGTACTGCGGGTAGTCCAAAACGGTAGTCCTGAAACATCAGCTTTTCCAATAAGCTATCCCAGCCACCCAAAGCCTGTTGCCCCGCCAAGGCGACTTGAACGTTGTACAAGGCAATTGGGCTGCCCTTGCCTCTTCTCAACTGGGTCTGCAGCCATGTGGCATTCAACTCCTGCAGTCCGAGTCGCGCCAGCAGACCAGCGTTCTCTATGGCGGTGTTGTCGCATTTTTCATCCCGTAAGACATCGGCCAGACGCTTCATTTCATCAAACCGCTTGACCATCCAGTAGCATTCCAGCAGTAGGCAATGGGCTTCAATGTTCAGCGGATTGCGCGTGACCTCGTCACTCAAGGTGGACAGCGCCATCGGGAGTTCGCCGCGCTGCAGGTACAACCAACCCAGTTCCAGGCCCATCAGGTTGCCGCTGGGGCCATGCGCTGCGTCTTTCAGAATGTCATAGGCCGCATCAGTTTGGTTTTGCATCAGCTTGATGCGTCCCGCCAAAAGAACAGCGCTAGGCAAACTGGGGCTTAGGCGTCGCGCCACCACCGCGGCACTTTCTGCTTTGCGCCAGTTGCCGCGCTTCAATGCCTGCTCACCCGCCAGCACCGCCCGGTGCGCCTTCATGGCGTTGCGGTCAACAGTCACTGGCACACTGCGCGCCCGCAGCGCAGCAGCCATGTCGGCAGCAGTTTGAAAACGCAGTGCCGAATCCGGGTGAATCGCTCTCAACGCAATCTCAATCAACCAGGTTGGCTCGTCCAGCCCCGCTGGCAGTGTGCGTTGGCGCTTGGCAGCCTCCAGCAAGTCGCCTGTCAGTTTGCTCCATGGGTGACCACGGTTCAGCAACTCCAACAGCGTCACACCCAGGGCATAGATGTCCTCCCGTGCATCGTCACGGCGTGCAAGCCCCAAACCTTTGCCGAGTGAGCTGTAGAGCACGGTGCCGCCGGTAGTGTTCACAATGCCAAAGTCCGCAATCACTGCCATACCATCGCGCAGCAAGATGTTAGGCGGCTTGATGTCGTGGTGTACCAAGCCGCGCGCATGCACCGCTGCCAGCGTGTTGCAAAGCTGTAGCATCCACTGCACCACTTGGTTGACCCATACCTGCGGGTCCACCGCTTGCTTGTCCCGCAGTCGCTCCGCCAGGCTGCCACCCGCGCAATGCTCCATGACCAAAGCCAGTTGCTTTTGATGCCTGAAATGGTGATGGAAGGTAACAATGCCCGGCAGATTCAACCCGGCAAGCGCCCGCATCTCGACCAGAAATTCCTTATCCTTGTCAGGGTTGGCAGCGGTCAGAAATTTGATGGCCACATGGTGATTGCCCAGCACCGTGTCCCGCGCCAGCCACACCTCACCAAAGCCACCCTGGCCTAGGGTGTGCAGTAGCCAATACTTATGGTCGAGGCGTTGACCAGCGGCAAGTGTCATGGGATTGGGTCAGATCCGTTCTTATAAGACTGCTCAATTAACCCGACCAAGTCTTCCAGATCGCTGACAGACTTGAGGTGCACGCGCCGGTCCATCGTCCCGTTGTAGTCGTCCAGATTCATTTCGTCGTGCCGGAGATTTTGAAGAATGGTATTTAGATACCTGCTTAAAGTTAATAACAAAAACCGTTTCTCAGTCCTTCGCCACTACCGTGTCATACAAGCCGTAATGGGTCAGACCATCGTGACTCAGGATGCCGCTGTAGCGCAGTGAAGCATCTTCATACCGCCGAAACGCAAACACCGCCGCATTCATCTGCTCCGTGTTGAATACCTTGAGCCGCACCAGCAGATGAAAGTCCTGCACCGTCAGCCCGGTCACGGTCAAAAACAGCTCAGGTTCCAGCTTGGTGATGACATCCTGCAATGTGTTCTCCCGGAAATCGGTGAGGTACATGAACGCTGGAATGCGGGTTGCGAACTTGATCAGCTTCTCCTGCACCAGCTTGCGTTTGGACTTGTATTCCTTTTCCTCGTCGGAAAGCTCCTTCTTCTCCCGCGCCAACAGGTCTTCCTCTTTTGACTTTTTTTTCAGGTCTTTGACCTTCTCACTCTTGTTGATGATGGTCTCGATGACGTTGTCGCCTAGCGAACGCCAGCCCTCAATGCGCCCCACCGCGTCCATCGCCTCGGGGCTGTCCAGAATGCGGCGCAGCGTGCCGTTGTCCACATTCACCAGCAGCGCGCTCTCCCATTTGCGCGCCAGCAGCGTAGCCGATGTGCCCGCCATCGCAATGTCCAGAATGCCGCCCGCGTCGATCTGCGTCATGTTGGCACCGTCAAACGCCAGCACCGGCAGAAACGCCACCAAATCGCGCACCGCGTTCTCGGGGTTGGTTTCGTTAGGCGACAGGCCAATGCCGTATTCCGACAACTGGCGCAGCGCCCGAGTTGGCGCAAAGTCGAACACGAAGCACACTGGTTTAAGGATTTCCTCTTCGTTCGGATTGTCACCGTTGGGGTTCTTGATGGACCACGGCGACTGCACCCGAAACGCCGCCTGAAAATAGCTCTCTGGCGATTTCAGGTTGCGCAGCATCAATATGGCCGACCATTGCGCCACCGTCACGCCCGTGGTCAGCTTGCCGCACGACAGCGTGATGGTTTTGGTGTCGAACCCGCTGCCAATGGCCTTGCGCACGGGGGGGAGCGCCTCCAGTCCAATACCTGCCGCCGCACCTGCAGCCATGATGACCTGGTAGCCCAGCCAAAAGGTGTTGTGCCGCTCGGCCAGCAAATTTGCCATCGCCTGGCAAGCCGCCACGTTGGGCAAATACCAGAACGAATGCTGCAAATACGGCAACAGACGCACGTCCGAATACGGAAACGGCGGCCGCGTGCCGGTTTTCAGAAACTCCGCCGACTGTGCTGCGTAGCCACCGCGAATGATGTCCAGCCACTTCTGCACATCGCTCTTATGCTTGAATTCCGCCGCTCCACCAGTGCCGGATGCCTCAAAAAACGCGTTCAAGTCAAACTCATCAAACTCGCCGCCGCTGGCAATGGCTAGCAATTCGTCGGGCATCTGATAGGTCAGCAGGCGCATCTGCGGCAAGGCGGCATAGGGGTTGCGCTTGGCAGGTTGCGCGGCAGCAAACGCTTCTTTGGCGCGCTGCTCATCGGTGTAGGTCCAGTTGAAGATTTGCTCCTCAATGAACTCGCCCGTGGCCAGCGCCTTGAACGGTGTGCCCGACAGGTACAAATAGGCCCGGGTGGTGATGGGCAGAAATTCGGCTTCCTGGGTAGCCAGCACATTCAGGTCTTCGTTGATGCCATCAAGCTCCCCCGTGTATTCCAGCTTGGCCTCTTTCTTGGCGACGGCATCGTCCTCGCCCTCAAACAGCTCCTTGGCCGTGTCGCGCCAGGCACCAAAGTGGTATTCGTCAAACACCACCAAATCCCAATTCACCGCGTGCAGCCACTCGTTGCGCGGCTTGATGTTGCCCGCCGCATCACGACCCAGCAGGTCTTGAAACGAACCGAAATACACCACCGGCTTGGCACGGTCTATCTGCGTCGGGTCGCTGCCCGTTGATCGCGACAGGTATTGCCAGCCATCAAAGTCCACATGGTTTTCCAGGTCGGTCTGCCATGCGTCCTCCACCGCCGGTTTGAAAGTCAGCACCAGCACGCGCTTGGTCTGGAGCTTTTTGGCCAATTGGTAGGTGGTAAAGGTCTTGCCAAAGCGCATCTTGGCGTTCCACAAAAAGCGTGGCGCTGCGTTGGCATCCTCGGCCCAGATCGATTGGTAGTAGTCCCGCGTTTTGTTGACAGCATCAAGCTGTTCGTCGCGTAGGCCAAAGGTCTCGTGGTGGGTGCCACCCAAGCGTTGGCCCGTGCGCAACTCTGCCAGCACGGTGGCCACGTCGGCCACGGTGCAGCGCACCCATTCCAGTTTGACTTTCTCAAACCCTTTCTTGACCAGCGCGGAGCGCACCTCGTGGTCGGTGAAGATGGAACCATCGTCACGCTCGGCAGCTTCATCCAGTTCGATGGTGAAGTTCTGGATGGCTGCAGTCTTGAGCTGCTCGGCCACACGCTGTTTCACGTTCCGCGTGGTCTGGCCCACCTTGAGCTGGCCGTGGTGCGCGGCATCGGCAATGGCGTAGGCGTAAATGCGGGGGCGGGCCTCAGGTTTGGGCGTGAGGACTTCCTCGATGGGCTTACTCATCGTCACCTTCGTCAATGGCGACATCGCCAAATAGGTCACTGTTCAGATCCATCGGGCGTACTACCTTCTCGATGAACTCAATCTCACTCGCGGAGATGCCATATTTGGCATATAGGTCTTCGTCCGTCCATCGCTTTGTCCACTCTTGTGTTGGCACGAAGGTGTAAACCTTGCGTGTGGTGTCTTGCGACGGCTTGTGCAGAAGAATCAGCAGCCGCGTCAGTCGGCAAGTGAGATAAGACAAGGCGCTCTCTGCTTCGGCCTTGGTGTCAAACGGGCCAATGCACAAATAAGTTTCGGAACAGATGCTGCCCGACTCGCCAATAAAGGGTGTGCTGAGGATGCGGTGCGGGTAGGTGTCGCGATTTCCGGTTCCGGGCGCAGCACGGCCCACATAAATCTTCCATTTGTCGATGAGTTCAGTGCCGGTCTCCACTTCGTCGCGGGCGATGAAACCCGTTCCGCCATTCTGATAAACAGTTACATCCCCTTCGCGCATCTTTTTACGACCACGAAAGTAGGTGCGAAATCCGAACGGCCTAAGGGAACTGACAAGTTGATCAAATTTCTTGGGTGCACTTGGTACGAAACCGTCTGTAACATCACTTTCAAATGCCATTACCTTCTTGAGAATTGACAAGCCTTCGTTGAAGCGGATGAAGATGTCTGCCCCGTTTTCCATGAGAGGGCGGGTGGCGGTGGAGACCCGCCAATCCTTGAAATGGGTGCTCACATCACAGAGGCCAGGGTGGTCACGGTTCCAAAGAAAATAGCACACGCCGCCCTTGAGGCCCACGCCGGGAAAAACATCCGCCGCGCTCAGATAGTCGGCAATTGAGCGCAAGCGGTTATCAGCGAGCATGGATTCCCTGAACTCATCAAGCCCCTTGCCACCCGCAAACCAACGCGCCGGAATAATCATCGACAGGTAGCGCGGCTCCAACGTCTTGGCCTGCTCCACAAACAAGTGGTAAATCGGCGCCGCGCTGGTGCCATAGCCACCGTCGTTCAGCTGGTACGGTGGGTTGCCCACGATGACATCGAACTGCATTTCTTCTCCAAATAACTCGGTCATTCGAGTCTTGATGTTGTCTGTGTGAATGAAGGCGTAAGCGTGGGTTTCAAGCGCATCGCCCCTGTCCATCGCAGCCTGACTGGCGCCGCAAAATGTGCATTTGCTGTTGCGCCAGGTGTGCTCGGTGCGCTCAAACCAGATATTGCCCGCATCACTATCAAATCCTTTGGCAATGGAATTCGCGCCATTGGCGTATTTGGAGCAATACACGCTGCGCCGCGCCAGCAAGCTGGTCACGCGTGTGATGCCAATGCCAAACACTTGCTGCGTCAAGATGTGGTTGACGCGCTCTTGCAGGTCTGGCATCTGCTGCG
>JBAQDW010000157.1:0-14908 GCA_049286445.1 Rhodoferax sp. | reverse complement strand
GCAATAGCGGTAAGTTCATTCAGAATGCCGCAGTGCTCAGCGTCTTGTGAGCCCTTGCAGGTCTGTCGCAGCGCTTTGAGTTGCTTCTCAAGCGAGCGCAGCTCTTTGACACGCTCTGCGACGTGGCCAATATGCTGGTCCAGCAACGCGTTGACCTCCGCGCAGTTCTCGGTCGGGGCGTCTTTGAACTTCAGCAGCACACGAATTTCAGCCAGTGTCATGTCCAAACCCCGGCAATGGCGAATGAAGGACAGTCGTTCGACATGCGCAGCGCCGTACACCCGGTAGTTGGACTCACTGCGCGTGGGTGCCCCTAACAGCCCCTCTCGCTCGTAGTACCGAATGGTCTCATTCTGCGTGTGGGCGGTGGCAGCCAATTCTCCAATTTTCATGATGACTCCTCCAAAATTTATCTCTCGTGAAAGCGGCTTGACTCTGTAGTGGCTACAGGGTTTCTAATACTGTAACGCAAGAAATTGACGATTTAAGGAAATTCATGAGCCAGCACCACCACGCCAGTCACGACAACAAAAAAAATTCGAACCCCTGTGCGGGCCACGCCGGATGCTCGCCCGTGGCGGCCGTCACTTCAGCCCCCGTTCCACCCGGCGTCGCGGTCTATCGCATCGCAACCATGGACTGCGCTGCCGAAGAAGGTGAAATTCGCCACGCTTTAAAAGACCTGCCGGGCTTGCGCAGCCTCAACTTTCAATTGACGGCGCGCACCATCGCCATTGATGCCCCCCCAGAGTCGCTGCCACAAGCCTTGCAAGCCATTCGCAAAGCGGGCTTCAAACCCGTGCCTCTGACGCCAGCAGGCGCAGCGGCGGGCGATGATCACGACGATCATGATCATCACCCTCACGACCATCACCACGCCGATAAAAAATCCAAGCCGTGGCTCCCCGAGGGCCTGCCACGCTACGCCTTGGCGCTGGTCTTTGCAGTGGGTGCCGAGGCGGTGTCGTTTCTCGCTCCGCCAACCGTGGCATTTGACGGGCTGGGCATGGCCTTGGCGGCCATTGCGATTGCTTTGGCCGGGTTTTCAACTTACGTGAAAGGCTTGGCGGCCCTGCGCAATGGGCGCCTCAACATCAACGCGCTGATGACGGTGGCGGTGACGGGGGCTTTTTTGATCGGCCAATGGCCTGAGGCCGCGATGGTCATGGCGCTGTACGCGATTGCAGAGTTGATCGAGGCGCGGTCGGTGGACCGGGCGCGCAATGCCATCAAAGGACTGCTTGACCTGACCCCTCAAACGGCTGAAGTGCGCCAAACGGATGGCAGCTGGCAAGAGCAGTCGGCCAAATCAGTGGCCGTTGGCATGGTGATTCGCGTCAAACCGGGTGCCCGCGTGCCATTGGACGCAGCGATTGTTCTGGGCGAAACCTCCTTGGACCAAGCGCCAGTCACCGGGGAGAGCATTCCCGTGGACAAGGGCGTGGGCGACGCTGTTTTCGCGGGAACCATCAACCTGACAGGCACCGTCGAGGTCAGCGTCACCAGCGCCTCGGGTGACACGCTGTTGGCACGCATCATTCACGCGGTGGAGCAAGCCCAGGGGTCTCGCGCGCCAACGCAAGCTTTCGTCGACAAATTTGCCTCGGTCTATACCCCTGCCGTCTTTGCCCTCGCCTTGGCAGTGGCGCTGCTGACCCCTTGGCTGATGGACTGGACCTGGATGCAAGGCATCTACAAGGCCTTGGTGCTGCTGGTGATTGCCTGCCCTTGTGCATTGGTGATCTCAACGCCGGTGACGGTGGTGAGCGCTTTGGCCGCAGCGGCCCGGCGCGGCATTTTGATCAAAGGCGGCGTTCATTTGGAAAACGCACGCCACATCAAAGCCATCGCGCTCGACAAAACCGGCACCATCACGCAAGGCAAGCCGAAGCTTGCAGCGCACGAGGTGATCGCCTCTGACATTCCAAGCGATCAGGTCTTGCACTGGGCCGCCGATCTCGCGGCCCACTCCGACCACCCGGTCTCCCAAGCCATTGCGACAGGCCTAGTTGACAGCCGCTGCGAGGCCGACTTGTCGGACTTTAAAGCTTTGCCCGGACGCGGCGTGCAAGCGCAAGCGCATGGCATCGAACTGGTGCTGGGCAACCATCGGTTGATTGAAGAGCGCGGGCTGTGTAGCCCCGACATCGAAGCCCGGCTGGCGCGGCACGAAGCGCAGGGTCGCACCGTCACGCTGCTGGCGTCCACCACCCAGGTGCTGGCCTTGTTTGCCGTTGCTGACAGCATCAAACTCACCTCAAAAGAGGCGATTGCACAACTCCACGCCCTGGGTGTGGCCTCCATCATGCTCACCGGCGACAACCAGGCCACGGCCAGCGCCATTGCGCAAGCAGCGGGCATTGACGATGCGCGTGGCAACAAGCTGCCTGAAGAAAAAATGGCCGCCATTGAGGCAATGCAAACAAAGTTCGGTTTTGTGGCGATGACGGGGGACGGCATCAACGATGCGCCTGCGCTTGCCCAATCCAACCTGGGCTTTGCCATGGGCGGTGCTGGCACCGACATTGCCATGGAGGCGGCCGACATCGTCATCATGAACGACGACTTGCGGCGCATCCCTCAAACCATTCTTCTGTCCAAAAGAACGCATTCCGTCCTGTGGCAAAACATTTCGTTGGCGCTGGGCATCAAAGCGGTGTTTTTGGCCCTGGCGATCTTTGGCAACGCCACCATGTGGATGGCGGTGTTTGCCGATATGGGGGCCAGCCTGCTCGTGGTGGCCAACGGACTGCGACTGCTCAAGACCAAAAGCGATTGAAGCGCGCTCAACGGGCCACGCTCACTCATCCTCACGCACTGTCACTGAGGGGCCAGGCGCTTACAATTTTCCAATGCGTGTTTTTCTGGTCCTGTTGATGCTCACCCTGCTGCCGCTGCCTTTTTCTGCGGCGGCATCGGTGGCGTGTATTGACCACGCGTTGACCGAGCAAAGCCCGCACACCCGGCATCACCTGCCCGCCCAATGGCAGCCCGCGGACGCGGGGCCAGACGTGGTAGCCAACACCAGCAGTCACGATGTCGAATGCAGCACCTGCCAAGGCCCAGGCGTTGCTGCCATGGCGACACCCCACCGCGTTCAATTTAGCCCAGCGGGAGCGGTGCGCGTCGAGCCCCGTACAAAGTTCCTGTCACAACCCCACCACGAGCCCCCTTACCGCCCCAATTGGACCGCCCCACTGGGTTTGGGGTTGAGGGCACCGGTTTAGCACGCTGACCGCGAGCGCCTTCCCCGACCCTCACTGTGAGGGCCACACGCCACGCGTGGGGGTCAATTTTGGTTCGCAATGGGAAAATTTCTTGATCTCTGCTCTCTCTGTTCCGCGTCACGCCCAATGGGTGTGGCCGGCCGCCGTCGCCCTTGGGGCGACGCTGTTTCAATTTAAAAAGTGGGGTTTCTCAACCCCGTCACCGCGCGGTGACTCCAAGGCACCCGCCGCAGGGTTCCACGGTATGACAGCCAACCAAGCGACCGGCCATGGGGTGCGCCCATGAAACACGGTTGGATTTGGCTCATGGCCGCTTGGGTGCTGGCCTTGGCGGCCACACTCGGTGCCCTGTTCATGGGGGAAGTGATGGGCATGACGCCCTGTTTGTTGTGCTGGTACCAGCGCATTTTTATGTTTCCGCTGGCGTTCATTTTGGGCCAAGCGGCGTTCGCAGAGGACCGCCGGGGGGCGATCTACGCCCTGCCTTTGGCGGTGGGTGGCGCGCTCGTGTCGGGTTACCACACCGCACTGGTGGCCGGGTGGGTTCCGAAGTGGTGGGTGCCTTGCGGGGCGGGGCCGTCGTGCAGTGAACAAAACCTTGAAATTCTGGGCGGTATCCAGATTCCTTGGTTGTCGCTCCTGGCCTTTTTAGCCCTCATTGTTCTTCTTTGTGTCTATTTAAGAAAGTGTCGTTCATGAACGCGAAAAAATTCACTGTGATTGGTCTGGTGGCCTTTGGAGCCCTGCTTTTCTACTGGGCAATGACCTCCTATCAGCAGAGGGTGCAGGTGGCGCAAGACGTACAGGTCACGGCAGAGCCCTCACGCTTGGTTCGCATGCACTCACCCGTGTTTGGCCCCCAGGATGCGCCGGTCACCATCGTCGAGTTTTTCGATCCGGCCTGCGAGACCTGCCGTGCGTTTTACCCGCTCGTCAAAAATTTGATGGCACAGCACCCGCAGAAGATTAAGTTGGTGATTCGCTACGCGGCGTTTCACCAGGGCTCAGATGTGGTGGTCAAGTTGCTAGAGGCGGCCAAGAGCCAAGGCAAGTACCAAGCAGTGCTCGAAGCCCTGCTGGCGGCTCAACCTGCTTGGGCTGACCATGGTCAACCCAACCTGGAGACCGCTTTCGCGGTGGCGCAACAAGCGGGCCTGGACCTGAGCCAAGCGCGACAAGCCATGGAAAACCCCGCCATGCAGGCGTTACTTCAGCAAGACATGGACGACCTGACGGCATTGCAGGTGACCAAAACGCCCACCTTCTTCGTCAATGGCCGCAGCCTGCCCAGCTTTGGACCAGAGCAGTTGGCCACACTGGTCGCAGAGGAGGTGGCGAAGGTGAGTCCCTAAAAAGGGTGCAGACGGGCCCATAAGTGGCATTGCGCAGGGACCAGGCACAGGCTGAACCGACCCCAAAAAAAGACGCCATTAAGTGTTTCGTCCTACGAACGCGGGTGGCGTTACCGCGTAGCCTATCAAGTTCACGTAAAGGAGATTTCCATGAACCCGTCCCACACCCCGCCCGTCAATAAAGACCTCGCAGAGCAAGCCCACCCCGGCCACGGCGTTCCCTCGCAAGACCCCGATGCACCCGCTCAATTCCCGTTGCGCGCTGCAGAAGCTGACCGCGAGGCCAACTCGGTGCTCACCGGTGGCGGCATGGTGGCGGGCGCGGCAACGGGTGCTGCCATTGGGGCCGTGGCTGCAGGTCCGGTGGGGGTGTTGGTCGGTGGTTCGGTGGGCGCCGTTGTCGGCGCGCTGGGTGCCCAAGCGGCAGGTGCTGCGATCAGTCCAGACGAGGTCACCCGCCCCCACCCCGCCTCGCCCCCAACACCAGGCGTGGCGGCGACAAGAAGCAGCGCTCGGGTTGCCGAGACGCCCTCCATCACCGCGCGTCACGCGGCTGCCGCGCCCGCGAGTCACCTTGAGACGGAAAACTTGGATGCCTTGGGCAAAGACTTCGGAGCTTTTTATCCCACCGGCCATGTGGTGATGGCCTTTACAACGCAAGCGGACTTGGACCAAGTGGCCTGTGATTTAAAAAATTTGAGCCCTCACACCGCGTCCCCTCGCGAAGTGACGTCGGCCGAGATGATTGAGTTCGCCGAACGCAACATCCAACAGGTGGGTGTCCTTGCCACGTTGGGCACCAGCGTCACCACGCTGCAAGGCTTTTTGGAAGCGGCCCAAGCGGGTGCGGTGTTTTTAATCGTGCCCACGCCCGACGACACAACGGCTGACCAGGTCACTGAGGTGTTGCGCAGCAGACCGCATTTGCTGGCTGAGCGTTACCGCGACTTGGCGATTGAGACCGTTGTCGTGTGATCCATCGGCAGCGTGGCGGGAGAGGCTGGTGGCTGCGACACGTCACGTTGGTCGGCGACCGCCCTCAAGCGCGTCCTTGACCGGACCACCACCCGACCAACATCAAAGCACCGATCATTGCTGGCTGGTGCAGCATGTAATAACTCAAGCTCCACCGGCCCAAGCGCACCAGTGGCTTAAAAATGCGCGGCACCTGACCCGTCATGCGCTCTGCTTTCAAGGCCGCCCGTAATGCGTTGCCTGCCGCAACACCCCACCACATGACGCCCATCCAGGGAAGCAAAGGCACATAGTCTTGGGTGACCGGCTTCACTGTGATGAGCCCCAACCCATTCATTCCAGGAGAGTTCATTACCTCCACAAATCGGGCACTGGCCATGGTGGCAACTGCGTGAGGCGCTATGAAGTAAATAGCAATCACAGCGCCGCCGGCAGGCCACAGCCAGCGTCCCCACCCCACCGTCAGCCGGGCCAACACAAGCATCACCGCCATGCCGTGCAAGATGCCAAAGTAGATAAACGTCTGCGGATACATCAGCCAAGAGCCTGCCGTGACCAACAGCGCGCAGCCCGCCACTTGGCCCCAGCGCCGCCAAAAACGCGCCCAATTTTGCCCAGCGCCCACCGCCAAGGCCTGCCCCATGCCCGCGCACGCCAGAAACAGGCTCACGATGAGGGTGCGTTGCGTGGTCCAAAACGGATCGGTGTAAAAATTTTGCGCAATGTAGCCAAATTGATTGAGGTCAAAGCTGAAATGAAAAACAGTCATCCACAGCATGGCCGCACCCCGCAAGGCGTCCACCACTTCGA
The DNA here is from genome assembly GCA_049286445.1 of Rhodoferax sp. Lineage (GTDB taxonomy): Bacteria > Pseudomonadota > Gammaproteobacteria > Burkholderiales > Burkholderiaceae_C > Rhodoferax. Next base: position 8,544 of record JBAQDW010000157.1, on the reverse strand, counting down.
AGCGGGAGGGGTTCATCGGTGTCAAATGTCGCATCCCCCAAGCTTAGGCCAAGTGCAGGTGCCCGCGACAAACCCCACGTTCTTTCAAACTTTAGTTGCGCGAAGCAGGTCAACGCCACCATACTTAAGTTTGCATCACGGCCATGCACCGACATGCGTTAACTTTTGGCCGAATCATCCACTGAAAAGGAAATCCACTCATGAGCACAACCACCAGCGCCACCGTCAAAAAAACGGCCGCCAAAAAAACCACGGCAGCCAAGAAAACCGCAACTGAAACCGCAAAGCAAAAACCAACCCGCAAAGCGCTGGCCGCCCCCAAAAAAGCAGCCGCTGCCAAACCCCGCGCCAAAGCGTCTGCCCCCAAAACAAAACCCGCTGCAGCCGCCAAGCCGGCCACGCTAAAACAAACGTTCAAAAAAACAGAGCGCAAGATGAGCAGCGTGGTTCACATGACGCGCGATGCGTCTTTCAAACTAATCGACACCCAGCGCGCCATTTGGTTGGCAGGCCTGGGCGCCTTGGCCAAAGTCACCGCGTCCACCGGCACCAAAGGGGAAAAAGCGTTTGAGTCCTTGGTCAAAGCGGGCGAAAAAATTGAGTCACAAGCCCGTGGTGCCATCGACAGCAACGCCGACTTGCTCAAGTCGCGCATTGGCAGTGCCACTCAGGTGGTGGACGACGGCATTGACACCGTCAGCGAAGCGTTTGATGCCCGCGTCAAACAGGCCCTGTCTCGCTTGGGTTACCCGAAAAATTAAGGCGACACCGCTTGTTTTGCCCAGCGGCGAGTGAGCCGCCAGACAAACCAAGCACAGGTGTCGGCTTAGCCCACCCAGCGGCGCGCGTTCATCCAGAGTTGCATCCACGGGCTCAGGGCCGACACGTCGCCATTCGTCCAGCTCATCTGAACGTTGCGGAACACGCGCTCAGGGTGCGGCATCATGGCGGTGAAGCGGCCGTCAGCCGTGGTCACCGCCGTCAAACCGCCGGGGCTGCCGTTCGGGTTGAAGGGGTAGGCCTCGGTGGCGGCACCGTGGTTGTCGGTGAAGCGCAGAGCCGCAATGGCTTTGGCCGCGTCGCCCCGGTATTTGAAGTTGGCATAGCCTTCGCCGTGCGCCACGGCAATCGGCAAGCGGTTGCCGGCCATGCCAGCAAAGAACAGCGACGGCGACTCCAGCACCTCGACCATGCTCAGGCGGGCTTCAAAACGCTCGCTCTGGTTGGTGGTGAAGCGCGGCCAGCTTTCAGCGCCGGGAATGATGTCGGCCAGCTCGGCAAACATTTGGCAGCCATTGCACACGCCCAAACCAAAGGTGTCCGCGCGGCCAAAAAAGGCTTTGAACTGATCGGCCAGCGCCGGGTTGAAGGTAATGGAACGCGCCCAGCCAATGCCAGCCCCCAGCGTGTCACCATACGAGAAACCGCCGCAAGCCACCACACCTTTGAAGTCAGCCAATTTGGCGCGACCACTTTGCAAGTCGGTCATGTGCACGTCAAACGCCTCAAACCCCGCTTGTGTGAACGCGTAGGCCATCTCCACATGGGAGTTGACGCCTTGCTCGCGCAGCACCGCCACTTTGGGGCGTGACAGCATCAAGGCCGGACTTGCTATTTCTTTGATAGTGCCTTGCGCAGTGCCATCAAGGGCCAGAGGCTGATTTGGCACTAAATGCACATGCAGGCCTGGGTCGGTCGGCTCACCCGCTGCGGCGTGCTCGGCATCGGCGCAGGCGGGGTTGTCGCGTCGCTGGCAAATCTTCCAGCTGGTGGCATCCCACACTTGGTGCAGATCAGCCAGCTTGGCGCTGAACACGGCCTTGGCGTCGCGCCAAACTTGCACTTCACCCACGCCCACGTTCATGGTGGCGTGGGGCAAACGGGTTTTACCGATGACGTGGCTGTATTTGCCCAAGCCGTGCGCGCGCAGGGTTTGGATGACCGCGTCACGTTCTGCCGTGTGCACCTGCAAGACCACGCCGAGTTCTTCATTGAACAAGGCCTTGAGCGTCAACTCAGCGCGGCGGCCACTCACCTGCCCTGCCCAGTTTTTGCTGTCACCCACATCGGCCCGGCTGTCGGTGATGCCGTCGCCTTCGGTGACGAGCAGGTCAACATTCAGCGCCACGCCGACATGACCCGCAAAGGCCATCTCACACACGCTGGCAAACAAGCCGCCATCGCTTCGGTCGTGGTAGGCCAGTATTTTGCTGTCAGCGCGCAAGGCGTTGACCGCGTTCACCAGGTTCACCAGGTCTTGCGGGTGGTCCAAGTCAGGCACCTCGTCACCGAGTTGACCCAAGGTTTGCGCCAACATGCTGCCGCCCATGCGGTTTTGGCCCCGGCCCAAGTCCACCAGCAATAGCGTGGTGTCTTCTGTCGCATTCAATTGCGGCGTCAGCGTGCCACGCACATCGGCCAAGGTGGCAAAGGCGGTCACGATCAAGGACACCGGCGAGGTGACTTTCTTGGCATCCGACCCGTCTTTCCACTGCGTGCGCATCGACAGCGAGTCTTTGCCCACAGGAATCGAGATGCCCAGCGCCGGGCACAACGCCAAGCCCACGGCTTTGACGGTGGCGTACAGGGCTGCGTCTTCACCGGGCTCGCCACACGCAGCCATCCAATTGGCGGACAGCTTGACGCGCGACAACTCAAACGGTGCAGCCAACAGGTTGGTGATGGCTTCGGCCACGGCCATGCGGCCCGAGGCGGGTGCGTTCACGGTGGCCAGCGGCGTGCGCTCGCCCATGCTCATGGCCTCACCCCCAAAGCCTTTGTAGTCGGCCAGCGTGACGGCACAGTCGGCTACGGGAACCTGCCAAGGACCGACCATTTGGTCGCGGTGGCTGAAACCACCCACGGTGCGGTCGCCGATGGTGATCAGGAAGCGCTTGGACGCCACAGTCGGGCTGGCCAGTACGTCGATGCAGGCTTGTTGCAAATCAACGCCGGTCAAATCGACAGGTGTAAAGCTGCGCGCCACGGTGGTCACATCGCGGTGCATCTTCGGTGGTTTTCCAAGCAACACGTTCATGGGCATGTCCACAGGCGCCCCCACGTTCGGCACTGACGTGTCCTCTCTACCCCCCGAGGGGGCTGCGCTTGCTTGGGGCGGCCCGGCGCGGCGCGCGTCGCCTGAATCGCTCACCACCAACTGGCGTTGCTCGGTGGCCACCCCAATCACGGCAAATGGGCAACGCTCGCGCTCGCACAAGGCCTTGAATTGGTCCAATGACTCAGGCGCGATAGCCAGCACGTAGCGCTCTTGGCTTTCATTGCACCAAATTTCTTTAGGCGCCATGCCGGACTCTTCAAGCTGAATGGCGCGCAAATCAAAGCGGGCGCCTCGGCCTGCGTCGTTGGTCAACTCGGGGAAGGCATTGCTCAAGCCGCCTGCGCCCACATCGTGAATTGCCAAAATGGGGTTGGCCTCACCCTGCACCCAGCATTGGTTGATGACCTCTTGGGCGCGGCGCTCAATCTCGGGGTTGCCACGCTGCACTGAGTCAAAGTCAAGTTCAGCGGCATTGGTGCCGGTGGCCATGGAGCTGGCGGCACTGCCGCCCATGCCAATGCGCATACCGGGGCCGCCCAATTGAATGAGCAAGCTGCCCGCAGGGAACTCGATCTTGTGCGTCTGGCCCGCGTCAATCACCCCCAAGCCGCCCGCAATCATGATCGGCTTGTGGTAGCCACGCTGCTCGTCTAACGCTTGGTCACCCACCTTGTAGTTCAGGCCCTGCTCGTACTCGCGAAAGTAGCCCAGCAAGTTGGGGCGGCCAAATTCATTGTTGAACGCCGCACCGCCCAACGGGCCTTCAACCATGATTTGCAAGGGGCTGGCAATGTGCTCGGGCTTGCCATAGCCGGTGGCGGTGTCGTCAAACTGCAGCTTGGAAACGGTGAAACCGGTCAGGCCGGCTTTGGGTTTGGAGCCGCGCCCGGTGGCGCCCTCGTCGCGGATCTCACCCCCTGCGCCGGTGGAGGCGCCGGGGAACGGCGAGATGGCCGTGGGGTGGTTGTGGGTCTCCACCTTCATCAAGATGTGGTTCGTTTCGCTATTACTTTCATAGCTAGGTGCGCATATTTCACTTGGGCTAGAGGCTGATTTGGCTACAAACCGCTCCACCACCACGCCTTCCATCACCGAGGCGTTGTCAGAGTAGGCGACCAGCATGTGCTGCGGATTCGTTTGGTGGGTGTGGCGGATCATGCCAAACATGCTCTGCGCTTGCGCCACACCATCAATGGTGAATTGGGCGTTGAAAATTTTGTGACGGCAGTGCTCGCTGTTGGCCTGCGCAAACATCATCAGCTCCACGTCGGTGGGGTTGCGTTTGAGTTGCGTGAAGGCTTGCACCAAATAATCAATTTCGTCGGCAGCCAAGGCCAAACCAAATTGGATGTTGGCGGCTTCCAGTGCGCCTTGGCCACCGCCCAGCACATCGACATGGGCCATGGGCGCGGGCTGCAGCTCGGTGAACAAGCCGTAAGCGGTGGCCACGTCAAACATCACGCTTTCCGTCATGCGGTCATACAACAGCGCGCCCACTTGGGCCAACTGAGCGGGGGACAGGCTGGGTTTGCTGAGCAAACCGCTTTTGAGCGTGATGCGGTACGCCACACAACGCTCTACCCGGCGCACGGCCAAGCCACAGTTGTGGGCAATGTCGGTGGCCTTGGAGGCCCACGGTGACACGGTGCCAAAACGGGGCGTCACCACAATCAGCGCACCTTCAGAAGGGCCTGCATACGGATCGCCGTAGGTCAACAGGGCCGCCAACTGCGTTTTCAGTTCGGTGCTGGGCGCAGACTCCGAGGTGACCAAATGCAAAAACCGCGCCGCCACGCCGGTGATTTTTTCGTGAACGCCTTGCAACGCGGGCAAAAGCTGTTGGGTGCGAAAGCTGCTGAGAGCGCTGCCGCCCTCGAATGGGGTGATATGCAGGGTCACGTTGGGGGCCTGATTGGGTGCTTGCTGGGTTGAAATTGACTCACAGCACAGGCGCTGACTGGGCCTGGCCTTGGAGATCGCCGAGTTTACCAGCGCCCTTGCCGCCCTCTTCAGGGCAGCCACGGCAGGAGGCGCACGGCACCGCGGCCGTGCCAATGGGATAATTGCACCATGACTATCACCTACAAAGACGCAACAGGCATTGCGGGCATGCGCGAGGCCTGCCGCCTCGCCTCCGAAGTGCTGGATTACCTCACCCCCCATATTCAACCTGGCGTGACCACGCTTGAAATCGACCGTTTGTCAGCCGAGTACATGCAACAGCAGGGCACCCGTTCGGCCACCATTGGGTACCAACCCGCCGGTTACCCACCCTACCCCGGGCACTTGTGCACCTCGGTTAACCATGTGATTTGTCACGGCATTCCCAACGAGAAAGCCCTGAAAAAAGGCGACATCCTGAACGTGGACGTCACCGTCATCACCCCAGACGGCTGGTATGGCGACAACAGCCGCATGTATCTGATTGGTGGCGAAGCCGCATGCAGTGTGCAAGCCCGCCGGCTGTCAAAAATCACGTTTGAAGCGATGTGGAAAGGCATTGTGTTGGTCAAGCCCGGTGCGCGCCTGGGCGACATTGGCCACGCCATCCAAACCTACGCTGAGGGCCACGGTTTCACGGTGGTGCGTGAGTTTTGTGGCCATGGCATCGGTCAGCGTTTTCATGAAGAGCCCCAGGTTTTGCACTATGGCCGCCCCGGCACCTTGGATACCTTGAAAGAAGGCATGACCTTCACCATCGAGCCCATGATCAATGCCGGAAAGCGTGACATGAAGGAGATGAACGACGGCTGGACCATCGTCACCAAAGACCACTCCCTGTCCGCCCAGTGGGAGCACACCGTGCTGGTCACGCCCACCGGCTACGAGGTGCTCACCCTGTCCGCTGGCAGCCCACCGGCGCCTGAATTTGTGTCTTTGGCAGGCGCTGGCGCCCACTGACTCGACACCAACCCGCCCGAAGCCCTGCGCATGCCCGATCCCATTGCATTGCGCGCCCACTACCGCGCCGACAAAGCCCGGGTGTTGCAGGCCCTGGCCTCCCCCGACACCTCGACGCGTGGCGTCAATACGACGCTGCGCCAGCTTTCATCTTTGGCCGACACCACCTTGAAAACGCTCTGGCATCAAGCGGGCCTGGGCAGCCCGCTGGCCTTGGCGGCGGTCGGGGGTTTTGGGCGCAGCGAGTTGTTCCCCCATTCCGACGTGGATGTGCTGGTTTTGCTGCCCAACGACAAATCTCCCGAAGACGATGAGGTTCTGAAAGAAAAAATTGAAACCTTCATTGGCAGTTGCTGGGATGCGGGACTAGAGATTGGCTCCAGCGTTCGCTCGATCAGCGAGTGCCTGGCTGAAGCAGCCCACGATGTGACAGTACAAACTGCCCTGATTGAAGCCCGTTTGATCACCGGCAATGCCCCCCTGTACGCTGATTTTCAAACGCAGTTTTATGCGGTGTTGGACCCGAAAGCGTTTTTTGTCGCGAAAACCTTGGAGATGCAGCAGCGTCACCACAAGTTTGAAGATACCCCTTACGCGTTGGAACCCAACTGCAAGGAGTCGCCTGGCGGCTTGCGTGACCTGCAGGTGATTCTGTGGACCGCCAAGGCGGCCGGGTTTGGTGGCAACTGGGACGCCTTGGCCAAGAACGGCTTGGCGACACCGTTTGAAGTCAGCCAGCTCAAGCGCAATGAAGCGCTGTTGCACCTGATTCGTGCGCGCTTGCACATCATCGCCAACCGCCGCGAAGACCGGCTCGTGTTCGACCTGCAAACCACGGTGGCCGAAGCCTTTGGTTACAGCTCCATGGCGCCCGACGGTGAGCGCTTGCCGGTGCGGGCCAGCGAAGCGCTCATGCGCCGCTATTACTGGGCCGCCAAAGCCGTCACCCAGCTGAATCAGATTTTGCTGCTCAATATTGAAGAAAAGCTCAATCCCAGCGAGCGCGCGCCACAGCGTATCAACGACCGCTTCAATGAGAAGGGCGGCATGATTGATGTCGCCAGTGACGATTTGTACCAGCGCCAGCCGCACGCCATTCTTGAAACGTTTCTGATTTACCAAACGACGGGTGGCGTTAAAGGCCTGTCCACCCGTACCCTGCGCGCCCTCTACAACGCACGCGGCCTGATGGACAGTCGATTTCGCGCTGACCCGGTGAATCGCGCCACCTTTCGCGCCATCCTCATGGCGCCCGATGGGATTACCCACGCCATGCGGCTGATGAACCAAACCTCGGTGCTGGGGCGCTATTTGTGGGTGTTTCGCAAGATCGTGGGGCAAATGCAGCACGACTTGTTTCACGTTTACACGGTGGATCAGCACATCTTGATGGTGCTGCGCAATATTCGCCGCTTTTTTATTGCCGAGCACTCGCACGAATACCCGTTCTGCTCTCAACTGGCCGCTGGCCTGGACCGGCCTTGGGTCCTCTACATTGCGGCGCTCTTTCACGATATTGCCAAAGGCCGGGGAGGCGACCACTCCGAACTGGGGGCGGTGGAGGTGCGGCGCTTTTGCAAACAACACGCCATTGAAAAAGAAGACGCCAAGTTGATTGAATTTTTGGTCCATGAGCATCTGACCATGAGCCGCGTGGCCCAAAAATCAGACCTCAGCGACCCCGATGTCATTGAGGCCTTTGCCAAGCGCATGGGCGACGAGCGCCACCTCACCACCTTGTACCTTTTGACGGTGGCCGATATTCGGGGCACCTCACCCAAAGTCTGGAACGCGTGGAAAGGCAAGCTGCTCGATGACCTGTACCGCCTCACCCTGCGCGCCCTCGGCGGCCAAGCGCCCAGCCGGGACGCCGAAGTGGGTGCCAGAAAGCGCGAAGCACTGATTCAACTGGCTTTACACGCCCTGCCCTTTGAGGCGCACAAAGCGTTATGGGCCACGCTCGATGTGGGCTACTTTATGCGCCATGACGCAGGCGACATTGCCTGGCACACGCGCCAAATCTCCCGGTTTTTTGGGCGTGGCATGCCCTTGGTGCGCGCGCGTCGCTCGCCCTTGGGTGAAGGTTTGCAGGTCTTGGTGTACACCCCCGATTGCCCCGATTTGTTTGCGCGAATTTGTCGCTACTTTGACCAAAGTAATTTGAGCATTCTGGATGCGCGCGTACACACCGCCAACAACGGTTACGCCTTGGACACCTTTCAGGTCATTGCCTCCAGGCTGCCGGAGCACTACCGGGAGCTAACCAGCATGGTTGAAAGCGAGCTGAGCCGGGCGCTGGCAGACACCAGCCCGTTGGGGCCGCCCAGCCGGGGGCGGGTGTCACGCCGGGTCAAGAGCTTCCCCATCGCCCCCCGCGTGACCCTGCGACCCGACGAGAAGGCGCAACGCTGGATCCTGAGCATTGCCAGCAGTGACCGTGTTGGGCTGCTGTACGCTGTGGCACGCGTGCTGGCCAACTACAAAATCAACCTGCAACTGGCCAAGATCTCGACCTTGGGAGAACGCGTGGACGACACCTTTTTGATTCAAGGCGAGGCTTTGAGCCACAACCGCACCCAAATTGC
>JBAQDW010000156.1:0-22528 GCA_049286445.1 Rhodoferax sp. | reverse complement strand
TCGGTATCTCCTTCTGGCTGTATTTGCTTGATCGCGTCTCCCTGACCAACGCCATCCCGCCCCTGCCTTCGCTCATTCGCAATGCCGCGATGGCTGGTGCTTTGCCTTGAGTTATTGAGAAGTTACTGATGGAGCGCCCGATGATTGCGATCATCAACACGTGGAGCGATCTGTCACCCTGCCATGCCCACTTTCCTCAGCGTGTGCAATCGGTCAAGAATGGCATTTTGGCCGCAGGCGGTTACCCCGTGGAATTGCCCGCCATGAGTTTGGGCGAGGTCATGGTGAAGCCCACCACCATGCTCTACCGCAACTTTCTCGCCATGGAGGTCGAGGAACTGCTGCGCAGTCTGCCTTGCGATGGCGTGGTGATTTTGGCAGGCTGCGACAAAACAACGCCCGGCACTTTGATGGGCGCTTTCAGCATGGACATTCCCACGCTGTTTTGCCCGGCTGGACCCATGCTGAACGACCGTTACGTCAAAGACGGTGTCTCACGCTGCATTGGCGCCGGCACCCACACCCGTATTTTTTGGGACGACTACCAAGCCGGCAAGATTGACGCCGCAGAGCTGCAGCATTTAGAGAGCCGCATGACCCGCGCGCCCGGTACTTGCAACACCATGGGCACGGCATCGACCATGACCAGCATGGTCGATGCTTTGGGCTTGACCCTGCCGGGTGCCAGCAGCATTCCGGCCATGGACTCGGCCCACACCCGCATGGTCACCAGCTGCGGCGAGCGCATTGTGGAGATGGTGTGGCAAGACTTAAAACCTTCCCGTGTGGTCACACGGGGCTCATTTCAAAATGCCTTGGCGGTGCAAATGGCGTTGGGTGGCTCCACCAACGCAGCGGTGCACATCATTGCCATGGCCGGGCGTTTGGGTATTGAACTGAGCTTGGACGACTTGGATGCCATGGCGCAAAAAGTGCCGGTGCTGGCCAACCTGTTTCCCAGCGGCGACCGCTTGATGGAGGATTTTTATTACGCTGGTGGTCTCACCGCGCTGATGAAAGTCATCGCCCCCTTCCTTGCCGTCAACGAACTCACCGTGGGCGGCACCACCGTGGCGCAAAACATCGCCAAAGCGGAGGTGCTAGACCCCGAGGTCATTCGTCCGCTGGACCGGCCGGTGAGTCGGGCAGGGGCCTTGGCTGTGTTGAAAGGCAACTTGGCACCCGATGGCGCGGTCATCAAACCCAGCGCGGCCACTGAGAAACTGCTGAAACACCGGGGTCGAGCCTTGGTGTTTGACAACCAGCCTGACATGCTCAAAGCCATGGCCAACGAGACGCTGGATTGTGATGAAAACACGATTTTGGTCTTGCGCAACGCCGGTCCCGTGGGCGCACCCGGCATGCCGGAGTGGGGCAACCTGCCGATTCCTGCCAAGCTTCTCAAAGTAGGCGTGCGCGACATGCTGCGCCTGAGCGACGCCCGCATGAGCGGCACGCACTACGGGACTTGTGTGTTGCATATTTCACCCGAGAGCGCCGTGGGCGGCCCGCTGGCGCTGGTGCGAACCGGCGACATGATTGATCTGGATGTGGCGCAGCGTCGCCTGCATTTAGAGGTGTCTGAGGCTGAGCTGGCGCAGCGACGTGCCGACTGGAAACCCGTGGCCGCGTTGCCTCAGCGCGGCTTCACGCGCCTTTACCAGCAGCATGTGACACAAGCGCATGAAGGCTGCGACTTCGATTTTTTGCAGGGCAATGCGCCCACCTCCGAACCGGTAATTTTTTGATGAACAACCCTTTCAAATCTCTGTTAGCGCGTCAAGACTTGGCCGCGGGTTACCCGGTCGGTTCTTGGGTCATGTCGGCCAGCCCGGTGGTGGCCGAGGCCATGGGTTGCGCAGGTTACGACTGGGCCGTGTTGGACATGGAACACACGCCGCTGGACATGATGGAGCTGGTGCATCTGTTGCAGGCGGTGGCGGGCACCGACATGCTGCCGATCACCCGCGTGCCATGGAATGACACGGTGATGGTCAAGCGGGTGCTGGATGCGGGCGCGCAAACGGTGATGTTCCCCTTTGTTCAATCGGTCGATGAGGCCCGTTGCGCTGTGGCGGCTACCAAGTACGCGCCAGAAGGCGTGCGGGGCATGGCCGGCATGAGCCGAGCCTCACGCTTTGGCACAGTCAAAGACTATTTCAAAGTGGCCAACGCTGCCGTCAGTGTCATTGTGCAAATTGAGACCCCGCAGGCGATGGCGTGTATTGAAGACATTGCAGCGGTGCCCGGCGTGGATTCGATCTTCATGGGGCCGGGTGATTTGAGCGGTGCCATGGGCCATGTGGGCGATTTGCTGCACCCCGAAGTGGTCGCGCTGATGGCGGCTGGCGTGAAGCGTTGCCACAAGGTGGGCGTGCCCGTGGGCACGGTGGGCGGCACGCCTGAGGCGGTGGCGCTGTACCGGTCGGTGGGCTTTGACTACATTGCTTGCGGCTCTGACTTAGGGCTGCTGATGCGCCAAAACGCGGCGGTGCTGTCGGCTATCCGCGCACAAGACATTCACATTCAAAGTCAAGGGTATTGAGATGGCCAGCGTAGAACTTCAACAGGTTCGCAAGACCTATGACGGCAAGAACGTCATCATCCATGGCATGGATTTGCACATTGAGCACGGCGAGTTTGTTGTGTTTGTGGGCCCGTCGGGGTGTGGCAAATCGACCCTGCTGCGCATGATTGCGGGCTTGGAAGACATCAGCGGTGGCCATGTGGTCATTGACGGCAAGCGGGTCAACGACGAGCCGCCGCGCAACCGGGACATCGCCATGGTGTTTCAAGACTACGCGCTGTACCCGCACAAGAGTTTGTACGACAACATGGCCTTTGGCCTGCGCTTGCGGGGCACACCCGCCGATGAGATTGACCGCCGGGTGATGGACGCTGCCCGCCTTTTGCGCATTGACCACATGCTGGACCGCAAACCCGCCGCTTTGTCGGGTGGGCAGCGCCAGCGGGTGGCCATTGGCCGCGCCATTGTTCGCCAACCCAAGGTATTTTTGTTTGATGAGCCGCTGAGTAATTTGGACGCCCAGTTGCGCACCGAAATGCGCACCGAGATCAAGCGCCTGCACCAGCGGCTGGGCGCCACCATCATTTATGTGACCCACGACCAAGTGGAGGCGATGACGCTGGCCGACCGCATTGTGGTCTTGAGCGCGGGTCACAAGATGCAATACGACACGCCCAAAAATATTTACAACACGCCCGCTGCGCTGTTTGTGGCCGGGTTCACCGGCTCGCCCGCCATGAACCTGGTGCCTTGCACGCTGGCCGATGGTCAAGTGGTGCTGGGCGACTGCCGGTTTGCCTTACCCCCCGCTTTGGCGCGTGCCGGTGCCGCAGCCAAACGGCTGCAGTTCGGTATTCGGCCCGAAAACATGGCATTGGATGCGGGCGAGGGCCGGGTGCCAGTCACCGCGCAGGTTGCACTGACGGAGCCACTGGGCGCTGAAACCTTGGTCACCTTGACGGTGGGCAACTGCGAGTTGGTGGCGCGTTGCCCGGCGAGTTTTGGGTTGCGTCCCGGCGAGGCGCTGACCGTGTACTTGAGCCTGGATCATATGCACTTGTTTGACGCCGACAGCGGACTGGCGCTTACCGCTTGATTGCTATTGAAAGAATAGCTGCTTGCGCAAGCAGGTCATGGTCTAGAGGCCTAAAAGGCATTAGATTATTGTGTTTGGTTGTTTGATATTTAACCCTAGGAGACAGTCATGAAACGTTCCCACCTCATCACTCTGGCGCTGAGCGCCAGCCTGGTCGCTGGCATGGCCTCGGCCCAGCAGACCACACTGCGCGTGTTCTCGGGCGGTCAGGGTCAGCGCCCTGACTTGATGCGCAAGCTGTTTGACCAGTTTCAAGTCCCCAATCCGGGCATCAAAGTTGACATTGAAACCGGAGGGGCGACCTCCGAGTTGCAACGCCAATACCTCAGCACGGTGCTCAACGCCAAGGACCCGGCCATTGACATCTTCCTGATCGATATCGTCAACCCCAGCCAATACTCCAACGCGGGCTGGATTGAGCCACTGGACAGCTACTTGGGGGGCACCGCCGCTTTGAAGCCCTATCTGCCGGTGTACGCCACCGCCAACGTGGTGAACGGCAAGGTGGCAGCGATGCCTGCGTTTGCAGACGCCATGTTCATGTACTACCGCAAAGATTTGTTGGAAAAGTACAAGCTGGCCGAGCCCAAAACGTGGGACGAGTTGAGCGCAGCCGCCCAAACCATTCAAAAGGGTGAGGGCAACCCCAATCTGCAGGGCTTGAGTATTCAAGGCGCGCCGATTGAAGGGGCGGTGTGCACCTTCTTGCTGCCGTACTGGAGCGCAGGTAAATCGTTCAACGACGCCAATGGCAAGCTCACCCTGGACAAGGAAGCTGCCACCAAAGGCATGGACATGTGGCTCAAGTTGGTTGATCAAGGGGTGATGAAAAAGAACATTGCCGAGGTCACCACCATGGCCACTGTCAATGAATTCAAGGCCGGTCAAGTGGCGTTTGCCGTCAACTGGGGCTTTGCGTGGGACAAGTTCAAAGATGACGCGGACAGCCAGGTCAAAGGCAAAGTGGGGGTGATGCCCTTGCCGGCCATGACCGGCGGCAAGAGCGCAACCTGCGTGGGCGGTTGGCAGTGGGCGGTGAGTGCGTACAGCAAGAGCAAGGCCGATGCGGCCAAACTGGTGCAGTTCTTGGCATCCCCCGCATCGAGCAAGTTCTTGGCTGTTGAAGGCTCGCTGCTTCCCACCATTGAGAGTGTTTACACCGATGCCGATGTGGTGAAAGCGGTGCCGTGGTTCAAAGATGCGGCCAAAGCGGTGGTGGCGGGCCGTGCTCGCCCCCTGAGTGCGCGTTATGGCGAAGTGTCTGATGTGGTGCGCACCAGCACCAGCGCCGTGCTGGCCCGGGTCAAATCGCCTGCCGACGGTGTCGCCGAGATTGAAGGCAAGTTGAACCGCGTGATGCGCTAAGCAAACTGAAGACTGCAGACCCATGTTGAAAACACTGCGCGACCCGTCCGAAAAGGCATTGGCTTGGCTGCTCTTGGCGCCGGCCTTTGTCCTGATCGGGCTGATTGTGGTCTACCCCATTGGCAAGCTGATTTACAACAGCTTTTTTGACCTGCGCCTGTCCGGTGGAACAGGCGGCGCCATGTATGTGGGTCTGCAAAACTATGCCGATGTGATCAAGGACGCTGATTTTTGGAATGTCACCAAAAATACACTGCTGATCACGTTGATCACCGTGCCGGGCGCATTGGTCATGGGTCTGGGTTTGGCGATGCTGGCCAACTTGCCTTTTAAACGCAAGTGGCCGGTGCGCCTCTCGCTGCTGCTGCCTTGGGCTTTGCCTTTGAGCTTTGCAGGCTTGATATTTGCCTGGTTCTTTCACACTGAATACGGCGTGGTGAACGACGTGCTGCGTCGCTTAGGTCTACAAACCGAGCCAACGATGTGGCTGTTGCGCCCCAATTGGGCGTTCACGGCGATCTGCCTCACCATCATCTGGAAGACCTCGTCTTTCATGGCGCTGATTCTGCTGGCGGGGTTGCAAATGATTCCAAAGTCGCTTTATGAAGCGGCAGAAGTGGACGGCGCCAACCCTTGGCAACAGTTCTGGCAAATCACCATTCCCATGCTGATGCCCAGCATCATCGTGGCGTTGATTTTTAGAACCATTACGGCCTTGCAAACGTTTGACATTCCTTACACCATGACCCGAGGCGGGCCCGGCAATACAACTGAAACACGGGCCATGCTGATTCACAAAACCACCATTGAATACCTGGACGTCGGTTACGGCTCTACCTTGGCGGTGGGCATGTTTTTGCTGTCGATTGTGGTGACCTCGTTTTACTTGCACCGTGTCGGGAGAAACGCATGAACTGGAGTTGGTCATCGATGCAGTTGCGCGTGATTGCCGCCGGTTTGGTGGTGATCAATGGCTTCTTCCCGGCCGTTTGGATTTTGTTCACCTCGCTCAAAACCGAAACCGAGCTGGTGCAAAAAACCATCACTTGGTGGCCGAAAAACATCACGCTGCACAACTATGTGCAGGCCTTCACCGACCAGCCGGTGCTGCGTTATTTGGGCAACAGTTTGATCGTTCCGCTGGGCGCCACGGCGCTGTCCTTGCTGGTGTCGGCCTTTGCGGCCTATGCCATTGCACGGCTGAATTTGAAATACCGGCAAGTCATTTTGACCAGCATCATTGCATCCAGCATGTTCCCGCTGGTGACCTTGTTGGTGCCTATTTTTGAGACCTTCCGGGCCATGAACCTGCTCAACACCTACACCGCGCTCATCTTGCCGTATGTGGTGCTGAACCTGCCGGTGTGCACGTTGGTGTTGGTGAGCTTCTTTCAGAGCATTCCCAAAGACTTGGAAAACGCTGCCATGATCGACGGCTGCACCCGCATGGGGGCACTGTGGCGCATCGTGGTTCCATTGGCCGCACCGGGCGTGTTCACTGCGGGGATTTTGGCTTTTGTGAATTCTTGGGACGAGTTTTTACTGGCCTTGTCTTTGAACTCGTCGGCCAGCATGCGCACGCTGCCGGTGGGCATTTCACTGTACCAAGGCGAGTTCACTTTCCCTTGGCCCATTATTTCTGCAGCCTTGATCGTGGCCATTGTTCCCATCGCAGTCTTGATCGCTATCTTCCAAGAGCGCGTGGTGGGCGGTTTGACGCAGGGTGGCCTCAAAGGCTGATCGTTTTCGTTTTTCCTATTTCAACATCATGAAAAAAATTCGCTACGGCATCATCGGTTGCGGCAGCATGGGCCGCGAACACATTGAGAACATTCGGGCCATGCCCGGCACAGCAGTCACGGCGCTGGCTGACACTCACGCGAAAAGCCGCGAGCAAGCGGTGGCCTTGCTGGACTCTGCCCCGACTGTGTTTGATAACTATGCCGATTTGCTGAGCAGCGGTTTGTGTGACGCGGTGGTCATTGCAACCCCTAATTTCACGCACGTTGAAATCCTTCGCGCTGCGCTGGCCACCGATCTTCACATCTTGGCTGAAAAGCCTTTGTGCACGCGTGTGCAAGATTGTCTTGAGCTGGTGGAGCGGGCCAAAGGCCGCCAAGCGCTGGTGTGGGTGGCACAAGAGTACCGTTACATGCCACCCGTGGCCGAGATGGTGCGCATGGCCCATGCAGGCGCGGTGGGCCAAATTCACCAGGTGAGTATTCGTGAGCACCGCGAGCCGTTTTACCCCAAGGTCGACGACTGGAACCGGTTCTCAGAAAACACCGGTGGCACGCTGGTGGAAAAGTGCTGCCACTATTTCAACCTGATGGACTTCGTGCTGGGTGAACACCCCGTGCGCGTGTTCGCCTCGGGCGGGCAGCGTGTGAACCACTTGGACGAGCGCTACAACGGGCGCACGCCTGACATTTTGGACAGTGCTTTTGTGATTGTGGAGTACCCCAGTGGGGCCCGCGCCATGCTGGACCTGTGCATGTTTGCCGAAAACTCGGTGGACAACGAGCACATCAGTGTGGTGGGCAATGAAGGCAAGTTGGAGTCTTTATTGCCATCACTCACGCTGCGTTATGGCCGCCGCGAAGACTGGGGCACGCGCAAAGTATGGGGCGAGCCGTCTGGCAGTGGCAAAGGGGTGTCGGTGCGCCGGGTGTGGGACACCAATATCAAGTACGCGGGCCAACACTTTGGAGCGTCCTACATTGAGCACGAAAAGTTTGCCCATGCCGTGCGCAACGGCCTGCCACCCGAAGTTTCTCTGGAAGACGGCCTTCGCAGCGTAGCGACGGGCGTGGCCGCTCATTTGAGCATTGCCGAAGGGCGTGCCGTCGAGATGAGCGAAGTGCTGCCTGCTGGCTGGTAGTTGAAACCCACTGAACGAATCATGAGTTACACCCTTTACCCCTCACTGCGCGAGCGCGTGGTTTTTATCTCTGGCGGCTCGTCTGGCATTGGTGCCGAGCTGGTCCGCGCGTTTGCCGCGCAAGGCAGTCACGTTGCCTTTTGTGGCACCAAGCCCGATGGGGGCAAAGCCCTGATAAACGAGCTAAATCAAGCCGGACACACCCACCTGATGTACGAAGCCTGTGATGTGCGCGACATTCCAGCCTTGCAAGCCTATCTGACTCGTGTGGCCGCAGCTTGGGGTCCGATTCGCGCGCTCGTCAACAACGCAGGCCGAGACGACCGCCATTCGCTGGACGAATTGACCCCCGAGTATTGGGACAATTGCTTGAACTTGAATTTACGCCACCAAGTGTTTGCCACGCAAACTGTGGCCCGCCAATTGCGCGAGGCCAAAGTGGGCGGCTCGGTGATCAACATGGGCAGCATCTCGTGGATGCGCGGTCGCCCGAACCTGATTGGCTACACCGCCAGCAAAGCAGCCATCTCAGGCATGACCCGCACGCTGGCGCGTGAGCTGGGTGTAGACGGCATTCGTGTCAATGCACTGGTGCCCGGTGCCATTGTCACGGAGCGTCAAACGGCGCTGTGGCGCAACCCGGAAGAAGACCAGAAGTTCATTGACTTGCAATGCCTTAAGTTCCGCTTGGACAGTGCCCATGTCGCCCGCTCGACGCTCTTTCTGGCGGCCGATGACAGCGATGGCATCACGGGGCAAAACCTGATTGTGGATGCAGGGTTGGCGCAGGTGTCTGTGGCCGGTTGAGCGACAAGGTTGGCTGGCACGGTGACTCAAAGATCCAGCAACCCCCAGCCCAAAATCAGGGCAGTGCCCCACATCATCAAGGCCACCAACCCGTCCAGCGCACGCCAGACCTTGGGTGAGCGCAGGCGCTGACCCAGCCAAAAAAGGCACAGGCCCAAGCCTAAAAACCAGATCACCGAGCCCGCTGCCGCGCCCAGTCCAAAAATGGCGTTGCCGGGCGAACCCCACGCGATGGAGGCGGTGCCAATCAGCACGGCAGTGTCGAGCCAAGCGTGAGGGTTGAGCCACGCAAACGCCAGTGCGGCGGCGCTGGCTTGGCGACGGGTCATGCGCTTCGGGGGTTGGGCGTCCTGCAGATCTGACAGCTCGCCCGATGCGCCCCGCAGACAGCGCATGAAGGCTTGTGTACCGTAGTAAATCAAAAAAACGACGCCCGCCAGCAACAGACCCACGCGCACGCCCTCAGACAGACCTCCCACATAGGCAATGCCCAGCACCCCCAACCCAATCAGCAGCACATCGGACACGATGCACAGGGACACGGTCAGCCACACATGTTCGCCGCGCAAGCCCATGCGCATGACATGCACGTTTTGCGGACCCAACGCCATGATCAAAGACAGGCTGAGCAGCAGGCCGGCGTTAAAGGCGGGGGCAAAGGCAAGGGCAGGGGAGAAGCTGAGCATGTGACGGTGGGTAATTTGGGAAACGAAGGATACGCAAGGCAAAGCGCAGTGTGCCAAAAATTGGCTTCTTGTTGAATTCAACTAAATTAAACTCTTGATGCATTAAAAAAATTTAACTGATTCAGCTGCCCATGCTCGATGCCCGACAACTTGACGCCCTTGCTGCTGTGCTTGAATACGGCGGGTTTGGTCCTGCCGCACAGGCGCTGAATCTCACGCTGCCAGCGGTGTCGCTGCGCATCAAGGGCCTGGAGTCGGCGCTGGGGCAACGTCTTTTGGTGCGGGGCAAAGTGGTGCGTGCCACACCAGCAGGTCAGGTGTTGCTGGCGCACATCAAGCAACTACGCTTGATGGAGTCGGATTTGCTGGGAGGGCTGAGTGGCGTGGGTGTAGCCGGTCGAAAAACCAGGTGGCAAACCTTGAGCGTGGCAGTGAATGCAGATTCGTTGGCCAGCTGGTTTTTGCCCGGGTTGGCGCATTCGTTGATGCGCCACCATTTGCTGTTGGACGTGGTCATTGACGACCAAGATCACACCCACGATGCGTTGAAACACGGGGATGTGATGGGTTGCGTCAGCACCTTGGTACAACCCATGCGTGGCTGTTTGGCCGAGCCGCTGGGGGTCATGCGTTACCGTTGCGTGGCCGCGCCCGAGGTGGTTACTAGTTGCCACATCCCCGGCGGCGCGTTGTCCGTGCACCGTTTATTGGCCACCCCGGCGGTTATTTTCAACCGCAAAGACGCCCTGCAAGACACTTTTCTGGCTCAGCATTTCAAGCTCAACGTGCCCCATTACCCTCGCCATTTTGTGCCGGCCGTGGATGCGTTTGAAAGCGCCTTGGCGCATGGTCTGGGCTGGGGCATGGTGCCCGATTGCTATTTGAGAGACCGCACAGGTCAGCTCCCTCTGGTCGAAATCCTGCCCGGCTCTGCGGTGGATGTCGCACTGTATTGGCACCATTGGGAGCATGAACCCGCGTCTGCGCAGCGTTTAACCGTGGCTGTCAAGCAGGCCGCCAAGGCCTCGTTGATGCCCGAATCTTAAGGTGCGAGGCGTTCGCGCAACCAAGTGGTGTCTGGGTTTAGCGTGTAGCGCAGGCGGTCATGCAAGCGGCTTTTTCGCCCTTGCCAGAATTCCCAGTGGTCTGGCTTGAGACGGTAGCCGCCCCAGTGCGGTGGGCGGGGCGGTTGCAGTAAAAATTGGGCACCGTATTTGGCGGCATTGGCGACCAACACCCCGCGACCTGAAATCACCTGGCTTTGGGGCGACGCCCAGGCCCCAATGCGGGAATCTAAGGGGCGGCTGTGAAAGTAGTCATCGCTTTCTTGGTCGCTGACTTTTTCCACCCGTCCTTCAATGCGCACCACGCGCTCCAACTCCACCCAATGGAACTGCAGGGCCGCAAACGGGTTGCCACCCAGCTCTTGGCCTTTTCGACTGCTGTAGTTGGTGAACCAAGTGATGCCACGCTCGTCGTAGCCTTTAATGAGCACGATGCGGGTGCTCGGGCGCAGGTCGCTTGCCACGGTGGCAACCGTCATGGCATTGGGTTCAGGCACCTCGGATGAGATGGCTTCTTTGAGCCATTTTTCAAACTGGTCCATGGGGTTGGACTGGGACGCGTCTTCATTGAGTTCGGCGCGTTCGTAGCTTTTTCGGAGGTCGGCGATAGAGGTCATGGCCCCAGTATAAAAGGCCCTCGTACAATCCCAGCTTCTTCAAATGGAGTGTGAAACATGTCTTCTCAGAGTGATGACAACCAAGGGGTTGTTTTTGGTATTTTGGGTGCTGCAGTGGTTTTGGCCATCGCGTTGGCCGTTGGTTTTGGCTTGGGCAAAAAAGGCCCCAAGGCTGCGCCTGCAGCGCTACCTGTGGCGGTGGTTGCCACGGAGGTTATGGATGGTGCCCGTGTGCTGGTCGAAGAGGGCGTGGTTAAGTTTTACTTTGCCTCGGGCAGCGCAGAGTTGGCATCGGGTGCCAATGAAGCCGTGGCGGATCTGCTTACCGCAGCAGCTGGGGGTCAGTCTTTGGTGGTGAGTGGTTTTCATGATGCAACCGGTGATGCGCAGAAGAACGCAGAACTGGCCAAGCAACGGGCCTTTGCCGTGCGTGATTTCTTGCAAACTGCAGGCGTCGAAGCAGAAAAAATTGAATTATTGAAGCCAGAAGAGATGCTGGCTGACGGTGACAACGCCCAAGCGCGTCGGGTCGAGGTCAAAATCAAATAAGTCCAGTGCGGCGCTGCCGCACAGCCTGTCAAAAGCCCGACGCGTTCGGGCTTTTTTATTTTGGTAACCAACTCGTTACCCGGAATTGAAACAATAGTGCCGCATCAGGAGTACCATGTAGCTTGTAATTTAGTTACCAAATTATCATGAAACTCCACACCACGGTAGAAACAGTCACAGCCCGAATTCGGGAGCGTAGCCGTCCCACACGAACGGCTTACTTGGAACGAATGGCGACAATGGCGAACCGCCCGCCGGGTGCTCAGCGCTTGGGTTGTGCCAACGTGGCGCACGCCTTTGCCGCCTTGCCGGTGAATGACAAATTGAAAGTGGTGGCGGAGCGGGCACTTAACATCGGCATTGTGACGGCTTACAACGACGTGTTGTCGGCTCACGCGCCTTTGCAGCACTACCCTGACATCATCAAAAACGAAGCGCGCAAAGCGGGTGCCACGGCTCAGGTGGCCGGGGGCGTGCCTGCCATGTGCGACGGTGTCACGCAGGGCACATCGGGTATGGAGTTGAGCCTGTTTTCGCGCGACGTGATCGCCATGGCCACAGCCGTCTCACTGAGTCATGACGTGTTTGATGCGGCGCTGATGCTCGGCGTGTGCGACAAAATTATTCCAGGGCTTTTGATTGGCGCGCTGCACTTTGGGCATTTGCCCGTGGTGTTCGTCCCCGCTGGCCCCATGACCTCGGGTCTGTCCAATAACGAGAAAGCCAAAGTGCGTGAGAAAGCAGCACAAGGTCTGGTCGGGCGGGCTGAATTGATGGCAGCGGAGTCTGCGGCCTACCATAGCTCTGGCACCTGCACTTTTTATGGCACGGCCAACAGCAATCAGATGCTGCTCGAAGCCATGGGGTTGCATGTGCCAGGCACGGCGTTCATCAACCCCGGTGCGGCCGTGCGCGAAGAGCTCACACGCGAAGCCGTGCGTACTGTTCTTGACATCACCAAGGCCAAGCGTTTTGCGCCCATTGGCCATGTGGTTGATGAGCGCTGCATCGTGAATGCCATGGTCGCGCTCTTGGCCACCGGTGGCTCGACCAACCATTTGATTCATTGGGTGGCTGTTGCACGCGCGGCAGGCATTGTGATTGACTGGGACGACTTCTCTGAATTGTCAGACGTGGTTCCCTTGCTCAGTCGGGTCTACCCCAACGGCAGCGCCGACGTGAACCATTTCCAAGCCGCAGGGGGGCCAGGCTATGTGATTCGTGAACTGTTGGATGCGGGTCTGATGCACGCCGATGTGCTGGCTGTGCGCGCCGGGGGCTTGCGGGAATACACCCTCGTGCCAGCGGCAGCGCCAAATGGTATGTTGCAGTGGACCGATCCCGGTGTGAGCAAAGACGACACCGTGGTGCGCCCCGCCAATGATCCATTCAGTGTGACCGGTGGGTTGAAGTTGTTGCGCGGTAACTTGGGGCGCGGTGTGATCAAGGTCTCTGCTGTGCCAGATGACCGCCATGTGATTGAAGCGCCTTGTCGGGTGTTTGATTCTCAAGAGGCGCTGCACCACGCCTTTAATGCCAACGAATTGAACCAAGATGTGGTGTGTGTGGTGCGCTGGCAAGGGCCACAGGCCAACGGCATGCCTGAGTTGCACAAACTCACGCCGCCTTTGGCGGTGTTGCAGGGCAAAGGTTTTAAAGTGGCGCTGGTGACGGATGGCCGCATGAGTGGCGCCTCTGGCAAGGTACCGGCGGCGATTCATATTTCGCCTGAAGCCGCTGCGGGTGGGCCACTGGCTCGGGTGCATGATGGCGACATCATTCGCCTGGATGCAAATGCGGGCACCTTAGAAGTTCGGATCTCAGAAGATGAATGGAACGCACGTACTTTGGTCGAGATGCCAGCTGAACTGCGCGAAGCAAATGGCGTTGGCATGGGCCGTGAACTATTTTCTGGCATGCGTCGCAGTGCCTTGACAGCCGAGCAGGGCGCTTGCAGCTGGCTCTAATTTGACATGGAAAGAGACGATATGACTTCATTCACAGCCCTGCAGGTGATGCAGGATGCTCCCGTGATTCCCGTGATTGTGCTTAATGACATCGCCCATGCCGTGCCCATGGCCCGCGCTTTGCTGGCCGGTGGTGTACGCATGCTGGAGGTGACCCTTCGTACCCCCCAAGCGCTGGCGTGTATTGAAGCCATTGCTCGCGAAGTACCTGAGGCCGTGGTCGGTGCAGGCACGGTTCGCAGCCGTGCCGATGCGCAAGCTGCGGCACGCGCGGGTGCACAGTTTGCCGTGAGCCCCGGTTACACCTCGGCGGTGGGACAAGCGTGCAGAGAGGCGGGTTTGGCGCTGCTGCCTGGCGTGGCAACGGGGAGCGAGATCATGATGGCGCAGGAAGATGGATTCACCGAACTCAAGTTCTTCCCTGCCATGCAAGCCGGTGGCCCGGCGCTGTTAAAGGCGTGGAGCGGCCCGTTCTTTGACGTGATGTTTTGCCCTACCGGCGGCGTGACGCTTCAAAATGCCCCCGACTTGCTGGCACTGCCCAATGTGGTGTGTGTGGGTGGGTCTTGGCTGGTGCCTACCGATGCCATGGCCAAGGGTGATTGGGCATTGATCACAGAATTGGCTAAAGCAACGCATTTATTGAAGAAATAGGGCGCCAGCCCATACAGGGCCTGCGCAAGCCGCTATTGAATTAATAGTAAAAAAGGGGCCAGACAAGCCCCTTTTTTGTGGTGTTCAGGCGTTCAAACCGCCGCCAGCACCATCCTCATTGCGCTGGATTAATTCAATTTTGTAGCCGTCAGGATCCGTCACAAAAGCAATGACTGTGGAGCCGCCTTTGACGGGGCCCGCTTCGCGTGTGACGTTGCCGCCCGCCGCCTTGATCTTGTCGCAAGCGGCGTAGGCGTCTGGCACGCCCAAGGCGATGTGACCATAGGCCGAACCCAAGTCGTAGGACTCCACGCCCCAGTTGTAGGTGAGTTCCAGCTCGGCCTGTTCAGGGTTGCTGGCGTAGCCCACAAACGCCAAGGTGTACTCGTATTGCGTGTTTTCCGAGGTGCGAAGCAGTTTCATGCCAAGCACCTCGGTGTAGAAGTCAATCGAGCGTTGAAGGTTGCCGACGCGCAGCATGGTATGTAGAAATCTCATGCTTCAGATTGTGTCGCATGAGTCATTCCCTTGCAGTTCACATGGGCTTGGACCGGGGCCGCAGCTGGCCCGATAGCAGGAGCTGGGTGCCGTCATTTGCGTCCCTGACAGCGTTGACCAGTGACTGTCCGACTTGCTCAGCAGGAATGGCTTGGTAGTTGAGTGGAATCAAAGGCTTGAACCAGTGCATGACCAAGCCGCCTAGCGATTCACCCAGGCGTTGGGATTGATTCAGCACGGCTCGATTGCCAGTCAGCAGGGAAGGGCGGGCAATGACCAACACGGGAAATGAAAGCGCTCGAAGGGCGGCTTCCATTTCACCTTTGACCCGGTTGTAAAAGACAGAAGAGTCAGAGTCGGCACCCATGGCACTGACAACGCCCAGCCTGTGGGCACCGGCTTGACGTGCCGCACGGGCCACGGCCAAGACGGCATCGAAGTCAATCGCGCGAAAAGCCGCTTTGCTTCCCGCCACCTTGAGGGTGGTGCCAAGGGCAATGAACACGTCGTCGACATGTTCAATCCGGCCAAGCGAAGTCAGGCTTGAGAAATCCACCGCATGGCTGGTGAGCTTGGGGTGGGTGAGCGCCAAGGGACGGCGCCCAACGGCGTGAACCGCCGTGTAGTGCTTATCGGTTAAAAGACCCGCGAGAACCGCCTGGCCCACGAGACCCGTTGCCCCCGCCACCAAAGCCACCCGCACCGCCGCCGGAGCGTCCGCCGTTGCCACCGCCATAACCGCCTCCTCCGCCATTGCGGTTGCCTCCACTAAAACCACCACCACCACGGCGAGCGCCGCGCTCAGCCATCATGTCCACGCTGGTGCGCATGGGATCAGGTTGGCCTTGAGGGGCACGTTGAGACTGGTTGTCGCCGCCATAACCGCCACCCCCATTGCCGCCGCGACCTTGGGCAGGACGCTGCATGGGATTGCGCGGGGCGAAGTCGCCTGCCGGGGCGTGGCTGCGAGGCGCATGACTGCGCTGACCACCGCCAGTATTACCACCTCGCCCGCCACCGCCACCGCCTGCGCCATTGCCACCCCGTCCAGCGCCGGCATTGGCCGGACGTTCGCCTTGAGGGCCTTTGCTGTCACGCACGCGCTGCAACATTTCAGTGCGCGCGGAGCGTGCCGCAGCTTGCATGACGTCACGGCTGGGGGGTTTGCCCGCACCGCCCCAAATGGTTTGGCGACCCATGGCGATGGGTTCGGCCTTTTCACCGGGCTCGGGCATGAACCCTTCAATGATTTGCACGGGAATGTCTTGCTTGGTGAAGCGCTCGATGGATTGCATGAAGCCTTCTTCATCCAAACAAACCAAGTTCACGGCCGTGCCATCAGCGCCAGCCCGGCCGGTGCGGCCAATGCGGTGCACATAGTCTTCACACACGTTGGGAATCTCGTAGTTCACCACATGCGGCAAATCGTCAATGTCAATGCCGCGGGCGGCAATGTCGGTGGCCACCAAGGCGCGGATGTCTCCGCTCTTGAAACCCGCCAATGCTTGCGTGCGGGCAGCTTGGCTCTTGTTGCCGTGCAGGGCCATCGCCTGAATACCATTCTTGGTCAAGAACTCGGCCACGTTGTTGGCGCCGAATTTCGTGCGAGTAAACACCAGCACTTGGCTCCAGTTGTGCTCTTGAATGATGTGCGCAAGAATCGCTTTTTTCTTGCCACGACCCACCGGGTGAATCAACTGGGTGATGCGCTGCACCGTGGTGTTGCGCGGTGTCACTTGCACGCTTTGTGGGTTCTTGAGCAAAGTGGCTGCCAAGTCGCGAATTTCGTCACTGAAGGTGGCCGAGAACAACAGGCTTTGCTTGTTCTTGGGCACTACTGCCAGTACTTTTTTCACGTCATGGATGAAACCCATGTCCAACATACGGTCTGCTTCGTCGAGAACCAATATTTCGACTTGGCCTAAATCCAACACGCCTTGCTGCAACAAGTCCAGCAAACGACCCGGTGTGGCCACCAAAACGTCTACGCCTTTTTTAACCCGGCTGATTTGCGGGTTCATGCCAACACCACCAAAAATCACGGTGGATGACATCTCTAAGTACTTGCCGTAAGTCTGCACAGACTCTTCGACCTGTGCTGCCAATTCCCGCGTGGGTGTCAAGACCAGAGCACGAATGCCCAAGCCACCGAATTTGTTCTTGCTGGTTTGACCTTGGCTGAGCTTGTGCAGCATAGGCAGCACAAAGGCGGCCGTTTTTCCGGTGCCGGTCTGGGCGCCGCCCAGTAAGTCGTGACCTTCAAGGATCATAGGAATCGCTTGCGCCTGAATGGCGGTTGGCGTCTCGTAACCTTGCTCAAGCACGGCTTTAACAATGGCCGGAGCCAAATTTAATTCTTCAAAGTTCATTTAGTGTGGCGCCCATCCAGGGCACTAGGGCATCGGCCTGCTCGGTGTTGTGAACACTGAATCAGTCAAAGGCAGATGGGATACATAGACGGAACGATTGCGCGAGGCATGGTTCCCAGCAAGTTGCTGATATTGTGGGCAACTGAAACGCCACAACTGCCCAAATTATCGCATGCTCGTCATAAGATGGGAAATTAGGCCCTGATTTCCTGCCCGTCAGGGGAAACAATTTGTTTCTGGGGCTGGGCAAACTTCGGCTCGACATGGAAAATCCGAGAGGATCCGACTAACGCAGAAGTAAAGGCGGCGATGAAAAATTTTCTACTTCGAAGCATTGGCGTAGCGGACGTACAAACCGGCCAAGCGGCCTCTTTGCCCGCTTGCCTCACCATGGCAGTCCAGCGCTCTGATGTACTGCTGCAAGGTGTGCTGGATGGACTGTTGTCGGGTGCCGTACCAGGGTTACCTGCGGGTGTGCCCTTTGTCCGTTCAGCGCTCGCGCAGTCGGGGGCTGCATTTCTGGCAAGTCAAGCGCAGGCCGTCAAAACCACTTTTGTCTCTAAAGTGCGCCGCCATGTGGACCAGCCTGTCGCGCAAGAAGATCGCGACCAAACCCCGGTTCGCTTTGAAGACCTTCATGTATTGGATTCGGGTCAGATTGACGTGAACATTGAGTTTGCTTTGGCGCAGCAGGAAGTGGGTCGCAGTGTGGATGAGGTGTTGCCAGCGCTGAATGCGTTGATCAGCAGTTTGCTGGGTTGGACCACGGTTCAGGGTTCGCTCAATCCGTTGAAACCTCAGGTGTTTGTGCGTGCTTTGCAGGAAACCTTGGCCAAACACTGTCCGGATGAGCGGTCACGGGCGGCGCTGATTCTGCCTGCCGCAGGCTTGCTTGGCGTGGGCTTGCGCCAGTTGTACAAGGAAATCATCGCGTGGTTGCGGGCTCAAAATGTGGAGCCGGCGGCGTCCGCGGCCACATGGGCAGGAGCTTTGAGCCGGGCCAGCCAGGGACCGCCGGGTGAGGGCAGCAGTTCACTTGTTCGTCGTTTGCTGACCATGGACAAACTGCGGCGCTTGCTATCGGGCGAGCTCGACGACGCGACGCCCCCCAATTTTTTGCACACGATGCCCGCGTCCTTTGTCGCTATGGAAGATTTGAAGCTGATTGAGCCCATGATGCGACGCCTGTCCGAGCGGGCCACCGCAGCCGGCGATGCCCCACGACTCTCGCGGGGGCGTCAACGCGATCGAGCAACTGTTGATCTTCTGAGTGACCGGCCGCCAGACAAACTGCTGGGCCATCAGCTCACCGAAGAGGTCGTGAGCATGATGGTTGAGCGGCTTGCACAGGACGAGCGGGTGCTGGCACCGGTGAGTCGTCTGATTGAATCTTTGGAGCCTCTGTTGCTGGCGCTGGCGCAAGCAGACCCTCGTTTTTTTAGTGAGCGGCAGCATCCCGCCCGGCGGCTCCTGGATCGCCTCATCGATCAGAGCCTGGCCTTTGGCGCTGAAACTGACGATGGATTTGTTTATTTTTTCAAAACCATCTCTGACGCAGTGTCCGCCCTCGCTCAGGGCGCGGGTATAGCGCAGGAGTACGCCGCTGTGCTGCAAACTTTGGAAGCCGGTTGGGCCCGTGACGAGGCCGTGCAGCGCCAGCAACTGGAGGAAGCGGCACATGCGCTGCGCCATGCGGAACAGAGAAATTTGCTGGCGCAGCGGTGGGCAGAGGAGTTTCAAGTGCGCATGCAAACCAAAGTGGTCCCGGAATGGATGTCGTCCTTTTTGCGAGGACCGTGGGCCCAGGTGGTGGCGGCCGATGAACTGGCTTGCAGAGATGGCCGCGCCGACCCCAGTGGGTATGTCGAACTGGTTGATGAACTTTTGTGGAGCGTGCAAGCCAAGAAAACCCGTCGCAACCGCCCGCGTCTGGTCAGCTTGGTGCCTGGCATGTTGGTCAAACTTCGTGAGGGATTGAAAGTCATCGATTTCCCGGCCGAACGATGGCCGCTGATCTTTGACGCCTTGATCACCGAACATGAAAAAGCGTTTGATGGGCCCCGAATGGGCGGACAAGCGGGTGAGGATGGGTTGCAAGCGGCATCGACGGCTGAAACCGTGGACGCGATGCCCGCCCTGGATTCGGGAGACGTCTGGGTGGCAAGCGATGAAGCGATGGAGTCAGGCTATGTCAGTAGCGAACTTTTTGGTGACGTCGGTGCGCCTTTCACTGACGAGGTATTTTCAGCCCGGGACTTGCGCGTTGGCGTATGGGTGGAGTTGATCGTCAAAGGGGGCTGGTTAAGGGCGCAATTAACTTGGGTTAGCCCGCACCGCACCTTGTTCATGTTTGTGGCACGAGGGGGCTCAGCACATTCCATGTCGCGGCGCACCATGAAACGCTTGCGCATGCAAGGCGCAATTCGCGTGGTCTCCGAAGGCCATCTTGTGGACAAGGCGCTGGACGCTGTGGCGCAAGCGGCCCTTCGCAATGAGCGCTCCGAGGGTACAAGCCCGCAGTGATTTTCAGCCCAGTCGGACAGACGACGGAGCGTGATGGGGGTTGCGTCGATAATAGGTTTTTTTACCCACCGACTATCGCGCAGGACACATGGCTCAATACGTATTTTCCATGAACCATCTCGGCAAAATCGTGCCGCCGAAAAAGTTCATTCTCAAAGACATTTCTCTTAGTTTTTTCCCTGGTGCCAAGATCGGCGTCCTCGGCACCAACGGCTCAGGCAAGTCCACACTGCTGAAGATCATGGCAGGCGTTGACAAAGAGTTCGAAGGCGAAGCAGTGCCGATGGCCGGCCTCAATATTGGCTACTTGCCCCAAGAGCCGCAGCTCGACCCCGACCAGACCGTGCGTGAAAGTGTCGAGGCGGGCATGGGTGATGTGTTCACTGCCAAAGCCCGACTTGAAGAGATCTACGCCGCCTACGGCGAAGAAGACGCCGATTTCGATGCGCTGGCAGAAGAGCAAGCCAAGATGGAAGCCATCATTGGCAGTGCTGGTACCGATTCAGAACACCAGTTGGAGATTGCCGCTGACGCGTTGCGCCTTCCGCCGTGGGATGCCAAAGTGGGCTTGTTGTCGGGGGGTGAGAAGCGCCGTGTGGCCCTGTGCCGCCTGCTGCTCTCCAAACCAGACATGTTGTTGCTCGATGAGCCAACCAACCACTTGGATGCGGAGTCGGTAGACTGGCTGGAGCAGTTTTTGCAGCGCTACCCCGGCACGGTGGTCGCCATTACCCACGATCGTTACTTTTTGGACAACGCAGCCGAGTGGATTTTGGAGCTTGACCGTGGCAACGGCATGCCTTACAAAGGCAATTACAGCGACTGGTTGCAACAGAAACAAGAACGCTTGGTGATGGAGCAAAAGGGGGAAGAGTCCCGCGCCAAAGCCCTGAAGAAAGAGTTGGAATGGTCGCGCCAGAATCCCAAAGCACGCCAAGCCAAGAGCAAGGCTCGTTTGGCCCGTTTTGAAGAGTTGAGCGATTTTGAATATCAAAAGCGCAACGAAACCAACGAAATCTTCATCCCCGTGGCCGACCGATTGGGCCAAGAAGTCATTGAATTCACCAACGTCACCAAGTCATTTGGCGATCGCGTGTTGATCGACAACTTGAGCTTCAAGGTGCCACCGGGTGCCATTGTCGGCATCATCGGCCCCAACGGAGCCGGTAAGTCGACACTGTTCAAGATGATTGCCGGACGCGAGAAGCCTGATTCGGGTGAAGTCAAGATTGGTCAGACCGTCAGAATGGCTTTTGTGGACCAGAACCGGGATGACTTGGCCAACGAAAAAACAGTGTGGGAAGACGTCTCTGGCGGACTCGACATGCTGAACGTGGGCAAATTCCAGATGGCCAGCCGCGCCTACTGCGGTCGCTTTAACTTCAACGGTGCCGACCAACAAAAACGGGTTGGCACCTTGTCGGGCGGTGAGCGAGGTCGTCTGCATTTGGCAAAAACCCTGATTGCCGGTGGCAACGTGCTGATGCTCGATGAGCCGTCCAACGACTTGGATGTGGAAACCTTGCGCGCGTTGGAAGATGCCCTGCTGGAGTTTGCGGGCTCGCTGATGGTGATTAGCCATGATCGCTGGTTTTTGGACCGTATTGCCACCCACATCTTGGCTTGCGAAGGCGACAGCCAGTGGACCTTCTTTGACGGCAACTACCAAGAGTACGAAGCCGACAAGAAACGCCGCTTGGGTGAGGAAGGCGCCAAGCCCAAACGGATGCGTTACAAAGCGCTCAAGTAACCACCGTGGGGTCATCTCAACCCGGCCCGACAGGCCACAGCGCGATGCCGCCGCTCTACCAAGCGGTGGTGGATGCTGCTCTGGCCGATGGGCTGAATTTGATGGCCCAGTTGTTGCAGGCGACGCAGCGCGGGCTTCATGAGCGCTACACGCTGGCGACCACCCACCAAGCCTCTCAAACGCTGAAGCAAGCGGAGCAACTCCTGGGGCAGTATGAGAAAGTGATGGTTGAGAGGTTTCCCTCGGCACTGAAATCCGCCCTGTTAACGGTGAAAAGTCCGTTGGCGAGCCGAAGTGTTGCTTCGGTGCAGTTCGATCAGCTTGAGCTAATGGATGAGGCGCAAGTGCTTGAGCAGGTCGCGCTGGCGCGTGTGCAGCAAGTTGTTTTGCCGGTCGTCGAGCAAAGCTTTGCAACCCTTGTTCTTTTGATGTCTTCGGTCCCGGGGTCAACGCCACTCCCTGCCAACCAAAACCCCTTGCGACCTGACACCTACATTCGCGCTTTATTGACGACCGTCAATCAAATGCGTTTGCCAACCGCGGTGCACCAGGAGTGGCTCACGAGCATGGGTGTCGCCTTGGGGCCCGTGTTGACTGCTCAGTACATCCGGCTGTCATCGAGCTTGACCCATCAAGGTGTCAAATTTGGGCAGTCCCCCCTCCACCCGTTTCACCGAGGCTTTAGCGACAGCGGTTTGCAACAGTTAGGGGAATCGAGTGCGCCAGTGCCGTTGATCCCCACCACAGCGCGGGCGCAAAGGGAGGATTCACAGGCGCTCCCGCCACCAACGGTTTCAAACGATTCAACCTTGACCCTGAATCGGCTGCGAATGTTGTTGTCCGGTGAGCTGACACCCCGAGCGCCGGCGACCACAATGGCTTCATTTGCCCAAAAATTCGCCTTGGAGTTTGACGGGTTAAAAGAGCTCTCATTGGACGTTGAAACGGATTTTGATGTCACCGTCCCTGCTGCATTCGAGGAGCTGCAGGAGATGAAGCAGGTGGATCACGTCATGCAACGCATTGGTGATCGAAATGCGGCGGGTCTGCTGACACCTGGCAACGTTGCTGCGCTGAACCTCGCAGGGGCTCGGTCTCGTTTGACCAGTCGAGATCTGGGTCAAGCGTTGAGCCTTGAGGTTGTTTCTCTGATGATTGACAACATCGTGACTGAC
>JBAQDW010000155.1:0-4035 GCA_049286445.1 Rhodoferax sp. | reverse complement strand
GGGGAGCTTAACAACCGTATGTGGCCAACGCTTTGTGCGGGGTGGCGTTCACGTGCAACGGCCAACATTCAAACTTGCCGGGAACCACGTGAGCCGGTGACCCCGCTGGCGCTGCCTGTGTTCCCTTTGAAGGTTGGCGGCTCACGTTGAACTCAATCACTTCCAACACGCGGCCACATGGGGCTGTTGGCCCCCCTTTCCCGCCCGGCGGGGCGGGAGAGGGGTTGGGGGTGAGAGTGGGGGTTGCAGCGCAAGAATTGCTACATCGTTGATAGCTGCTTGCGCAAGGGCAGCAAGGGCTAGCGGGCCAAAAACCATTTAAAGGCCTTGCTGCGTAAGAATTGCTATATTTTCGGTAGCTGCTGGCGCAAGTGCAGCAAGGGCTAAAGGCCTAAAACAGCTCTGGTCATGAACGCATGCGGTTACTGGAACTGCTCGTTGAATGGGGAAGTCACGGCCATTCCCTTTAGAGGGTTTCTGCGGCTTCCTTGTTAGACTTCGCGACTTTCTCACCACACGCCTTGCGCATGACCTCTATGACCCAGGCGCTGAGCGCTGCACTGCTCAAGCGCCAACCCTTGCTGAGCGAACTCCACCACCAAGGCACGGACTGCTACCGCCTGTTTCATGGCAGCCAAGAAGGCGCTGGTGGGCTGACCATCGACCGCTATGGCCCGCAATTGCTCATTCAAAGTTTTCACGAAAGTTTGGCAGCGGCTGACTTGCAAGCCCTTTCGGCACAGTGCGACACCGCCTTGAACACCCCCTTGCTGCTGGTTTACAACGACCGCTCGCAAGGCAACTCACGGGTGGATCGAAGTGACGCTGTTCATCAAGCCGAACCCGCTGCGCTAACCGACTTGGTGGCCCATGAATGGGGGCTCAATTACCGCGTGCGTGGTCGCCACGCAGGCCAAGACCCCCTGCTTTTTCTGGATTTACGCCAAACCCGGGGGTGGATCAAACACCACAGCGCGGGGAAATCAGTTTTGAACCTGTTCGCGTACACCTGTGGCGTGGGCTTGAGCGCTGCCGCCGGTGGGGCCCGCGAAGTCGTGAACCTTGATTTTTCAGAAGGCAACTTGGCCGTGGGCCGAGAAAACGAGGCATTGAACCCCGGCCTGACACCCATGCAGTTCATCCAATCCGACTACTTTCCCGCGATTCGCCAGTGGGCAGGACTGCCAGTGGCTGAGCGGCGTGGCCACGCTCTGCCGAATTACCCCCGGCTTGAACAGCGCCAATTTGACCTTGTGCTCCTTGACCCCCCCGCGTGGGCCAAAAGTGCTTTTGGCACGGTTGACTTGCTGCGGGACTACCAAAGCCTGCTCAAGCCCGCGATTCTCGCCACCGCCCCTGACGGCGTGCTGATCTGCTGCAACAACCTCGCCAAAGTGGCCCTAAGCGACTGGCGGGACCAGGTGCTGCGCTGTGCTACCAAACTGGGCCGGCCCGTGCGCGACTGCACCGTCATCGCCCCGGGGGCCGACTTTCCTTCATCCGACGGGCAACCGCCGTTAAAAACCTTGCTTCTGCAGTTCTAAAACAAGCGTCAGCGGGTGGGGCCCCAGCCCACCCGATGAACCGCAGTGGTGGCGTCGTGCCTGGCATCTTCTTCCGAATGCAGGTAAATGCTGGTGGTGCTGATGTTGGCGTGCCCCAGGTTGTCGCGCACCACTTTCAAATCGGCCTTCTCGCTCAGGTGGCTGCCTGCGGTGTGGCGCATCCAATGGGTTGAGGCCTGTTCAATGTGGCAGGCGGCGGCCTCACACTCAGGCCCTTGTTGACGCAGCCTCGCCGCACTGGCGCGAAACACGCTTTTGACCACTTCATGAATGCCGCTGCGCGCCATCGGTTTGCAGGTGCCAATCAAGGGAATCACCAGCGGCGTGTCGTCGCCCTGCAGCGGCAATCGGCTCAAACCACACGCTTGGCGGTAGCTCACCAACTCGTTCATGAGCTCAGCAGTCGCGGGAACCAGCCGGGTTTTATTGCCCTTGCCAGTCACCTCCATCCGCCAGCGCTCTTGCCCATCGGCGCCATGGCGGCTGTGCAGCCCGCCCATGGTGGTGCTGCAAACCTCAGACACCCGCAAACCGCCCACATAGAGCAAAGAAAACAACCAGCGGCAGCGCGCCGCCTGCAAGCGCTCGCGCTCGGTGTCCACGGGCATGGCCTGAATGGTGGCCTTCACCACCTCCCAATGCGCCATGGGCAGAAAACGGCTGACCTGGGGCGGTGCCATCTTGCGTTTGCGCCGACTCAGCGCCAAAGGATTACCCACCCAATACCCTGCAACCACCAGCCAAGAGAACATCGCGTTCAGCACTGTCAAGGCCTGGCGTTGACTTGACGGCCCCAAAGGCCCTGCAAAAGGTCGCCACTGGCTGGCAGCGCGGGCGGGCTTCTGCCCGGGGGCCATGACCCAGCGTTCAGCAGGTTGGGGGTCGGTCAGAAAACGCTGATAGACCAGCAAATCCTCGTGCGTCAGGTCCGACAAGGCCACCCCGTGCTGCAGCGTGCACCACAACAGCAGCCGCTCGGCTTCTTTTCGATAGCTCGCCAGCGTGGACGGTGAATCGGCATACCGCGCCAACCAAGCCAAAACCGCCGACCGATCGTCGCCAGCCGACAACTGCGAACCCGATAAAGCGCGATTTCGCCCGCGAGTGCCATCCAAGCGGGGCGCGATGACCATCTGATCCAAAGAAACTAGCGATTGCTGCGGTGAAGGGGGTGATCGATGGGGCATACCGCCATTCTATGGACATTAGATTTATTATGTCCATAGAATGATTAAATTATTAAAATAATCAACATATTACGTTGTAATATTTAATGACAAAACCACCAGAAAACGCCATGAACACCCCCGCGCCCCTAGATAACCGCTTACAGACCGAAATTGAGGCCCTGCGCCCGCAGTACCCCGATACACAAGACCTTTACCGCGAGGTATGTCTGGTTTTGTTCTTTCGCCACGGCATCACCCCCACCGCCAACAAGTTGTACCAACTGGTGCGAAAAGGCAGCATGAGCGCGCCGGCTGAAGCGTTGAATCGTTTTTGGGAAACCCTGCGGGAGAAAAGCCGCATCCGCATCGAGCACCCTGATTTGCCGCCCAGCTTGCAAAGTGCCGCTGGCGAAATGATGGGGGCCTTGTGGCAACAGGCCCAAGCCGCAGCCCAAGACGCCTTGGGATCACTGCGCGAAGAGGCTCGTGCCCAGGTGATTGAGGCCGAAAGCGCTGCCCAAGCCGCGACTGCCAAGGCGCAAGCGATCGAGTTGACTTTGCAGGCAGCACAACACGACCTGCAAGCCTTGGCGAGCAAGTGGGGCGACGCGCAGGCCGAACTGGCTCGAACACAAGGTGAATCCGCCACCCTGCAGCGCCAAATTGAAACCCATGTGGCCCAACGGCGCGAACTCCAAGACAGCCTGCAAACCGCACAGCACGGCTTTACCCAGGAATTGGCGCAGCAACGCCTGGCAACGGCCCAGCAAGAAGCACGACACGCCCTCGACATGCGCCGCTTGCTGCTCGAAGTGGACCGCGCCCGCGTCCATGCCGCCCAACTGCAAAAAGACGTGCTCGCCTCTCAGCGCGCCCTGGCGGATCAGACGGAGCTGCACCGCAAAGTTGTGACCGAGAAACAAGTCCAGGCCGACGAACTGCGCCAACGCAATGGTGCGTTGGAAGGCAGCGTGGCGGAGCTGCGGGGACTGCGTGAACAACAACTGCTCCAAGACCGAGCCAACCGCAGACCTCGCGTGGCCACCCAACCGACCCTCAAAAAGGCGCGGCCCTTGAAGTCACGCAGGCCATTGGGCTGAACCTTTCACCTATGCCGAGTTGCGGCAAGGGCCAGCGTTGTAAAAAATATTCAAAGGCCTTGCGGAACCCAGCCCCGTAAGCGTGTGGGCAAGTCATCTTGCCGTAATCGGAAATTCTTAAGACCATCGTGTCCACTTCAACTCAGGTGGACACATGAACACTCCAAATCCAGAACTTCGAATTCCAGCGGCGGGTCGCCG
>JBAQDW010000154.1:0-2714 GCA_049286445.1 Rhodoferax sp. | reverse complement strand
CCCAGACGGTGAAGGGCAAGGCCACCATGACCTTCACCGTGGAGGTGTCCGACTCAGGGCGTTTGTCCAAAGTGTTGGGCTTGGTGCCTGAGCTGCCCGGTGTGAAATCCGCCCGGCGACGCTGACGCCTCTGGTTCGCTATAAATTAAATAGCTGGTAGCGCAGTCCGGGCAAGGGCCACAAGCCTATTTGGCACTTAAACCTTTGGCGTTTCCACCACGGCCACAGCGGTCTGGCTGACACCGCAATCGACGTACGAGATTTGACCCGTCATGCCCGAGGCCAAGTCGCTGAGCAGAAAAGCCGCGACATTGCCCACTTCATCAATCGTCACGTTGCGGCGCAAAGGTGAGGCAGCCGCAGAAATTGCCAGCAAGCGGCCAAAATCTTTGATACCGCTGGCGGCCAGCGTTTTGATGGCACCGGCGCTCAAGCCGTTCACCCGCATGCCGCGCGGGCCAATGGCATCGGCCAAGTAGCGCACGGACGACTCCAGTGAGGCTTTGGCCAAACCCATGGTGTTGTAGCTGGGCACCACGCGCACGCCACCCAGATAGGTCAGTGTCAGCAAAGAAGATTTATCGTTGAGGTAGGGCAGGGCGACCTTGGCCATGGCAGGAAAGCTGTAGGCGCTGATGTCGTGGGCAATGCGGAAGTTCTCACGCGTGAGGCCGTCCAAAAAGTTGCCTGCAATCGCTTCACGGGGTGCGTAACCAATGCTGTGTACAAAGCCGTCAAATTTGGGCCAATGGGTGGCCAGGTCGGCAAACATCTTCTCAATTTGAGCGTCGTCACCCACGTCGCAGTCAAAGATCAGTGTGGAGTTGAAGTCACCCGCAAACTCGGTGATGCGGTCTTTGAATCGTTCGCCCACGTAGCTAAACGCCAGCTCTGCGCCCTGTTCATGGCAGGCCTTGGCAATGCCATAGGCAATGGAGCGGTTTGACAAAACACCAGTGATCAGCAGTTTCTTTCCTGTCAGGAATCCCATATCGTCCTCTTCATTGTTCGGGTGAATCTTCGTCGTGAAAGAGCCGGGTTCATTGCACCTGCGGTTTATCACGCGCCCTTCACGGCGCTGCGCTGGCAGCCACGTGAGTTGATGCAGAATTGTCGCATGCGAAGTCTGCTGTTTTTTGTTCTGTTTGCCGGGGGGTCTCCCGCTTGGTCTGCGCACGGCTATGCCTTGTGGGGCGATTTGAAGTACCCCGCTGGTTTCGCGCAGTTTGACTATGTCAACCCGCAAGCACCCAAGGGCGGTGAGTTGCGCTTGGTGAGCAATTTGCGGGTGTCGACCTTTGACAAATACAACCCGTTCACCATCAAAGGGGCCTCACCCGCCTACTTGTCCGACCTGATGTTCGACAGCCTGCTGACCAGCGCCATGGATGAGACTGGTGCGGGCTATGGCTTGCTTGCCAACGATGTCGAGGTGGCCGCCAATGGTTTGAGCGCGACCTTTCGACTGTCCCCGCAAGCCCGTTTCCACAATGGAGACGCCGTGTTGGCGGCAGACGTGAAATATAGCTACGACACGCTGGTTGGGCCTTTCGCCTCGCCGGGTTACAAGAGCTTGCTCGCCGATGTGGCCGGCGTGGAAGTGCTGAACGAGCGCACCGTGCGCTTCCAGTTCAAAAAGCCAAATCGCGAACTGCCCCTCACCGTGGGTGGGTTGCCCGTGTTCAGCCGCCAATGGGGCGTTGAAAACGGCAAGTTAAAACCTTTTGATCAAATCGTGACTGACATTCCCATTGGCAGTGGCCCTTACAAAATTGGCCCCGTGCGCTTTGGCAAGGACATTACCTATGTGCGTGACCCCAGCTATTGGGCGCGTGACCTGAACGTTAGAAAAGGCAGCAACAACTTTGACCGCATCACTGTCAAAATTTACAAAGACAACACCGCACGACTTGAAGCGCTCAAAGCTGGGGAGTTTGATCTGATGCGGTTCTTCTCCACTGGCGACTGGGCGCGGCGCGTCACAGGCAAGCGCTTTGACAGCGGGGAACTCGTGAAGGTGGAGTTTCAACACCGCCTGCCCACAGGTTTTCAAAGCTATGTGCTGAACACTCGGCGCGAATTCTTGAAGGATGGGCGCGTACGCCAAGCGCTCGGTTTGGCTTTTGACTACGAATGGTTGAATCGCCAGTTGTTTTACAACGCTTACCAGCGCGTCAATGGCTTGTTTGGCAACACGGATTGCGAGGCGGTTGGCTTGCCGTCGACTGAAGAAATCGCGTTACTGGCGCCTTGGCGAAAGGTGGTGAGCGCCTCTTCCTTCGGCCCGATGACCGTACCGCCGCGCACCGATGGGGATTCGACTTTGCGAGACAACCTGCGTCAGGCCAAGGCCTTGCTCAACGAAGCCGGCTGGAGTGTGCGCGATGGCGCGCTGCGCAATGCCAAAGGCGAGGCTTTTGTACTGGAATACTTGGACAGCAACGAAGGCAGCGCCCGTGTCGTGTCGCCATGGGCGCGCAACCTCGAAAAACTGGGTATTCAATTGAACTTGCGCGCCGTTGACTTTGCGCTGTACCAGCAGCGACTGCAAAAATTTGAATTCGACATGGCGTCATTGGCCTACGGCGGCACCAACAATCCGGGGCAGGAGTACGCGGACATTTTTGGCTCCGCTGCGGCTGACATGGAAGATTCCGGCAACCTCTCTGGCGTCAAAAATCCCGCCATCGACGCCTTGATCCAGGCCATGACGG
>JBAQDW010000153.1:0-12166 GCA_049286445.1 Rhodoferax sp. | reverse complement strand
GCAAGGCACCGGCGCTTTGAGCGCGCAGCAAATCAACCAGTTTTTGACCGGCGAGATGACCGCCAAAGCGCGCGTTGAATCCGCCAAAGCCCAGCGCGATGTGCAACAACTGCGCCTCAACCACACCCGCATCGTGGCACCCGACAGCGGCATCGTCTCCGCCCGCATGGCCAGCGTGGGTGCGGTGGTGGGGGCCGGGGCCGACCTGTTTCGCCTGATTCGCCAAGGGCGGTTGGAGTGGCGGGGCGAAGTCACCGCTGCTGAGTTGGGCCGCATCCAACCCGGCACCCGCGTGACCTTGACCGCGCCCGGGGGCGACACGGCGCAGGGCCAAGTGCGCCTGATTTCCCCCACCGTGGACGCCCAAACCCGCAGCGGCCTGGTTTACGTGGACTTTGCCGTGCCCAAAATGGCGGGCAAGGCCAGCACCTTCAAACCCGGCGTGTTTGCCCGTGGCGAGCTGGCCATCGGCCAAGTCACCGCCCTCACCGTGCTGCAAACCGCCGTGGTGGTGCGCGACGGCTTCAGCTACGTTTACCAAGTCAACGCCGACAACCGCGTGCGCCAACTCAAAGTAAAAACCGGTGCCATGGTGGGTGACCGGGTCGAGATTGTGAGTGGCGTGAAAGCAGATCAAAAACTGGTGGCCAGCGGCGCCAGTTTCTTGAGCGACGGTGATCTGGTGAAAGTGGTTGACGCTTTTAAGCCAAATCAGCCTCTGGCCCCCGCTGCTCCTGCGCCAGCAGCTAGCAAATAAGGAGCACCCAGCATGAATGTCTCCTCCTGGTCCATCAAAAACCCCATTCCGGCGGTGATGCTGTTTGTATTGCTCACCTTTGCCGGGCTGCTGGCCTTTAAAGGCATGAAGGTACAAAACTTCCCCGATCTGGACGTGCCCAATGTCATCGTCGTGGCCTCCCTGCCCGGCGCGGCTCCCGCGCAGCTGGAAACTGAGGTCGCCCGCAAACTGGAAAACGCGCTGGCGCCTTTGCAAGGCCTGAAAAACATCTACACCAAGGTGCAAGACGGTGGCGTCACCATCACCGCCGAGTTCCGGCTGGAAAAATCGACCCAAGAAGCGGTGGACGACGTGCGTTCTGCCGTGCAAGGCGTGCGCGCCGATTTGCCCGCCGATGTGCGCGACCCCGTCGTGAGAAAGCTCGACCTTGCGGGCTCGCCCGTATTGGCCTACACCATCAGCGCTCCCAGCATGGACGATGAGGCGCTGAGCTGGTTTGTGGACAACAACATGGCGCGCCGCCTGTTGGCCGTCAAAGGCGTGGGCTCCATCGTGCGCGTGGGCGGCGTCACCCGTCAAGTCGAGGTCGCACTTGACCCGCTCAAGCTGCAAGCCTTGGGCGCCACCGCGTCGGACGTGTCGCGCCAATTGAAACAGGTGCAGACCGAGAGCGCCGGCGGCCGCGCCGACCTGGGCGGCAGCGAACAACCCATGCGCACGCTGGCCACCGTGGGCACGGTGGACGAGCTGGCGAGCATCAACATTGCCTTGGCCGGCGGTCAACGTGTGCGCCTTGACCAACTGGCCACCGTCCGCGACACCGTGGCCGAGCCGCGCTCATTGGCCTTGCTTAACGGCAAACCCGTGGTGGGTTTTGAAGTCACCCGCAGCAAAGGCGCCAGCGAGGTGGAGGTCGGCAAAGCCGTGCAATTGGCATTGGCCGAGTTGCAACAGGCGCACCCCGACTTGGTGCTGACGGAGGCGTTCAACTTTGTGAAACCCGTTGAAGAAGAGTTCGATGGCTCCATGGCCTTGCTCTACGAGGGCGCTATTTTGGCCGTGGTCGTGGTGTGGCTTTTTCTGCGCGACTTTCGCGCCACGTTTGTGTCCGCCGTGGCGTTGCCGCTGTCGGTGATACCGGCCTTCATTGGCATGAACTACCTGGGCTTTTCCATCAACGTGATCACACTCTTGGCGCTCTCGCTGGTCATTGGCGTGCTGGTGGACGATGCGATTGTGGAGGTGGAAAACATCGAGCGCCACCTGAACATGGGCAAGTCCCCCATTCAGGCCGCCATGGAGGCCGCCGACGAAATTGGCATGGCCGTCATTGCCACCACCTTCACCCTGATTGCGGTGTTTTTACCGACCGCGTTCATGAGCGGCATTCCCGGCAAGTTCTTTAAACAATTCGGCTGGACAGCGGCTTTGGCCGTGTTTGCCTCGCTGGTGGTGGCGCGCATGTTGACACCCATGATGGCGGCCTACATCATGCGGCGCAACCCGCGCGAGCACAAAGAGCCGTGGTGGATGCACCGCTACATGGTGTGGAGCCGTTGGTGCCTGAACCACCGGTGGATCACGGCAGGTGCCGCCGGCGCCTTCTTCATCGGCTCCCTGCTGCTGATTCCGCTGCTGCCCACCGGTTTTATTCCGCCCGACGACAACTCGCAAACCCAGGTGATGGTGGAGCTCTCCCCTGGCTCGACGCTGAGCCAAACTCGCGAGGCCGCCGAGGCTGCACGCCAATTGGTGATGCGGGTGGACCATGTGAAAAGCATCTACACCACCATTGGCGGGGGCTCCGCAGGCGCTGACCCGTTTGCGCCCTCCGGCGCCTCTGAGGTGCGCAAAGCCACACTGACCGTGCTGCTGGCCGAGCGTGGTGAGCGTCCGCGCAAACAAGCCATTGAAAACAACATTCGCGCTGTGATGGCCGAACTGCCCGGCGTGCGCAGCAAAGTGGGCTTGGGCGGCTCGGGCGAAAAATACCAACTGGTCCTCACCGGCGAAGACCCCACCGCACTGGCCACCGCCGCTGCCGCCGTAGAGAAAGACCTACGCAGCATTCCCGGTTTGGGCAGTATTTCGTCCAGCGCCAGTTTGATTCGCTCAGAAGTGGCCGTGCGACCCGACTTTGCCCGCGCCGCTGACCTGGGCGTCACCAGCGCGGCCATTGGCGACACCCTGCGCATTGCCACCGTGGGCGACTACGACTCGGCCTTGTCCAAGCTCAACCTGTCGCAGCGCCAAATCCCGATCGTGGTCAAGCTGGCCGACACGGCGCGCCAAGACTTGAACGTGCTGGGCCGCCTGAGCGTGCCCGGCACCCAAGGCCCGGTCATGCTGAGCCAGGTCGCCACACTGGAACTCACCGGTGGCCCCGCCGTGATCGACCGCTTGAACCGCGCGCGCAATATCACTTTTGAAGTGGAGCTGTCGGGGGCAGAACTGGGCGATGTCACCGCTGCAGTGCAAAAACTGCCCAGCATCCAGCAGCTGCCCCCCGGCGTGCAACAACTCGCACTGGGTGACGCCGAGGTGATGGGTGAACTGTTTGCCAGCTTTGGCTTGGCCATGCTGACCGGCGTGCTGTGCATCTACATCGTGCTGGTGCTGCTGTTCAAAGACTTCTTGCACCCGTTCACCATTCTGGCCGCGCTGCCGCTGTCTTTGGGCGGGGCCTTTATTGGCCTGCTGCTGGCCGACAAGAGCTTTTCCATGCCCTCGCTGATTGGCTTGATCATGCTCATGGGCATTGCCACCAAAAACTCGATTTTGCTGGTGGAATACGCCATCGTCGCCCGCCGCGACCAAGGCATGACCCGCACCGAAGCGTTGCTGGACGCCTGCCACAAACGCGCCCGCCCCATCATCATGACCACGCTGGCCATGGGCGCGGGCATGCTGCCCATTGCCATCGGCTGGGGCGCCGCAGACTCAAGCTTCAGAAGCCCCATGGCCGTGGCGGTGATTGGCGGCTTGATCACCTCCACCGTGCTCAGCCTGCTCGTCATTCCATCGGTGTTCACCTTTGTGGACGACATCGAACACTTCATCCGCCGTGGCGCGGGCTGGGTGCGCACCCGGGGAGGCCGCAAGGCCAAGGAAGCCTAAGCAATCGCCCTTGACAGGGAGAAGCGCCCTATAGGGCCGGGGCATCCCGCCCCCCCCTGCGCTCTGGCAGCATGGGGGCTGGCCAGTAACTCTCGCGTCATCTCAAACGCCGAGGACCAGCCCAAACGACGCTGCGGCCCGTTGTTGATGCTGAGTGTGATCTGTGTGAGATCGCACGCAGCGAACCCACCAGAGTAATGAATTCGGTGTTGATCCTCATCGGCCAAGGACGTCAGGTTGCCCAGCAAGGCCCGGTCCTTGGTTCGAGTTACCGCAATCACATCCAGTCCGGCCACGGCACTGTCAATCTGGGCAGGCGGGAACTGCGCAAACTCCAACAACTGGCCCAAGCCACCTTGCAGCAAGCCTTGCACCTTGGACAATTCGAATCGCATCTTGCCCTCCAGCAGCATGAAGCTCAGCAGGGTTCGGTCACTCATGAACAGAAACGCATGGCGCCTGTCAACGACAAAGTTGCTCACCGACCAATTGCCCAACAAGGCGTCGCTCTCGTCCGCCTGACGCAAATCTTTGGGCCGCACACCCAGGTGTTTCAGCACCGAATGCGTGCATTGCAAATGAATCACGATCGCTCCCCGTTCAGCGGCTGAACGCCATGGTCCAGTTCGTCTTCC
This sequence comes from Rhodoferax sp., assembly GCA_049286445.1. Lineage (GTDB taxonomy): Bacteria > Pseudomonadota > Gammaproteobacteria > Burkholderiales > Burkholderiaceae_C > Rhodoferax. The sequence continues at coordinate 7,675 of JBAQDW010000153.1, read as the reverse complement.
AGCTTGCACCGTTATCACCCGAAAACGCCTGCTCCCACGTCGGGTTTCCGCCGCCATTGGACTGCCAGGTGAAGCGCACCTTGATGGGTTTTCCCTCCAGCCAGTCATCCGCAAAGAAAGTTCCCATTGGCCCGTCGAACCGACCAATGACCGGCACGTCCAGGCTGTGCGGGGCACGCCCATCCAACCACCAAATCGCCCACGTCTTGGCCACCGGATCAAACGAACGAAACGCTGCAGCCTGCACCACTTCGTCGGGGAAATGAAAAATGTTGTCCTCCACATTGCCAAAGCCACCCAAAATTTTCCGGGTGGACGACTTGCCAGCAAACTCGGTCCAATCCGTGCACCCGGTAAGGCGGGAATTCAATCGACGATGACGAACTTGCCAGTCTCCGATGATGAAGTCGAAATCGGCGGGTGGGGTGGTTTGCATTGAGGGCCTTGTTTGAATGGCACGAATATTACGTTGGATGACGGATGAGTCACCGTTAACAATCGAAAAACGGATGACTGTTTAGGGCCCATAGGAGTCAGTGGCCCGCACGTGCCGATACAAAAACAGCAATGCGCTGAGTGCCTGGTTGTGTGTTGACGCCGACACGCGCCTCTCGTTGGCGAGCATCGTGAGAAACAGGGTCACCTCAGTGCAACCCCTGTCTCGCGGGTGCTGCATCTGACCATGACGGCTATGCCAGCGCACGTAAAAGCGAGTCCAGTAGAGGTAAGCCTGCTCCGTCTTGGGGCTATAGTGTTTGTAACGAAGTACCTCGCGCACCTGCTCCAGCAGACGCTTGGACTGGGGAAGATAGGCGACTGAGTTCATAGCATCAAAAAAATGTATAAAACAACAGTATTGACGTCAAAGAACGGCTTTTCAAGCGGGCTGTGGCGTATTGCGATGGATCGTCGCCGTGCCACTTTCCAGCTTATCCCGTCGGATATTCTGGGACGCCAGAATATCCGACCATCTACATCACGTTAGGCCTCACATTCAACCGCTTATGGACATTCGAAAAGATTTTGAATCCGTTGCAACATTCATCCACAGGCTCGCCGGTCTTGGTGAGCAGTTTTCCCGTTACGACAATCAAGACTGGCCTCATCTGAAGAATCGTGAGGATTTTCAGAGGGTCTACAGACTCGCTGATAAGGAGCGCATACAGCTAGAAGAGCTCTACGCCAAAGGTAGAGACTGCGCAGGCTTCATGGGAACCCGCCTGAGAGAATTCAACGATGTGGGCCAGTTTCCATCGCTCGCTGAATACATTGATTCCTTCGATCATTCCTGGGTAAACGAACGCGCCGACCTTCAGGCATTCATCGACAAAATTAAAGTGATAACGGACTCACTCGAACACCCGCCATGGGCGGTCAGAAGAATGATCGAGGTCTTTGAAGATCAACTTCGTCTCCTCGCATCGGTTCGAAAGACACTTGATCTTCTAAAGCAAGCCAATCTGTACAGGATCGAAATGGGAGAAGCACCAGTGGAGAGAGAAGCGAACATCACTATTGGCCAGATCACTGGCAAAGTCAACATCAATTCAACAGACAATTCAACCAGCATCACGATTGACTCGTCGTCGATTTTTGGCGGCTTGAGTAATGCAATCACTAACGCCCCGATTGAAGAAAAACAGAAGGTCCAGCTCCTCGCAAAGGTCGAAGACCTTAAGCAGGCCGAGGGAAGTAGTGGGTTTGTTGAGAAGTACAAAGACTTTATGCAGAATGCTGCAAATCACATGTCAATTATTTCACCGTTCATCCCTGCACTCACCTCACTCATTACTTAACACGGTGAGGCCTAACCATTCGCTCAACCGGACCCATTGCGGCATGCGGCAAAAGGCCCGCCATTTCATTCTGGGCCTTTAGCCACATACTGCAACGGTCCGGTTAGCTCAAACGTTAGACATTATGGATATCCCAAGCTCTGCGTTTCGCGCAATAGCCTCAGTGGTAGCGTCGATAGTCGCAGGGGCCCTTGCTTTTTTGATCTCTGTTCTTTCCAAGGGGCAGAAGATTTCCGAGTTCAGACAGAACTGGATTGACTCTCTTCGTACAGAGTTGTCGGACTTCATTGGCTTTACGCAATCAACGGCCGCTCACCTAAAATTCATCGTAGAGACAAAGGGGCACGAAGGCGCGGTTGACTACATTCACACTCACACAGAAGAACTTACCGAGATGGTGACTATCTACCATCGCATTAAGCTCCGTTTGAATCCAAAGGAGCACTCGATCCTTCTCGCGAAATTGGACACTGCCAAGTCGTTGTTTAACGGAAAGATTCCATTTACTGAGACCGAAAAGGTAACGCAAGCCGTAGATAGTCTTGCCGCCGAAAGCGAGGCTGTTCTCAAAAGGGAGTGGCGTCGAGTCAAACGTGGAGAACTGTCGTTCTTCCTGACTAAGTACGTATCACTGGCTCTTTTAGCGTTATCTGTTCTTCTGCTGTTTCTGTACACGCATGGACATATTGCGGTTGCATGGAATGTCTAACCCGGCAGTCGAGAGGGACGGCCACAAGCTGCGCTTGTGGTTCCCTACCTGCGGTAAGGATTGTCCGGGCGGCGGTCGTTGCGATTGCGCACGCCGTCACCGTCGCGATCGCTGTCGCGCCGGTTCATGATGCCATCGCGGTCCATGTCACCGTGAGGTCCGTATAGGCGTGTTTGGCGCCACTGATTGCCCGGGCGACCCGCGTCGTGAATTTGGGAGATGCCGCCCCGGAAGTTGTCGCCGCCATACCCTCCGCGTTGCCAGTGCTGCACCTCATGGTGTCGACCCTTGCCGTTGTGTCGATAGTGGTCTGGCGCGGGGTAGTAGGTGGGCCGGGGTTGCACATACACCGGTGCCGGCTGAACAAAGACACTTGGCACCTGCACGCCAATGGAGAAGGACACATCGTTGCGGGGATGCGCTGACGAAACCGCCGCGAGAGTGCCAAGTGCGATCACAGCGGCCGCGAGCGATTGGGTGGCAATGAAATGCTTCATGAAAAGCTCCTTGAGTTGATGTGGATCTCATCTTGCGCGGCCCTGCGTGAACGCAAGCTAAACAGAAGTAAGAAAGGTCCAGGGCAACCTGGATGCCACGCGACTGAGGACGCCATTGGCGAATGCATCCCACCTCACCCGGCACTAAACAGCATCAGCATCAGCACCGCATTCAACCAAACCGGCTTTGTCTCTGGCACCTCCCCGCGCAGCACTTGCCCGCTCGCCTTGTCGGCCTCGCCAAGACGCAAACCGTAAGAATCTCCTCGCCAGCCCCCATACCGGCACAAATTTGTTGCGTCTCCGGTCATCGACGGCCTCATGCGAGTGCAGCTTGAAACCTATGCTCCCGTTCTGTCGGCCGTTCTGGCGCCCCAGGATTTTCATGAACACGAAGACCACCATCGCTTCTTCCGGGAGCATTTTTTCAAGAAAGGCGTCGAAGTAGCTCGCGTGTGCCTGAGCACCATGGCCGGGCTGCGGGATATCGCTGTCTCAACTGGGTTCTAAAAAATGGCCGGGAGTTTGACAGCCCCGTTTTGGATGCCCTATTGCTCCCGACGAAACCAATAGCAATTTGGGAGCTGAGGCATTCCAATGCGCTCGTAAAAGCCGACAGCTTCTGGCAGTGAATTCAAAATCAGGCTCACGTCGGGGCCAATATGGTTTTTCGTGGCGTCAATCAAACCTGCGCCAATGCCGTGGCCTTTAAAGTCTTGGTGGACGGCCAAGCATGACAAATAACAGCAAAACACCCTGTCGGTGACCGATCGGGCAATGCCTACCAAGACGCCGTCCACCCTGGCGGTCACGGTCAAATTGGAGTTTCTTAACATCGCTTCAAGCCGGGGTAAATCGTCCACCGGACGCCGAGCGCCCAAACCCGATGACAAGAGCAAGTCTCGAAACTCCTCAACCTGACAAGTGGTTTCGACTTGGTATGCGGGATGGTTCATTACTTTTCCTTTGAAACGCTCATCTTCCATGGACACCACTTTTAAAACCTCGCACACCCCACCTCTCAGCGGGTGCCCTGCGCGGCAAGATCAGACCTGCCGGCGGTGGTTGGCGTGGTGGCGCTTCACGTCGGGTGAGCGCAGGGCGGCGTGTTTGGTCACGCGGCCCGCCATGCGCTTGCGCCACATGCGAAACGAACTGGGTTTCATGTGCGAGCGCATCAAGGTGACCACGGCTGATTCGTTCAAGCCGAATTGGGCCTCAATGGCTTCAAACGAGGTGCGGTCTTCCCACGCCATCTCGACAATGCGAGAGATATCACCGTCTGAAAGCGTCATGGCGCCACACTCCCTGCCACCAAACTCAACACCGCGACACCGGTGAGGCGCCAACGCATTGGCAGCCAGTCGCTCAGTCCGTAAACGGGGTAACTGCCCCGGTCAACCGTTAGACAGGCACCCAGCAACAGCGCAATGGCAATCAGCCCTTGCGAGACCGGCAGGAGCAAGGCCAACCACGCCACCAGGCTGGGGAAAACGCCCCACACCAAGGGGCCAGTCCGGGGTGCAATGGGTCCGCGCATAGACAAGCCCCAGTGAATCGCCCCGAGAAAGCTCGCAATGGTGGCGCCATAAGCCAGCAAGGCAAAAGCAGCCGGTGCGCGGTACGCCGCCGGCGCCCACCACGCTGCACCAGCCAACACCACAAAAGGCAGCAGTCCCGCAGCGCCCAAGCGGGCTGCCCACGGTGACAAAGGCATGGCGTCTGGCGAGGCTGTGCTCATGGCCTGTCGCCAGCGTCGGTCTCGCCCGCTGCGTCAACGGGTACCGGCAGCGTCGGCCCAGCGGCGTCGGGGAAACACAGGGTGGCACCGTTCCACTGCTGGCCGCACCAGCACAGGCCGTCAGCGTTGATCAGGCAAGTGCCGGTTCCGCAGCAGCGTTCGTCGTCGTTCATGGGCGTTGTGAATATCCGTGTGAATAAAGGGCGGTTTGCCAATGTGGCAGCATGCAAGGCCCGGATTTTGCGGGAATCGGCACGGCCCGTGTGGCTGTGGGCCTTTTGTACTGGCAACAGAAAGCGATTTTTTTATGTCTTCCCTCAATGTTTTGGGCACCGCCTTGCAAGCCTGCTCGTTTGACCCGCTGACCGGCTACTACCGTGATGGCTGTTGCAACACCGACACACACGACCACGGCACCCATGTGGTGTGCGCCAAGGTGACCGCTGATTTTTTGGCCTATTCACGCCAGCGCGGCAACGACTTGGTCACCCCACGCCCGGACTACCGTTTTGCGGGTCTGCGCGCCGGTGACCGCTGGTGTCTGTGTGTTAACCGCTGGCTGGAAGCCCTGCAAGCAGGGGTGGCGCCCCCGGTGTACTTGGAGGCGACCCATGCCAAAGCGTTGGAACACGTCAGTTTGGACGTGCTCCAACAACATGCCTTGGCCCGCAACAACACTTAAACCATGAAAAAACGTGATTCACCTTGGCGCTGGCCACGGCGGTGAGCGACCCCAAGCGCGAGTTTTTAGGGGTGCGGTCGCGCGCGCCCACCCTAAGTCGATGCGCCGGCCTACCCAGCGCGGCGCACTTGTTGGGCGCAGCGGGAGCTCGGTCTGACACGGCGCCAACCTCGTCCATAAGACGGAGCAGCGTGTGAACGCTGTGATGGGTGTTTTTGACCCCTGGCCCATGCGGGCTCTGCGCAAGCCGCTTTGTTTTTAATAGCAAAAATACCATCCAACCCACCGAGCACTCGCTCATCAACAACCGGCCCGTACCGGGCGACGCCCAACTCCGCCCGTTGTTGGTGCCCCATTTTTCAGGGCCTACGGCGAGTGCAGCGGGCGCTGGCGCGAGGCCAAGGCGGCACTCATCCACAGCGCAACCGCCGAATACAGCAGGCCGCGCGCCAAACCACCGGGACCGTCCGCGATGTAACCCACCCACATCGGGCCCACGATCTGGCCAAAAGCAAAAACAATGGTGAACGCACTGATGCCCGCGCCCCACGCCGCAGGGGGCAAGTTGTGCCGAACCAAAGCCGTGGTGGACGCCACCAATGACAAAAACACCGCCCCAAACAACAGGCCCGACGCCAGCACCACCGGCCAAAAGAAGGTCAATGCCGGCAACAAGGTCGCCACGCCCAGCAGGCCGTTGAGCAATGCCAGCACTTGGCCCCCTTTGTACTTGTCCAGCAAACCGGCCCAAATACGCGATGACGCAATCACCGCAGTGCCCAACAAGGCGTAAAAAACCGTGACCTCTGATCCACTGGCACCTTGCTCACGCAGCAACGCAATCACAAACGTCATGTAACCGATGTAACCCACCCCAAACATCGCGTAGCCCGCCAAGGCATAGGTAAATGGCCGCCAATCAAATGCTGCAGCCGGTGTACTGCCCGCAACGGCCGGAGGTGCCAACGGCTGCAGCACACGGGCTGGCCAACGCAAAATCGCGGTGGCCAGCAAACCCGTGCCAGCCAACATCCACCACGCCCACGCCCAGCCATGCGGCCGGGACGCGGCAAAGTCCAAAACGGCCGGCACCAAGAACGCGGACAACACAATGCCAAAACCAGTGCCGCCGTAGTACAACCCAATCAGCCAACCGCCCCGCGCGGGTTGCAGCGTACCCAGTCGCGCGGCCAACAAACCCCCTGCAATGAACACCAAAGCGCTGGCTACCCCGGCCAGAAAACGCTGCACCAGCAAGGGCGTGCTGGCGGTAAAAAAACCACTCAAACCCATGAACACACTGGCCAACACCGCTCCCCACATCAACACGCGAGACGCACCGTAACGCTGCAACAACCGCGGCGTCGCCAGCGCGCCCAGCAAATAACCCAATGCATTCACCGTGTTCATACCGCCCGCCAGCGTGTAAGACCAATTCAGATCGTGGCGCATGGGGGGCAGTAGCAAACCATAAGAAAAGCGGGTGATACCCAAGGACAAAGCCGCCCCCATAGACAAAGCCAGCGCCAGCCAAACCAACTGAGACAAAGGTGTGTGAGCGGTCGGGGTAGGGGTAGTCATGCAAGCTGCATTTTGGCGCATCCCCTTGTCAACGCGCTGTCACGTGCCTCGAAAGCAGTGCAAGGGTTGTAAACCAGTGCTCCACCCTGTCCCCATGACACGCCTCACAGCCCCGGTTTAAACCGGCTGGTTACCCGCTACGGGATGGTTTTTAAAGTCAATTTTTTTGTTTGTCGAAAAAGCTGTGCATAAAGTTGGCACAAGTCCTCAGTTATCCACAGGCTGCGTTGGCTTCGAAAACTTGTCCAGAATCCGGGTACACACCAAAAGCGCACTCGCCCACATGAGTTGATCGCCCCTAAGTTGATGATTTGTAAGCTATTTAGAGACTTATCCACAGTTTGGTCGTGCCCTTACCTACTACTACTATCTTTTTAATAGAAGTTATAGAGAGATAGCGGAAAACTCCAGCGCCTAAAACCCGGTGGTTTTTGGAACGCTGGAATTCAGCTGGTGCCCAGTTGCCGCTCAAAGGTCGAAAAAAACGCTTCGTGCAGCGCAATCAAGTAAGATTTGCGCTGCCAAAGCGCATGGCTTGCACATTTCACGGCTTCAGGCCGCTTTTTTTGGGTTGATCTACCAAGACTCTGGTCTCTATTCATGTCTGCTTTACCTGCCGCTTCGTCGCCTGGCCAAGCGCCCTTATCTTTTGAAATCAAAAGTGCCCAA
>JBAQDW010000152.1:0-4059 GCA_049286445.1 Rhodoferax sp. | reverse complement strand
CAACAGCCCTATGTGGCCGCGTGTTGGAAGTGATTGAGTTCACCGTGAGCCGCCAACATTCAAAGTGAACACGGTCAACGTAATTGGCGTCACCAGGTCACTCGGTTCCCGGCCGGTTTGAATGTTGGCGTCTGCACGTGAACGCCACCCCAGACACAGCGTTGGCCAAATAGGGCTGTTGAGCTCCCCTTTCCGCCCCGGCGGGGGTGGAGAGGGGTTGGGGGAGAGGGGGGAAAGAACAAGACCTTGAAACTTCTGCAATCTCACCCCGCAAGTCTTCTGAATGACTTTTACAACGCTAGCCCTTATAGCACCTGCGCAAGAAGCTACAAAAAACATAGCAATTCTTGCACTGCAACCCGCCCCGCCGGGTGGGAAAGGGCGGCCAACAGCCCGATGTGGGTGTGTATTTATTCCTTGGCCCCTCATTAGTTCGATGGATAAACTATGTCGGGTTTATCCCAATGTCAAACCTGAGACAGGCCACTCATAATTAGTTCATCGTCCGTACAAAATGCACTCCATGCGTTGAAGGCCACACGATGCCCGAGCAAGTTTTACCTAACCCCAGGCCGATTCACGGCCAACCCGCAGGAGACATTGATGAAACTAAAAACAACTTTGACCGCTTTGACACTGAGCTTGGCCGCCGCCGGCGCATTCGCCCAAACGGTAGGCGTGAGCTGGTCCAACTTTCAGGAAGAGCGCTGGAAGACCTACGAAGCCGCCATCAAAGCGCAACTGGAAAAGTCAGGCGCCAAGTACATCAGTGCGGACGCCGGTGGCTCGCCTGAGAAGCAGTTGGGCGACATTGACAGCCTGATCGCCAAAGGCGCCAAGTCGTTGATCATTTTGGCCATGGACAAGGACGCCATCCTGCCGGCCATCAACAAAGCCAATCAGCAAAAAATTCCCGTGGTGGCCTATGACCGCCTGATCGAAGCACCGGGCGTGTTCTACATCACCTTTGACAACATGGAAGTGGGCCGCATGCAAGCGCGCGCCATTTTGGCCGCCAAGCCCAAAGGCAACTACGTGATGATCAAAGGCTCCCCCACCGACCCGAACGCCAACTTCCTGCGCGCGGGCCAGCAAGAGGTGATTGACGCTGCCGTGAAAAAAGGCGACATCAAGATCGTGGGTGAGGAATACACCGAAGGCTGGAAGCCTGAAGTGGCGCAGAAGAACATGGAGCAAATTCTGACCAAAACCGGCGGCAAGGTTGACGCCGTGGTGGCCTCCAACGACGGCACTGCTGGTGGGGTGGTGGCGGCATTGAACGCCAAAGGCATCAAAGGCGTGCCGGTGTCTGGCCAAGACTGCGACCATGCGGCGTTGAACCGCGTCGCGCTGGGCAGCCAGACCGTGTCCGTTTGGAAGGACGCACGCGACCTGGGCCGTGACGCCGCCGCCGCTGCGGTGGCGCTGGCCAATGGCAAGCCCGTGCCGGGCGCGGCCACCTGGGACGGCGGTGAGAAAAAGATGGCCATGCAAGCCCAGTTTTTGAAGCCTGTGCCGATTTCAACCGCGAACCTGGACATGGTGGTGAAAGCGGGCTGGATCAAGAAAGACGACCTGTGCAAAGGTGTGAACGCCGCCTCAGGCCCTGCGGCGTGTAAATAAGTTGGTTCACTGAACCTTGTTCCCTCCCCACGGGCCCGGTGCCCGTGGGGTTCCTTTCAAGCAAGACCTCTCTTGCGGAGAACGCCTGTGAACCCCGTCATGAATTCGCTTAAACAGGCCGCCGTTGACTGGCGCCTGGTGATGATGAGCCTGGTGCTTGTCATCATTGCGCTGGTCTTCAATTTTCTCTCGGACGGCTTGTTTCTGAGCCCCGAAAATTTGTACAACATTGCCCAGCAAACGGCTGTGGTCGGCATCGTCGCCACCGTGGTGGTGCTGGTGATCGTGGCACGCCACATTGACCTCTCGGTGGGCTCCGTGATGGGCTTTGTGGGGGTGCTGATTGCCACCCTCATGTACACCCGGGCTGGCATTGGGTGGAAGCGTCACTGGCCGGATTGGCGGTGGGCATCGCCGTGTCGCTGTACCAGGGCGCGCTCACGGCCATGCTGGGGGTGCCCTCGTTTGTGGTCACGCTGGGCGGTTTGATGTCGTTCCGAGGTGCGGCCTTTTTGGTGGCCGACGGCAAAACCCAACCGGTCACCGATGAATTTTTCCAGCGCCTGGGGGGTGGCTTTGCCGGTGCCATTGGCGTCACGCCGAGCTGGATACTGGCCGGTTTTGTCGTGCTGGTGCTGGTGTGGATGACGGTGGCCAAACGGCGCGCCAAAGCGTCGTATGAAGTGCCCAACAACCCGCTGTGGCTGGATGGTGCCATGGTGCTGGTGCCCGCCGTCATCGTGCTGGCCTTTGTGGCCGCCATGAACAGCTACCAAATTGGCAGCAAAGAGGCGCCCCAGGGTATTCCGATTCCGGTGCTGATTTGGGCCACGGTGGCAGTCACGCTGTCGTTCATCGTGCACCGCACCCGCTTTGGTCGCTACGTGTTTGCCATGGGGGGCAACCCGGAAGCCGCTGCGCTGGTGGGCATTCCCGTGCGGCGTGTCACGCTGATGCTGTTTGCGCTGATCGGTGTGCTGATCACGGTGGCGGCCATGGTCTCCATTGCGCGCTTGAATGCTGGCACCAACTCGCTGGGCACCAGCATGGAGTTGTATGTGATTGCCGCTGCCGTCATTGGCGGTGCCGCGCTCTCGGGTGGCAGTGGCTCGATTTTGGGCTCGGTGCTGGGGGCGCTCATCATGCAGTCGATTGACAGCGGCATGCTGCTGCTGGATGTATCGATTGGCATGCGCTACGTGATCATTGGCCAGGTGCTGATTGCGGCCGTGGTGTTTGATGTGATGTACCGCAAAGCAACTGGAGAGACCGTATGAGCCCCGTGAACACAGCCACCGCCGCGCCTTTGGTGGACTTGCGCCACATTGGCAAGGCTTTTGGCGGCGTGCAGGCCGTGGACGACGTGAGCCTGACCCTCTACCCTGGTGAAGTGGTGGCCTTGCTGGGTCACAACGGTGCCGGCAAATCGACCCTGATGAAAATGCTGGCCGGGGCCTACCCCATCGACACCGGCGAGGTGGTCATCAACGGCGAGCGCGCCCACATTCGCTCACCGGTGGATGCGCAGCGCTGCGGCATTGAATCCATTTACCAAACGCTGGCGCTGGCCGACAACCTGGACGCTGTGGCCAACCTGTTCTTGGGGTGTGAACTGCTCACCCGCTGGAACACGCTGGACGACCACCGCATGGACGCCGACGCCCGCAAGGTGTTTCACCGCCTGAACAAAAACTTTAAAAACGTGCGCACCCCCGTGCGTCGCCTCTACGGCGGTCAGCGCCAAGTGGTGGCCATCTCGCGGGCGATTTACTTCAATGCGCGTATTTTGATCATGGACGAGCCTACCGCCGCCTTAGGCCCCGAGGAAACCGCGATGGTCGGTGCACTGGTGCGCCAGCTCAAGGCCGACGGGGTGGGCATTTTCCTCATCACCCACGACATGCCGGATGTGTTTGGTCTGAGCGACCGCTTGGCGGTCATGAAAAACGGCCGCTTGGTGGGCACCTACCGCACGCCTGATGTCACCGAGGATGAAGTTCTTGGCATGATCATCGCTGGCAAACAACCTGACGGCAAACCCCAGGCACTCACCCGCTGAGCCCTGACGCTGCAACACCATGAAAACCACTGGCGACCAACAACTCGTTAAACGCATCAACCGCAGCGTGCTGCTGCGCCTGCTTCGAAGCCAAAGCGGTTTGTCACGCGCCCAGTTGGCGCAAGCCAGCGGGTTGACCAAATCCACCGTGAGCCTGCTGGTGCGGGAGTTGATTGACGAAGGCTGGCTGTCAGAAACCAGTGTCACACCGGCCAGCGGCCAGGGCCGCCCGTCAACCCCGCTGCACTTGGACGGCAGCACCCGAGGCTTGATTGGGGTTGAAGTGGCGGTCGAAGCATTGCGCGTGGTGGGCATTTCCATCACGGGGGAGGTCTTGTGGTCCCAGGAAGAGCCGCTCACTGACACGCGGCCTGAGC
>JBAQDW010000151.1:0-1704 GCA_049286445.1 Rhodoferax sp. | reverse complement strand
AGATTGATGAGGTGGTACACGCCACCGGTGGTTTACGCCATGGCCTTCTTTATGACTTGACGGGCAGAGAAAAGGGCCAAACCGATGTTCGAGCCCAGTCCATTCAACGGCTGGCCTCCAAGTTTGGTACAGACCGCGCCCATGGGGAGCGGGTCGCCAAGGCGGCGGATCATTTTTTGGGGTGTTTATGGGAAAAAAGCCGGCCACCAGGCGCGCTGTTCTCTGAAAAAGCACGGCAAACGCTGGGCTGGGCTGCCCAACTTCATGAAATAGGCAGCCACGTGTCGCACAGTGACCACCACCGGCACGGTGCCTACATCCTGAATCACGCTGACGCCATGGGCTTCTCCATTTCAGAGCTCCAAGAACTCAGCATGCTGGTTTTGGGTCAAAAAGGAAAAGTGAAAAAGCTCCCCCTCGACTTTGAGAACGACGGTTTGATGCACCAGTTGCTCGCTTTGCGTCTTGCCGTTGCGGTGTGCCACGCCCGACGCGACCCTGAGATCAGTGGCTTGACTTTGTCCCTTGACCCCATCGTGCCCAGGCGCTTCAACCTGACCTACCCTGCATCGTGGGCAGCGTCCTTTCCCCAATCGGCCCACTTGCTGAGAGAGGAAGCCGTGGCGTGGCAGCGCACCCCGTGGGTGCTGACGGTGACGCCCACCTGAGTGGCGTTGGTTTGAATCACGGCCAGCAAATGCGGGTCACCACAGCGGCATGGAAGAACGCTGCGCCATGACCTCCAAAAACGTTAAAAAGCCCGCTGAGCGGGCTTTCTAGTCGTTTATTTTTCTCTCGAATTACTGCAAGGGAACGCCCGTTTTGGACTGCAGTTCTTCTCGTGTCACGCCCGGCGCGATAGCAACCACTTTCAAGCCGTGAGGCGTTACATCCATCACCGCCAGATCGGTGATGATGCGGTCCACCACGCCCACGCCGGTCAAAGGCAGGGTGCATTTGGGCAAAATTTTCAGGTCAATCGTGCCGTCTTTTTTCTTGGCCACATGCTCCATCAAGACGATCACGCTTTTAACGCCGCCCACCAGGTCCATCGCGCCGCCCATGCCTTTGACCATCTTGCCGGGGATCATCCAGTTGGCCAAATCGCCTTTCTCGCTGACCTGCATCGCGCCCAAAATGCTGAGGTTGATTTTGCCGCCGCGAATCATGGCAAAGCTGTCGTGGCTGCCAAAGATGCTGGAACCCGGCAGTGTCGTCACCGTTTGCTTGCCCGCGTTGATGAGGTCGGCATCCACTTCGTCTTCGGTGGGAAAGGGGCCAATGCCCAGCATGCCGTTCTCGCTTTGCAACCAGACTTCAATGTCAGGGCTGACAAAGTTGGCCACCAGCGTCGGCAAGCCAATGCCGAGGTTGACGTAGAAACCGTCTTGCAATTCTTTGGCTGCCAGCGCCGCCATTTCGTCGTGTGTCCATGCCATGATCAAACTCCTGCTTTCTCGGTGAGGGTGCGCTTTTCGATGCGCTTTTCTGGGGTGGCGTTCAGCACAATGCGGTGCACATAAATGCCGGGCAAATGCACCGAGTCGGGGTCAAAGGTGCCGGTTTCGACAATCTCCTCTACTTCAACCACAGAAATTTTGCCCGCCATCGCCACCGCAGGGTTGAAATTGCGCGCGGTGCGGCGAAACAGCAAGTTGCCGCTCTTGTCGGCCTTCCACGCTTTGACCAGCGACACCTCGGGCA
>JBAQDW010000150.1:0-3734 GCA_049286445.1 Rhodoferax sp. | reverse complement strand
AACTTCTACAAACAGTTGGAGTACCCGGGTGACGTGCTGGTGAAGATGTATGTGAGCGACCCGGGTCGCACCACCTTTGAGACCTGGTGCACGATGGAGTGCGTGGGCCAACCCGGCGTTATTTACGCTGCGGGTGGCGCGACCACCATTTGGGTGGATTTTCTGGCACAAAAAGCCAAAGATTTGCCGGCCTGGGTGCGCGCGCTGGTGAGTTAGTGGTCAGGCCAACGGGGTCGTTTGAAAGCGCTGACCCGCGATGACGGGGCTTCGCAATGGGTCGGGTGACGCTGCTCTGATCCGACCTGCCTTGGGTGGCCTGAATCGTCACAAAGTGATGAATGAAATTGGGCTCTAGCCCTTGCCTCACCTGCGCGAGCAGCTATTTTATTTGTAGCATTCACTTGCCTTTTTATCGTGATGACAAGAAAGAAAAAAACCGGGTTGGGCGTTGCCCGACGATGCCGCCAACGGCCTGAACCGTTAAGCCATCGACCCCCCTGCGACGAAGAAAGCAGCCAATAATGACGTCGCAATACGACAAAGGCCTGGCCACCCGCAAACGCGTGATGGGGGAAGATTTTGTGGCGGCGGCGCTTGGCAAGGCCACCGCGTTCACTGCGCCGCTGCAAGAGCACATCACCCGCAACGCGTGGGGCGATGTGTGGCAACGCGACGGGCTGGATTTGAAAACTCGCAGCCTGATCACCGTGGCCATGCTGGTGGCCTTGGGCAAGCAGCATGAATTAAAAGGCCATGTGCGAGGGGCACTGAACAACGGGGTAACGCCTGCGGAGTTGCAGGAGTTGTTGCTTCATGCCACCGTCTATTGCGGCGTGCCCGCTGTGGCGGAGGCCTTTCGCACGGCGGCCGAGGTGGTTGACGCGCCCCCGAGTGACTGAGCGAGGCGTTACGGACCGGTCCGGGGCCCGATCAGCTGGCGAATTTCTTGTAGTTTGGCTTTCAAAATCAGGGCGTTTTCGCTGCCCATGCGCATGAGGATCTTTTGTCCCGCGGGGCGGGCTTGCAACGCCGCATCGGCGTATTCGTAACGAACCCAGGGTCGCACAGTGGGAATGGCGCCTTTGACGTCGGTCAGCACCAGCTTGACCGGCCCGGTCAGCTCCGGCGTGGCCAGCAACTGGTCAATGACTTGCACCAATCGGTCATTGAAATATTTTCCGGGGTAGCCCAATTCTTCGTAAGCCGTTTGAAACAGCGGGTACCACTGGGCATACAACGCCACGGCCTTTCCGGTGTTCAGGCTGCTGGCAAATTGGACAAACGGGCGGTAGCGGGTGGCATTGTCGTCAGACAGCAGCGTGGTGTTGCCCTGCTGGGTGACCAGGAAACGCGTCCGCGTTGGCACCACCGGCCACAAACGGGCGGCAGCATGGCCGCGTGCGAGGTTGTCCACGGTCACCACCACGCGGCGCACCCATCCGTCGAGCTGAAAAAATTGCAGCACGGTGGGGCGACCTAACCATGCCATCAGCGCTTCTTTGATGGGGGCATCAGCGTCCACCAGTGCGGGCAAAGGGGTAGCGGTGGGCACTGCAATTTGAGTTGCTACCGCTTCGATGGGGTACTGCGGGCCGGTTGACACCGGTTTTTCTGCCGGGCTGACCTGTGGCGTTGCGGGTGCAGTGACCGGTGCGACAGGGGCCGAGACCCCGGTCACTGCAGTGGGTAGAGGCGCAGGGGGCGGGGTTTGACTTTGCCACCAAAAATAGGCGAGGGTGGCGGCGCCCAAAAGCAGGAAGAGGGGAATCAACCCCCGTGAGATGAATTTCATCAGGGTGTCCTTTGAGGAGGTTTCAGGCTGCACAGGGTGCAGGTGAGGGCCGGGTGGGCTCGCCTAGAAGGAGGCGGTTGCGCGGCGCATGGCGAGTGGGCGCACCCCCAACCATCTTAGCGGGGCAGGTGGCAGCCCCGCTTTTGGAACGGCTGGCGTAGGGGCGTTGAGGCAACAAAACGGGGTACTATCAAAAACCGAGTGGATCCATTCCACAAGGGATGATCAGTCTGGTGATCGGGGGATGGTGATCATTGCCCGCCCAGACCGCCATTTTTTTAACAGGACTATTCTCATGATGATTCGAAATACCCTTGCCGCTGCGATGACGGCTGTTGTGTTGTTGGCGGCGACCGGATGCGCCGTGCAACGCGGCCAGCAGACCGTGGGCTCTTACGTGGACGATGCGGGCATCACCACAGCAGTCAAAGCCAAATTTGTGGATAACAAAGTGGTGGCCGCAACCTCCATCAGCGTGGAGACATTGAATGGAACGGTGTTGTTGTCTGGTTTTGCCAAAAGCAACGAAGAGAAAAACACGGCCTACATGATTGCCAAAGACACCAAAAATGTCAAAGCAGTTCGCAACGAGATCATTGTTCGTCCTTAAGCCTTCATTTAAAGACCAAATTGGCCTCTAGCCCAAGCACAGACTGCGTGAGAAGCTCTTAATTCGATAGCAATAGTGCCAGAGCCAGAGGTCAGCCCGCCAGCAGCTTGTGAACCAGGTCGCTGGCGTTGGAGGCCTTGTACTTTCGCATCAGACGGGCCCGGTAAATTTCAACCGTGCGGTGGCTGATGGTCAGGGCCCGGCCAATTTCCTTGGAGGTGAGTCCGTCCATCAAATAGGCGGCCACCTCCCGCTCTCTCGCCGTGAGTTCCGCTTTAACCGGACGACGCGAGCTCAAATCCTCAAACGTCCAAATGCCCGCCTCGTGGGGTGCAGCCAAGTTCAGGGCCCGACCGGTGACGTGGCACCAAAAGGTCTCGCCACTCGCCCGTTTCATGATGCGGTCATCGGCATAGGTACCGTGGCGGTTCAAAATAGGGGTGATGCGCGAGCCCGTTCGCTCAAACTCGATGGCGCTGGGGTAAAGCACTTGAAATGACTCGCCCACCAGCAATTCTCTGGAGACGCCAAACATCTCACACAGGTGGCGGTTGCAGTCGATCATGGCCCGGTTGCGCGAGAGCGCCATGCCAATGGGGGCGAATTCAAAAGCGAGGCGGTAGTCAATGTCCATGCGTTTTGCGGTGCTCTGTGAGAGGACGGGAGCTAAGGGTTTGTCCGTTAGGGGGTACTACGTAAGTGCTTAGGTAGTATCGTACGCGCATTGTTTCTTCGTTATTTCAATTTAGGAGAGTGACCCGTGAACAAAATTTTCCCAAGCGCTGCTGCTGCGCTGGACGGCATTGTCAAAGACGGCCAGTTGATGGCGGTCGGTGGCTTTGGTCTGTGCGGCATTCCCGAAGCCCTGATTGACGCCTTGCGCGACTCGGGCGTCAAAGACCTCACGGTCATCTCCAATAACGCCGGCGTCGATGGCTTTGGTTTAGGCAAGCTGTTGGAAACCCGGCAAATCAAGAAAATGATTTCCAGCTACGTAGGCGAAAACAAAGAGTTTGAGCGCCAATACCTGGCCGGTGAGTTGGAACTGGAATTCACCCCCCAAGGCACGCTGGCCGAAAAGCTGCGCGCCGGTGGTGCCGGCATTCCCGCTTTCTACACCCGCACGGGCGTGGGCACGCTGGTCGCCGAGGGCAAGGAAGCCCGTGAGTTTGACGGCCACACCTACATCATGGAGCACGCTTTGCTGCCCGAGGTGTCGCTGGTCAAAGCGTGGAAGGCCGACAAGAGCGGCAACTTGCTGTTTCGCCGCACCGCGCGCAATTTCAACCCTGCGGTGGCGATGGCGGGCAAAATTTCTGTGGTTGAAGTAGA
>JBAQDW010000149.1:0-11714 GCA_049286445.1 Rhodoferax sp. | reverse complement strand
TGGGTGGATTGAGGTGGTTGATGTCGAGCAAATTGGGCTTGGGGCCGACAAAGGACACCAGCGACATCACGATGGCTTCGCGAATCGGGTCGATGGGTGGGTTGGTGACTTGAGCGAACAACTGCTTAAAGTAGTTGTAAAGCGGCTTGTTCTTGTCGCTCAACACCGCCAAAGGGCTGTCATTGCCCATCGAGCCCAACGCCTCTTCCCCAGCGGTCGCCATGGGCGCAATCAAGAACTTGAGGTCTTCTTGGGTGAAGCCAAAGGCCTGCTGGCGGTCCAGCAAAGACACGCCGTGGTCGCCCATGGGCACGGCGGCGTCGCCACCGGGCACGTCGTCCAAGCGAACGCGCACATTCTCAATCCATTGGCTGTAGGGTTTACTTTGCGCCAGGTTGGATTTGAGCTCTTCGTCGTCAATCATGCGACCCTGCTCCAGATCGATCAAGAACATCTTGCCGGGCTGCAAGCGCCACTTGCGCACAATTTTGTTTTCAGGCACGGGGAGCACACCCGACTCAGAGGCCATGATGACCAGATCGTCATCCGTGATGCAGTAGCGCGAAGGACGCAAGCCATTGCGGTCCAGCGTGGCCCCAATTTGGCGGCCATCGGTGAACACAATGCTGGCGGGGCCATCCCACGGCTCCAGCATGGCGGCGTGGTATTCATAAAACGCTTTGCGGCGCGGGTCCATGGTGGTGTGCTGCTCCCACGGCTCGGGAATCATCATCATCACGGCCTGGCTGATGGGGTAGCCGGCCATCGTCAGCAATTCCAGACAGTTATCAAACGTGGCAGTGTCGGACTGGTCGGCAAAGCTGATGGGGTACAGCTTTTGCAGGTCTGCCCCCAACACGGGTGACGACATCACGCCCTCGCGCGCCTTCATCCAGTTGTAGTTGCCTTTGATGGTGTTGATCTCGCCGTTGTGCGCCACATAACGGTAGGGGTGGGCCAGAGGCCACTCGGGAAACGTATTGGTAGAAAAGCGCTGATGCACCAGCCCCAACGCCGAAACACACCTCGGGTCTTGCAGGTCCGTGAAGTACACGCCCACCTGGTTGGCCAACAAAAGGCCCTTGTAAACCACGGTGCGGCTGCTCATGCTGGGCAGGTAATACTCTTTGCTGTGCTTGAGCTTGAGGCGCTGAATGTTGGCGCTGCACGTCTTGCGAATCACATACAACTTGCGCTCCAAAGCGTCTTGCACGATCACGTCAGCGCCCCGGCCAATGAACACTTGGCGCATGATGGGCTCTTTTTTGCGCACCGTGGGCGACATCGGCATGTCGCGGTTCACCGGCACATCGCGCCAACCCAACAACACCTGACCTTCGGCCTTGATGGCCCGCGCCATCTCTTGCTCGCAGGCGAGACGCGAAGCGCTTTCCTTGGGCAAAAACATCATGCCTACGCCGTACTCACCCGGTGGCGGCAAAGTCACACCTTGCGCCGCCATTTCTTCGCGGTACAGAGCGTCGGGCAATTGAATCAGAATGCCCGCACCGTCGCCCATGAGCTTGTCAGCACCGACGGCGCCCCGGTGGTCCAGATTTTCTAGAATTTTCAGAGCGCCCTGAATAATGTCGTGGGACTTTTTGCCCTTGATGTGCGCCACAAAGCCCAAGCCACAAGCGTCATGCTCGCTGGCAGAAGAGTACAAACCGTGGTCCTGAAGATGCTTGATCTCGGCAGCCGTTGTCATGGCGCGCTCCTAAAAAGTGACAGATACGTAAAGCATACTGCACTGCAGCAATCCGTTTCAGTTTTTTAAACGGGGTCAGATACTAATATTTTTAAGCAAATTAACTTTGTTTCAAAATTAGGGACATATCAAAATTAATAGCACCTAGAGTATGTAAAACAAGGGCGAGGAGCATATTTAGCGCAACTCCAGCCACCACTTAAATCTTTTATTTTTGGTTGGACGGATGAGCTGAAGGCGTCACCCGCTGCCGGCGATAACTGGCCGGCAGGGTCTGGCGGGTCAGGCTACGCTGACCCGCACCGCCTCTGAAGCGTTAATTTACTGCCTTTGCGCCTCGTTGGAAACGGGTCTTCCCGGCGCGGATTTGGTGACGCGGCGAGAGGTCTTTTTTTGCAACGCCTCCACGAAGTCTGCACCGCCCAACGCCCAACCGCTCAACACGGAATCAGTCAGTGCCATTTGCTGCACACCGCTAATGCCCGCCTGCACCCACTCGGCATAAGCAGCCTCACGGGCAAAAGGTGTATTGCCCAACGCCCACAGCAAGGGGTGCGGGGTAATAAGTTTGTCAATGCGCTGGCCGGTGTAATGAGCGTGACTTGACCACGGGTAATCAGCGGCGAGCGTCACCCCGCCCGCACGAACCGGGTTGAGGTCGAGGTAGGCCATGCAAGCCAACAGATACGACTCCGCCTCGATCACTGTGGACCGGTAGCGCCCCTCCCACAAGGTGCCTGTGCGGCCATGCAAATCATTGAAATAACGCACATAACGTCGCCCCACGGCCTGCATCATCCGAGGCAAACCCTCTGCGGTGCGTGGGGTGAGCAGCAGATGAAAGTGGTTGCTCATCAGCACATAAGCGTGCACCTCAACCTCGAAGGTTCGTGCACACTCGGTCAATAGATCGAGATAGGTTTGATGGTCTTGCGGGCGGATAAAAATCGGCTGGCGATTGTTGCCGCGCTGAATCACATGGTGAGGGTAGCCGGGCAAGGTGAGACGAGGGAGTCGGGCCATGGGGGGCAGTCAAAGTAAGTGGATCGCATCTTAACGCTGATCTGACCCTTATTTTTTCAGCGCTAATGTGTGGCTGCTTCAGGGGATTCGGCGGGCAAGGCAAAGCGGGAGGTCAGCAACGCATCAAGACCAAATTCGGCCAACAATGCCCGCAACCGCTGCGCCGCCGCACGTTTCTTCTGCCCCGTGTATTTGGCGATGATGAGTTCATTCTTCATGCTGTGCTCCCAGCCCACCAGCTCGGTGACGGAGACCTGATACCCCCAAGCCTCCAGGAACAGACAACGCAGCACATTGGTGATCTGACTGCCCATTTCCCGCGTGTGCATGGGGTGGCGCCACAACTCAGCCAACGGCGTGCGCGTGAGCGACAAGGCTTTGTGCTGGTTCAACACCCGCGCTACTTCCGCCTGACAGCACGGCACCAGCACCATAAAACGCGCCCTCTTCTGCAGTCCGAAGGCAATGGCGTCATCGGTCGCCGTGTCGCAGGCATGAAGCGCCGTCACCACGTCAATTTGGGCAGGCAACTCGGGCGACTTTGCCGACTCTGCCACGGTCAAATTGAGGAAAGACATGCGCTCAAACCCAAGCCGATTGGCCAATTCGCGCGATTTTTGCACTAACTCAGGTCGCGTTTCGATGCCGTAAATATGACCGTTACGCAACGACTTGAAGAACAGGTCGTAGATGATGAAGCCAAGGTAGGACTTGCCTGCGCCATGGTCGGCCAGCGTGACGCCTGCCTCGCTGCCAGGCACCTCTCGCAGCAATTTTTCGATGAATTGGAACAGGTGATAGACCTGTTTAAGCTTGCGCCGGGAATCTTGGTTCAGCTTGCCTTCGCGGGTCAAGATGTGCAGTTCTTTCAGTAGCTCAATGGACTGCTCCGGGCGAATTTCTGGGGCAATCCCCTCGCCTGTTGTGGCTTGACCCGCTGGTTTGCCCGCCGTATTGCGGTCACGTTTATTTTTTTGAGGTTTCATTTGTCGATGATGCCACGACCGCTGCACCAGTCGAGGGCCCCACCTGGAGCGCCGCCCACCCTTGCACACCCAGCTTTTCCAAGGTTTGCATGTTCACCTCAAAAATCGCCTCGGCGTGGGGAAACGCGGCCACGGCACGGTCAATGCTCTCTTCACGCAGCAGGTGCAACGTGGGGTAAGGGGACCGGTTGGTGAAATTGGTGACGTCATCGGCCCGCGTCCCTGCAAACTGGTACTCAGGATGCAGGCTGGCGATTTGAATCACGCCATCCAAATCCAAATCCACCAGCGCCCGGTCCGCCAGTTCTAAAAAATCATTGAAATCGAGAAAGTCAGACAGGCACTGGGGCGCGATCAAGAGCGTGGTGTCTCGCACTGAGGCCTCCAGCGCGACCAAATTCTTGAGTTCCTCAACCAGGTGTTCAAGCAACCCCTCTGCCGTCTGTGCAGCACTGATTGCGTAATGCACCTGGCCTTTGACATGCACACTTTTCGCGAAAGGACACAGGTTCAAGCCAATCACAGCACGCTCCAGCCAGCGGCGGGTATCTTGCTCTGCGGTCTGCGCCAAAGGGTGAGATGAGTCTGCAGTCATAGCGAGAGTTGAGAGGTGTGAGAGGTCAAAAAAAGAGGGCAAAAGCACTCAGGCTTACCTGAGCCAAGCTTGCCCGGTCAAGCGCTCGTACTCGCGCCCTGCAAAGCGGTCGGTCATGCCGGCAATGTAATCCGCCACGCGGCGGGCGCGCGAAGCGTCGCTGTCGCTGTCGCTGACGCCCGCTTCAGAGCGGGCCAAGACGCCAGCACCCATCTCATGCGGTGCGGCCATGTACTGCGCAAAAAGTTCGCGCACCACCTCTTGCGCCTGGCCCGTCATGTCCATCACTTGGGGGTGACGGTACAGCTGCGACAACAAAAAAGCTTTTAACACCTGCGACTGTTGTTTCATCGTTGCATTGAATTGCACCAAAGGCGGCGCCAACCGAACGTCCGACACGCTGGTCGGTTTTTCCTGTGCAATCGCCGCTTCAGTGGCTGAAATCACGTCATAGACTTGCGTACTGAGCATGCGTCGGATCGACTCATAGAGCAGCCGACGACCCTGCGCCACGTCACTCAGAAACGCAAACTCAGTCAAAACTTGTTGGCGAAATTGGTCAAACAACGGCACCTCCTGCAACTGCTCTAGCGTAATCAACCCCGAGCGCACCCCATCATCAATGTCATGCGCGTTGTAAGCGATTTCGTCCGCCAAGTTGCACAGCTGGGCTTCCAAGCTGGGTTGCGTCCGAGCCAAAAATCGGTGGCCCACGCCCATCGGCTCGAGTTGCTCCATCGCTTGCGCGTGGCGTCGCGAGCAGTGCTTCAAAATCCCCTCCCGCGTCTCAAACGTCAGGTTCAAACCGTCAAACTCAGGGTAGCGGGCCTCCAATTCATCAACCACTCGCAAACTCTGTAGATTGTGCTCAAAACCACCAAAGGCACGCATACAGTCGTTCAGGGCATCTTGCCCCGCATGACCGAAAGGGGTGTGGCCCAAATCGTGGGCCAGCGCAATGGCCTCCACCAAGTCTTCATTCAGTCGCAAGGTTCGGGCAATTGAGCGGCCTAACTGGGCCACTTCCAGCGAGTGCGTGAGTCGCGTGCGAAACAAGTCGCCTTCATGATTCAGAAACACTTGGGTTTTGTACACCAGTCGTCGAAACGCCGAACTGTGCACGATGCGGTCCCGGTCGCGCTGGTACTCCGTCCGTGTAGGAGCAGGGGCTTGTGAAAAGCGGCGGCCACGCGATTGATCGGGGTGACAAGCGTAAGGAGCAAGTGTCATGAATTTATGGAAAATAGGGCTCTAGCCCAATTGCAGTGTGCGCGAGCAGCTATCATTTTTGATAAATCAAACACAACAGGCGTTGATCACCTCACGCACCATGGCATCGGGTGCAGACCGCACACTGGCGCTTGCCGGGCCATCAATAACAACAAACTTGATCTCTCCGCCTTCTGCCTTTTTATCAACCCGCATCAATTCAAGATAGCGGCCTGCGTTGTCGTCAGGCGAGAGCACCGGCCCTTTCACGGGCAATCCGGCGTGTTGAATCAAGGCAGTGAGTCGCTCTACCAGCGCCAGATCAATCAACCCCAAGCGGTGTGACAGGTGTGCAGCCATCACCATGCCCGCCCCCACGCCTTCGCCATGCAGCCACTCACCGTAGCCCAATCCCGCTTCAATGGCATGACCAAAAGTATGGCCAAAGTTAAGAATAGCCCGCAGGCCCGCCTCGCGTTCGTCTTGCCCCACCACCCAGGCTTTGATCTCGCAACTGCGCTTGACAGCATGTGCCAGCGCCACGGGGTCACGCGCCACGAGCGCTGCCATATGGTCTTCAATCCAATCAAAAAAGACCATGTCGGCAATCGGTCCGTACTTGATGACCTCGGCCAGGCCCGCGCTGAGTTCGCGTTGCGGCAACGTTTTAAGCGTATCCAGATCACACACGACTTTGAGCGGCTGATAAAACGCCCCAATCATGTTCTTTCCCAAAGGATGATTGATCGCCGTCTTTCCCCCCACGCTGGAATCCACCTGCGCCAGCAAAGTCGTGGGCACCTGCACAAAGGGCACGCCCCGCATGTAGCTGGCAGCGGCAAAACCCGTCATGTCGCCCACAACGCCACCACCCAAAGCGAAAAGCACCGTCTTTCGGTCACAGGCCTTGGCCAGCAAAGCATCAAAAATGAGATTCAAACTGTCCCAGGTTTTGTAGGCTTCACCATCGGGCAACACCACGGTGTGAATGTGAGCGTACTTGCCGTGCAATGCCTTTTGCAAACGCTCGGCATACAAAGGGCCAACGGTGGTGTTGGTCACAATCAACGCACTGGACGCCGCTGGCAACTCCGCGTAGCTCAGCGGGTTGTCAAACAGGGAGCCTCGAATGGCGATGTGGTAACTGCGCTCTTGCAGCGCGATGGAGACGGTTTGGAGGTCAGGGGCGTTCATGCCTCAGAGTTTAGAGGCAGAATCCCACTGATTCTGCGCCCCATGCCAAGCAAATACGACCCAGCCATGTCAAGCGCTTGGTAAAACGCCCGCTAATTCGAGCTGCATCACGATCATATTGACCAAGGTCGCCACCGAAGGGCGGCCTGTGTCAATAATGAAGTGCGCAGTCTCCCGGTACAAAGGATCGCGTGCTGTGTGCAAGTCCCGCAACCGCCCCAGTGGATCAGCCACCTGCAGCAAAGGTCGGCTTTTGTCGTGACGCAAACGCCTGAAAAGCTCTTCAGGAGAAGAATTCAGGTAAATCACCTGCCCGCGTGCCTGCAGGTTTTGGCGGTTGGCCGTGCGCAGCACAGCACCACCACCGGTTGACAAAACGCCTGGCCCTTTAAGCGTCAACTCGTCAATCACACTCGCCTCGACATCACGAAAGGCGTCCTCCCCTTCTCGCTCAAAATACACACGAATTGAGCAGCCGATTCGCTGCTCAATCACGTGGTCAGAGTCAAAGAACGGAAGCTGCAACCGCCGAGCGATCTGTCGCCCGACGGTAGATTTGCCAGAGCCGGGGAGGCCGATGAGAGAGATCAAATTTTGAACTACAAACTCATGGAACAGTGAAGAACTCAGGCGTTACAAGCCCGCTCGGACTGGTCACCGTCACTTGGATTTGATCGCCTTTTACACAGTCCTTCAAATTGATTTGTAAGCCCACAGGTACTAAGGTGTTGGGGATGACAGAGATTGAGTTCCCATCTACCGTACAAGCCAATCCCACTTTCGCAGCTGTAGCACCTGGGTCGGGCTTTAGTATTGGGTCATTAGGTGTTTTGTCGATGGCTTTGGCTGCAATCGCACTTCCCCCAGGCATACTATTTCCATTCAGATCCTGAATAGTGACCACCAAGGTATTCGCCACATTATTCAAATTATCTTGGGCACCCAGGTAAGAGGCATTGACTGCCTGCGTCCAAACTGGATTAATGATGCGTGCCTCAGATGTTGAAAAAGCAATAACCAATTGTTGACGAACATCGGCTGCACCCCAAGCACCATCACAAGAATTTGGTCTGCCAAGAAAACTAGGTTGTCCTTCATCCTTGGGACAAGTCACGGAACCCGCACGTGGAACCGAAAAGTAGCCCTCAACATAATAAGGACCGGTCACTGCATAAGAACCGGCCTTTCCACCTACCAAAGCAGCATCTTGCCTGAATGCGTTACCAAGATCGGTAAACGGTTCCTCGGGACTGTAGACATTGTCAAAGTTCAGATCCGTAAAGTCTTCTTCGCCTGCGGCATATGCCAAGATCGAAACCAAACCATTACTTGGCCGAGGATTCTGTGATCGAATCGTGACCGTACACCGTGAGTCACCTGGTGTCGTGCCAGTAATACATACCGGTGGAATCATGACACCCCCTTCTGTTACGAAGTTGATCGCAGTTCCATCAGGCACGGGGTTACCTTGGCGATCCGCCAAAGACATTGTCACTTGAGTGGTCACACCATCAAGACTCCCTCCTTCGATAGCAAAATCTTTAACTGCAAGACTCACCCGCGATTGAACAGCTCGTCCGGATGCAATGGCAAGCACAGCAGATGTCGTTGTGACCTTTGGATTAGAAGCTAAGGACGCCTTCACTATCACATTAGTCGGTACGGTTCCTGAAAACACAGGAATGGAAACTTCACCGCTGGTGTTAGTAGGTTGTGTAATGGCACTCACGTTACCAATGGTTCCAAAGGTCGTTTTCGGAATACCACCAGAAAAATCTTTCAACTCCAGAAGAACGTTTTGACCCTGCAGCGCAGAGTTTGATGCATTGACGAGCCTAAATTTCACAACGGACTGTGTCGCACCTCCAGAACCAGCCAAGAAAATGGTAGTCGGTTTTGCATCAACAAAAAGCAAATTAGTGGCGGGCGCCAAGTCAATACTAAGATTCCCACTGACCGGCGTTGCACCAGTGGTGCTCGCTACGATTGAGACGGTAGAGCCACTGCAGCCTTGGTCATTAGGCACATCCGAATTGATAGCAGAATAGCTTACCTGCACAATACCTTGGCTATTTGTAGATGCCGTGGCGGGAGTCACTACCCCGCAGTTCGCACTAAAACTAACCTGAATCGGTGTGGAACTTGTCGCAACACCATTGATATTGGCTTGAACAGAAACCTGCCGTGTACCGTAGGCCGCCAGCGTAGGTGTACCAATATCAAGACTGGTCAGCGTAATATTAGAAGCCGAAAATTGATAACCTACAGAACGTGTCAATACTTTATCAGCCGAAGGAGGAATCGACCCATCCGGATATTTGGCAAACGAACCTGCCTTGTAACTATAAGTGACTGTCAAGTTATCCGCCCCTGTAGCAAACAACGAAGCCCGGCCCACTTTGATCGTTGCCACACCGGCGGCATTGGTTAAACCACCAGTGCCTTCAGGAAAGACAACTTTTGTCGGATCCCCAGTTGCACTAACGACCTGATCAGGAATGCCTTTCCCGCTTGGATCGGTGAGCGTGACTTTCATCACAGTGTAGCCAGAAGCACTAACGGACGAGGTTGCCGAGCCGGCGGCGTCCTGAAGCACACCACTAAGAGTCGGATATGCACTAACAATAACTCCGGGTGTCCCCCCTGACGGTGTCCCCGCACTCCCACCGCCACCACCACAAGCCGTCACACCAGCGACAAACACTAAGCCAACTGCATATTTCAATAAACGCATACTCATCTTCCTGTGAATCATTTTTTAGTAATAAATATTAACGGGCTGTGCCGCGGTCGGCGACGACTTTGGGGGTGATAAATACGAGCATTTCCTGCTTGTCCAAACTACGTGATTTGGTTTTAAAAAGATTACCAACACCTGGCAAGTCACCA
Source organism: Rhodoferax sp. (assembly GCA_049286445.1). Taxonomy (GTDB): domain Bacteria; phylum Pseudomonadota; class Gammaproteobacteria; order Burkholderiales; family Burkholderiaceae_C; genus Rhodoferax. The sequence goes on along the minus strand of JBAQDW010000149.1, from coordinate 2,110 downwards.
AGGAATGGGACTTTGGTTTCACTGTCAGTTTCAGTGAGTTCGAAAATACCACCAATCACAACTGTTCCCCCGTTTTCGACAAGTATTTCAGTTTTGACTGACTTAACACTTATCTCTACAGGACTCCTGCTAATGATGGTGTTCTTGGTTATCTCAACTGCCAAAATAATTCCACCTTCTGGGGTAATTCTTGGGGTCACTTTTAAAGAAAGAACCCCTTTCACCTTATCAATCTGAGGCTTGTTGTCAAAAGTTGATGGAATGGAGACTTCACGACCTTGCTCAATGATGGCCTCTTTTTGATCGGCAGTAACGACGCGCGGACTGGAAACAACCTTGCCCTTGCCGTCTGCTTCCAATGCAGATATTTCTAAGTTAAGAAAACGATTGGCTGCGGCACTGAACAATGACACTGCGAAGGTTGCAGGATCGCCACTCGCATTGGCAAGACCTGCAGCCGGAAAGTTAACAAAATTACCAAGTGTATTTACCTCGCCCCCTGCACCGCTAGACGCCACAGCATCTCCATAGCTCATACCAAATGCCACTCGGTTGTCGCCAGACACTTGGTAGCCCCCATCTCCCCCTCTTTGTGCCCGCAAATCGGTGCCACCCAGTCTCACGCCAAGCGACCGGCCAAATGTGTCTGATGCTTCAACGATGCGAGCTTCGATCAACACCTGGCGGACTGGAATGTCGAGCTTCAAGATGACTTGCTGTACCTGTTGTAGACGAGACGGCACATCAGTCACAAAAAGCTGATTCGTCCGCACATCTGCCGTTGCGCTGCCGCGCGGACTCAGAGTTCGACCTGAGCTCTTCTCACCGCCTCCCGCGCCCGTCAATTGCACGGCCATGTCGGCAGCTTTCGCATAGTTCATCTGGAATGATTGGGTGCGAAGTGGTTCAAGATTGAGAACGGCTGCCTGAGATTCCAATTCCAGCTTTTCCTTGGCGATGATCTCGTCTTTGGGCGCGATCCAAATGACGTTATCGGTCTTGCGCATGCCCAAGCCTTTGGATTGCAAAATAATGTCAAGTGCCTGATCCCACGGCACGTCTTGTAAGCGCAAGGTCACCGTACCGGTCACTGAGTCTGAGGTAATGACGTTGAAATTTGTAAAGTCAGCAATCACTTGCAGCAATGACCTGACTTCGATACTCTGAAAATTCAGCGATAGTTTTTGTCCGCTGTAACCAGGGCCCTGAGTCAACTTGCTTGGGTCCACTTTGATGGGCTTGACTTCAATCACGAATTGGTCGTCACTCTGATAGGCGCTGTGCGTCCAAGGGCCCTTCGGTTCGATGACCATCCTCACACGGTCACCCACCTGGTATGAGGTAACTGTCTGAACCGGAGTACCGAAATCGTTCACATCCAGCTTGCGGCGCAAGCCTTCTGGCAGAGAAGATTTCATGAATTCGACAACCAGAGTTTGACCTTGCTGGCGTATATCAACACCGACCTGGCTGTTAGGCAGGCCAACCACAACCCGGCCTGATCCTTCCTCACCTCGACGGAAATCAAGGTCCTTAATCGGCAATGTGTCCCGATTGCCATCAGCTGAAAAAACCGGTGCGACACCCGCTACAGGGCTGGTGTTACCGGATGAATCCAGCACAATGAGCAATGACTTACCCTGTAGCTGAGTTTTGTAAGTGGTGGCTTGTTTAAGGTTGACAACGACTCGGGTGCGGTCACCGGCCTCAACCACGCTCACCGACTTCAGGTTACCTTGGTTAACATCGACGGTGGATCGGCCCATGGCGCTGGTCACACCCGGGAAATCAAGCGCAATTCTGGCGGGCGACTGGATTGAAAACCCCGCAGGAGCGACGGTTAATGGTTGAGTCAGATTGACCCGGATGACTTCAACCCCACTTTGAACAGAGCCAGAAACCGACTCAATGGCGACTTGGGCGCGAACCGAAGCCGCTGCCAATAAGATTGGCAAAACCCACACCATCCGTTGCCACAAGTGCATCTTCGCTCCATTGCTGTGCTTGTTCATTTTGACCTTTCTTGCAGTTGCAATGCCGCGGGGCGTTCAATCCACTCACCCACGGCATCTTGCACAATTTCGCGCAGCACCACATCTGTTTCTGTAAT
>JBAQDW010000148.1:0-7201 GCA_049286445.1 Rhodoferax sp. | reverse complement strand
CCACCGGCTTTTTTGGCACCGCGTTCAAAGCAGTAGTTGGCGGGGTCGCGCGGTTTGTCGACGCCGAGCAGGTCGCACAGGTCGTCAAAGTGGGCTTGGGCGCCGGCTTTTTCGTTGAGGCGGTTGTCGCTCCAGCGGGTGATGAATTCTTGCGGTGTCAATTGGTGGCTCCCTGTTGCCTGAGGATTATTTTTGCTTGAGGGGAGTAGCTTATCGGGTTACGCCTGCGGCTAAACCGACCGGCAAACCATGGCCGTTCTGCGTGTTGAGTTTTATATGCAAAATCGGGCTCTAGCCCTTGTAGTGATTGCGCAAGAAGCTATTGAATTAATAGTGTTTTCAGGTGATTGAGGGGAGTGGAATGCAGTGATGGACTTGGGCTTGGCCTCATTTCTAGACTGCGCTGGTGGGACTGCTGGCGCTTGCGCCACCGCGAGGGTGAGCCACCAGTTTGAGAGATCGGGGCAGAAGAATGCGGGGGCTGTAGGGCAATCGCCTGCAAAATGGGGGGCATGACCGCCCTCCCCTCTTGCGACGCATCACTTCAACCCTCGTTAACCCACGGCCAGTCGGTCTTGCCGCCGGATGACCCGCTGCGCGCCACGCTGCACAACGAGCTGCACGCGCGGCCTTCGGCCCGGGTGCAGCTGCCGGCGTTGGTGACTTATGTGGCGGTGCTCAATGCCGGGGTGACGCGCGAGCAGGAGTGGGCGCATTTGCGCAGCCTGCCGGGTCAGGCCGACTTGCCGCTGGAGAGTTTGCAGAGCAGCTTCTTGCGCCTGCGCTTGGACGGCTTTAGCGTGAAGTGGGAGCGGCACACGGAGTTCACCCGTTACTCAATTCTTCAAGAACTACCCACTGGCGCGGGGCTGGGGGCAGCGATGCCGGATTTGCTTCACGCCCTGCCGGTGAACCCCGATTGGCTGCGCAACCTGCCCGGGCGCACGGTGGTGGCAGTACAACTGGTCATGGTGCATGGTGCGCTCACGGATTTGGCGGCGTTGGTTGCACAGGCGCAAACGTGGTTTGGCCCCAGCACGTTGATGGCGTCGCAATTGGGCAATGACGCCAGCAAAACCACGGGGCATTCGGTGGCGGTGACCGACTTTCGCTTGCTAGCGGATGGGTTTGAGCGCCTTTTGGTCATCGCCCCACCCACCACCAGCCCATCCCGTGCGGGGCGCATAGCCAAGCGGCTGCTAGAGCTGGAAACGTACCGGCTGATGGCGTTGCGCGGGCTGCCGGTGGCCAAAGATTTGGGCGGCTTGCTGTCCGCGTCAGAGGCGTCGCTGGCCCTGATTACCGCGCGGCTGGAGAACAAGTCGGCATTGGACCAAGAGTTGCTGGACACGCTGATCTCACTGGCCGCGGGCGTGGAGCGGGCCATGGCTGAGCACAGCTTTCGTTTCGCCGCCACGCAGGCCTATGACACGCTAGTGGGGCAGCGCCACCAGGAGTTGCGTGAACGCCCTATCCCCGGCACCCAGACCTTGGGCGAGTTCATGCAGCGCCGACTCTCCCCGGCCATGGCCACCGTGGCGGCCACGGCCCAGCGTCTTAACTCGCTGTCGGAGCGGGTGGCGCGCACCAGTGCGCTGTTGCGCACGCGGGTGGACATTGCCACCGAGGTGCAAAACCAGCAGCTGCTGGAAAAGCTGACACGCGGCCAAGACATGCAGTTGCGCTTGCAGTCCACGGTCGAGGGGCTCTCGATTGCGGCGATTTCGTACTACGTTATCAGCTTGCTCCTGTACGCGGGCAAGGCCTTGAAAGCGGCGGGCGTGCCGGTCAACCCGGAAATGGCAGCGGGCGCGCTGGTGCCAGTGGTGCTGTGGGGGGTGTGGCGCACCATTCGGCGCATTCATGCCACCTTGCATGGGGGCCATTGACTTTTTAGATACGCGGATATAACGCCCTTCAAAATCTCGTTTACCCCGACTGATTGCACCACTTGGTTTGCCAGTCAATAGCGGCCTCTGTCGCTCGTTGCACTGTCAGCCCATGGTTTACCAATGAAAAAAGCCTCCAATTATCGCTACTTGGAGGCTTTTTTCATTGGTCATGGAGGAGAAGGTGGGATTCGAACCCACGGTACCTTGCGGTACGCCTGATTTCGAGTCAGGCCACAAATTCATTCCGCCATGTTGATTCGAGTAGTAGAATCAATACAAATCAACAACTTAGATAGATACCACTGGACAAGTGAACAGCTTTCACGTTGATTTATATTCACCAAAATAGTGCATTTCAGTCTGTAAATAGTCTGTAAATGGAAATTCAGTCTGTAAAAAGTCTGTAAATCAAAAGGTTCTCAACATGGCACGCCCAAGCAAAACCGCACCGATTGACTACACCACCGCCCACGACCTGACGCATGGCTTGCTGGAGCGTTCCGCCTGCCCTGATACCCTGCCGTTCGTTCTGGTGCGTGATGCTGACAAGAAGGGTTTGCGCCTGCGTGTGACCAAGGCCGGGGGCAAGGCGTGGCAGTTTGAAACCCGCATAAGTGGCAAGTTGTTTACCCGTGCGCTGGGTGGCTGGCCTGCCGTTTCGATTGATACAGCAAAAGCCGAAGCCCACCGCCTGCGCGGATTGACTGAGCAAGGGATTGACCCACGGGAAGGGGAGCGCCAGCAAGAGGCCGACAAAGCCGCCGCCATTGCTGCGACCGCTGCCCAAGTGGAAGCCGACAAGGTGGAAGCCGTGACCGTGGGCGAAGTTTGGGCTGTGTACCTTGGGGCCCGCAAATCTAAATGGGGCGAGCGCCACTACACCGAACACGTTTTGATGGTGAACCCCGGTGGAATCAAGACTATGAGGGGAACCCGTGGCCGTGGCGTGACCGCGCCGGGAATACTGCACGCATTGATGGCAATGCCACTGCGTGACCTGACCCCACCAGTCATCGAGGTATGGGCCGACAACGAAGCAAAGACCCGCCCGTCTGCTGCCCGGCTTGCATGGCGCTGCCTTAAGGCGTTTCTAGGCTGGTGCGCTGAACAATCCGAATATGCCGCGCTGGTGACTGAACGCAACCCAGCCAAAACCAAAAAGACCCGCGAGGCATTGGGCAAACCAAGCGTCAAGCAAGACGCCTTACTGAAGGAACAATTGCCCGCATGGTTTGATGCCGTGCGCCAGCTACAAAACCCGGTGATTGCTGCTTATCTGCAAATCCTGCTGCTGACTGGTGCGAGGGCCGGGGAGGTGCTGGGGCTGCGCTGGGATGACATAAATACAAAATGGCGTGGCCTGACCATTCGAGACAAGGTGGAGGGAACCCGCGTGATTCCCTTCACGCCGTATGTCGCGCACCTGCTGGCAACTTTGCCGCGCCGCAATGAGTTTGTTTTTTCCAGCACAGTATCTGCCGGTGGAACCTTGGTCATTCCCCGCAACCCGCATAACGATGCGTGCGTGGTGGCCGGTATTGATGACCTGACCATTCACGGGCTGCGCCGTTCATTCAAGAGTCTGACAGAGTGGCTAGAGGTGCCGGTGGGCGTGGTGGCGCAACTGATGGGCCATAAGGCGAGCGCAACCGCTGAAAAGCATTACACCGTGCGCCCGCTTGACCTGCTGCGCGTTCACCATGAAAAGATTGAGGCGTGGATTTTGGAGCAGGCCGGGGTGACGTTCGATGCCAATGCCGCGCCCGGTGCTTTGCGCGTGGTGAATGGCTAAGTTGTAAATCAACGCTTAACAGTTTATGATTCTCACGTTCAGGCACAAAGGGCTTGAAGCCTTTTACCGCACTGGCGGCATGGCAGGCATACAGCCGATTCACGCGAAGCGCCTGCGTGAGTTGCTGACCGCCCTGAGTGTCGCCAGTGGGCCGCAAGACCTGATGCGCTCATCGTGGCGCGTGCATGGCCTAACTGGCGACCGGGCCGGGTTTCATGCGGTAACAGTTCAAGCAAATTGGAGACTGACCTTCCGATTTGCTGGGCTGGACGTTGAGCTGCTGGATTACTTGGATTACCACTGATAGAGGCACCATGAAAATGCACAACCCCGCCCACCCTGGCGAACTGCTGACCGGCTGGCTTGATGATTTAAGCGTGAGCGTGACCGCCTTTGCTGCGCATATCGGTATCAGCCGCGTGATGTTGTCGCGGGTGCTGCACTGCCATGCCGCAGTGAGTGCGGATATGGACTTGAGGTTGTCCGAAGCCCTAGGAACAACACCCGGTTACTGGCTGGCGCTGCAAACCCAGCGTGATTTATGGGTGGCAGGCCAGACCGCAAAAGACCGTGCACGCATCAAGCCGATGGCCGCGCCAGCGACCGCATAAAACAGTTTTTGCCCCAGCCTAGCCCGCGCCTAATTACCGCTGGCGAAAAGTCGGACACCTTCACCGACAGGCCGGGATAGTATTTGATGACAAAGCAGAGCCGGGCAAACTGCGAATGATAAACGGGGGAACAGTATGAGTTACGAGAGCTTTCAAAAAGCATTGGCGATTGACTGGTTTGAAAAGCACACCTATCCGCATGAATTGAAGCACGCCCGCGCCGCTTTTGACGGTGATACCGATGCCGCGTTCCGCTTGGGTTGCGCTTTGGAAAATCACAAGCGTGGTGCTGTGGCCGTGGCTATGTGGCGATGTAGAGTGCCAGTAGAAGCGTTCAGAGTCTATTTGGGTATGACTTGGGACCATGACCATCGTTACGTGATTGAAGCCGCAAAAACCCGCCGGACGCTGGCCTATATGTTCCGTTATGCAGCGTTCCCGTTGCCTGCCGAATTGCCGGAGGTGGTGACGGTTTGGAGGGGTAGTTCTGCCTTGACGTTTGAAGCGACCCGAGCACGTTACTCATGGACAACCGACCGGGATTTAGCCTGCTGGTTCGCTATGCGCTTTGCTGGCGATAACGGTTCGCCGCTGGTGCTGACTGCTGACATTCCCAAGCGAGACATTGCCCTATTCACAAATGACCGCAACGAGAGCGAAGCCGTTCTAATGCGCCCACCTGCTGCCCGCATTGATGGCGACGCGGGGGACTGGACCAAGTGCTACCAACGCAAGCAAGACGCCATGAATATCGACCGTAAAGCGATGTTGAACAGCGCCAGCACAATGACCACCTAAAACAGTTTTTGCCCCAGCTAGACCCGCTTCGAAACCGGGTTGAAAAGTAGGTTTTCCCTGCCTGCCTGCTGGAGCTTCTTAAACAGGGCTGCACCAAGGGAGTGCTGACAATGACAACATGCTTTGAAGCCGGGTTAGCCGCCCGAGAGTTTGGAACCCACATATTGCACGTTCATGACCTGCTGGACTGGGCCAAGTCCAAGCGCCTGCACCTGCGAACAACACCGCCGATAGATGGCTATGAGTTCGTGCATATCGAAACGCTGCTATGCGCCATTGAGAGACACGCCACAAACTTGACGCACGCCCAAGCCCTATTAATTGTGAAGAATGACCCAGCGTTACAGGCCCGCATGGTTGCAGGCATGGGCATTGAACAGGAAGAATTCGACGACTACCTGACAGAGTCCCCCGCATGGCTGGTGCAAGCTGACGCACATTCACAGTGGCGCAAGACATTCGCCGCCGCAATAAAAGCCGGTGAACTGCTGCCGTTGGAGTTTGGTTCCAAGTTGCCGATTGTTACCGCGCCAGCAACAGGCACCGCAACGCCTGTGCCCGTGGTGGCCGAGACAACAGAGCAACGCCGCGCCCGGTGGCTTGACTTGTATGGCAAGGGTGAGCGTGGAGCCGTGGCGCGAGTTTATAAGCGTGAGCTACTGACAAACCCAAAGGCTGACCGTTCATTCATTGGTAAGGAAATCGAAAAAGCAAAGAAGGAAAAGGAAAAAGCTAAAGGAGGTGGCTCTTTGTTTTCGCAACTGGTGCAAGACGGTAAGCGCGTTAACTGAGTTACCCGAAAGTTACCCCAAGTTTTACCCCGTTCACCAATGAAGGCGAAACGGGGAACTTACCCGGTTTGACGGGGGTACATACCCCAATTTGAAAGTTCACCCCGAACGCGAATCAACGCGTTTTAAAGGTGAACCATGCAGACACAAACCGGACAACGCTTCACACCGCTGGAGCTTGTAAATAAACCCAACCTGACGACCGCTGAACTGGCCTATTACAGCAACATGGCCGCGCAAACATGGCGCGTTAAAGCCTGCTACGAGACGTTTCCCGATGGGCTGCGACCGCTGCGAGTCTGTGGCAAATTGGCATGGCCTACTGCTGGCGCAAAGAAGTTGCTGGGTGTCGCTGTATGAACAACATTTACAAACACCCAGACGGCCACGAAATCAATATTGCCCATAGTATGTTGACCGTGACGAACGATGTCGATGAATCGGTTTCTGTGCCGATTGGTCGATTGGGTTTGCGCGAATTGGGCGAGCGCCTGATTGCTTTGAGTGAGTGCGAATTGACCGCCGCTGATTGCTCTGAACAGGCGGGCAACACCCTGGCAAATAGCCTGCTGAATGACTTGCTGGCCGCTGATAGCCAAGCCCTGCGCGTTGCGCTTATCCAGTCTGCCATTCTCGACTTGGGAACACTCCAACACCACGACCGCGCTGCCGCTGGCTTTGCTGTGGCATTGGTGAATGTGATTGAAGTGGGCTTGAAGAACCTGCCGAAGGTTGCCGAATAATGGCCGCCAAAAAAGGCAACGGGCTGGACGCTGCACACGACCAACCCGCCAAGACTCTCACTAAACGCACTACTGATTTTATAGCATTGTGCACGCTGCTGGTTCTTACAGACACTCGTTTGTTTGCGCTTGCATGGGCATTTGGGCTCGTTGGCCTGCTGGCTGCCATGGGAGTGTTTCCATGAGCGCCCACATAGGGGCATTCCCCACACGTCACAACACGGTGACCGCTGAAGTTCTGGCCCGCCTTATCGGTGGCGAAAACCTGACAGGCTTGGACGCCGTTTACAGTGCGAGCACTACGCGGCTGGCCGCCGTGGTTGACTATTTGGGCACGTCATACGGCTGGCAAATCGACCGGGTTGATATTGACGTTGGTTGCAATGATGGCCGGGTGGCTGTGGTGAAAACCTACTACCTCAACCGCGCCACCATTCGCCACGCCTTTGATGCTGGTGCATTGGAGTTTTGCCGCAACGTCAAGGACGCCAGAGCCAAGACCCGCAAACAAGCTAACAAGGCCCGCGCCGAGGCCGATAAGCGCAACGCTGCCCGTGCTGCTTCCCGACTTGAC
>JBAQDW010000147.1:0-5645 GCA_049286445.1 Rhodoferax sp. | reverse complement strand
CACCATGCCACTCGACAAACTGGGCATAAGGCAGCGCCAAGGCGGGGGCCGTTTGGGGCAGCGACAAGCGCCACAGGCCCAGCTCCGGGTCGGGGCAGTTGAAGAACGGCAAGGTCTGGTCACGGCAAGCGGTCCAGTCGGCACCGGCATCAAAGTTGTCCATCACCCGCACCTCACCACCCAGCGCTTGCATGTCGGCAATCAAGCGTGGCCCTGCTGCTTGCACAGCGGCAATGGCGCCGCGCAGGCGCACAAACAAAAAGTCGCGCACGGGGCTGGCGGTGTCATCGCGCATCCAGCAGCTCGCACTCAAGGGCAGCGGCTGGCCGCCCCAGCGGTTGAGCAGGTCCAGCGCTTGTTGCTGATCAAGCCCCGCGCACATGAGCGTGGCCTCGGCCGGTGCCACGGGCAGCACCTTGAGCGAAATCTCGGTCAGCACACCCAGCGTGCCCAAGGCGCCCACCATCAGGCGCGACACGTCGTAACCGGCAACGTTTTTCATGACCTGGCCGCCAAACGTGAGCGCCTCACCGCGCCCGTTGATCAGGCTCACGCCCAGAACAAAGTCGCGCACCGCGCCCACACTGGCCCGCGCCGGGCCGCTCAAGCCCGCTGCCACCATGCCGCCACAGGTGGGCACGCCGCCTCCGGCAAAGCGGGGCGGCTCAAAGGCCAAGCACTGGCCCCGTTTGGCCAAGGCCTCTTCCAGCTCAGCCAGCGGTGTACCGGCCCGCACGGTGACCACCAGTTCGGTGGGCTCGTAGCTGGTGATGCCGGTGTGGGGGCGCAGGTCCAGCACCTCGCCTTGCAGGGTTTGGCCATAAAAGTCTTTGCTGCCGCCGCCCCGAATGCGAAGTGGGCTGCCGTCAGCGGCGGCGGCGAGGATGCGGTCAGTTAGATGGCGAAGCGATAAGTCCATGGGGCAAGGGCCTGGGTTGGTGCGCGAAAGGGGCTTGAATGGTAAAGCGCCACCGCAAAGGGTGGCGTGAATTTTTTGAAACCCGTCCGTGCAGAAAATTTAGTCAACGAACAGGTTCACTGGCAACCCCGCCACGTCCACCGGCATGGAAAACACGCAACCTGACAAGGGCAGCGCCGCCAGCTCAGCCGCGCTGCGGCCATGGCGGGCGGTGGTGATAAAGAGGGTTTTCAAGTCTTCGCCGCCAAAGCAGGGCATGGTGGGGCATTGGGCGGGGGTCTCGATCTCGGCCAACAAACGACCGTCAGGCGAGAACTTGCACACGCGCCGTCCCTCAAACATGGCCGCATAGTAGTTGCCTTGTACGTCCACTGCAGCGCCGTCCGGGCGGCCTGGGTAGCCGCCATTGGCCGCGCTGGGCTCAAACTGCCAGCCCTCGGGTTTGCCGGGCAACTGCGCAAAATACCGGTGTGCGGTCATGGCCGCGCTGGTGGGGTCAAAGTCCCAAGCGTGCACCACGTGGCGGGGCGTGTCGGACCAGTACAGCGTGTGGCCATCGGGGCTCCAAGCCAAGCCATTGGCGGTGAGGGCATCACCGGCTTTTTGTTCAATCACCGGCGTGCGGCCATCACGGCAATCCACCATGTAAAGGGCGGCGTTCATCGATTTTTTGGGCTCGTCAATGGTGCCCACCCAAAAGCGGCCCAAGGCATCGCACTTGCCGTCATTGGCGCGCATCTGCGTGGTGTCGTAGTCCAGCGTGGCAATGCGCTCCAAGTTGCCGCCCCACTGCCGCGCACGAAAAATGCCGTGGCGCAGCGCCATCACCCAGCCGCCACCGGCAGCCGGTGCCATGCAGCCGGGTTCTTCGGGCATGTCCCAGGTGTCCACGGGGCCGCCCACGGTGTCGGTACGCAACAGTTGCTTGCCGGGAATGTCCAGCCAGTAAAGCATCTGCTCTTGCGGGTGCCAAAACGGGGACTCGCCCAATTCATTGGGCGTGGTGGTGACGGCTTTCCAGGGCGTGTTGTTCGTACTCATGCGGCTTTCTCAATGTGAATGCTCATCTCGGCGCTGAAGGATTCGCCGGGTTGAAGAATATGAACGCCGAGGGCTTCGGCGCTGGCCTGACCCGCTGCCAGCAGGTTGAGGGCGTTGTTGATATGGCTCACCGGCTCAATGGCAATCCTGGGTAACTGTGCATGGGTGTACACCACCAGTCGGCTCAGGTTGGCGCTCACGCGAATGGCCAGCGCCTCGTCGCGCAAGTGCAGCACGCCCGGCCAACCGTCAAAACAGTGGTCCACCTTCAAGGCGGCGCAATCGGTGTCCAGCCCGGTGGCGGGCAGGCGGTGCGTGGGCAGCTTGTCGTCGCCCATCTCCCAGCGGCCCGTTGCCTCAAACGTCACATGACTGTGCGGGCGTTTGACAAAGAAAGGGTGCCAACCCAAGCCCACCGGAGCGGGTATGCTGGATTGGTTGGTGATGCTCATGGTCATCTCCAGCGTGTCTTCGCTCAGGCGAAAGGCTTGGGATGCGTCAAAGTCAAACGGCCACGCCGCCTCGGCACGGTGCTCCAAGCAGATCAAGGCAAAACCCGCGCCCTGTTCCAGCACTTGCCAAGGCCGCTGCCAACCCACGCCGTGAATGGCGTGCGGCTCAGGCTCAAAGTTTTTGACCAGCGGGTGACTCGTGCCTTGCCACTGCAGACAAGCCTCCCCAATTCGGTTAGAAAACGGCACCAGCGGGTAGCTGCTGGAATCGCGGGCGCTGGTGGCGTGCGGCGCGGCACGAAGCACAGGCGTGTCGCCCAGCCACAGGCCCACCAAGCTGCCGCCCAGTTCAGGGGAAAGATCGCAGCGCAGCGCGCCCGCGTTGAGATGGATAAGCGTCGTCATAGTAGGGGTGGTTCTCCTTGGTCATGATTGTGCATGGCAATGGGGTGTGTTTTGCCGCGCACCGGATCACCCGCAAAGCGGTCTGTCATGCTCCCAAACCCAGGGCGTCCAGCGGGCTTACAGCGCCGCCCGCAGCCACCTTCAGCACATGCGTGTAGATCATGGTGGTAGACACATCGCTGTGGCCGAGAAGCTCCTGTACCGTGCGGATATCGGTGCCAGATTGCAGCAAGTGGGTGGCAAAGCTGTGGCGCAGGGTGTGAACAGAAACCGGCTTGCAAATGCCCGATTGGGCTACGGCCTTCTTGACAGCCCGTTGTAGCCGTTCTTCAAACAAGTGATGACGACGTTCGGCACCCGAAATCGAATCGATGGAAAACGTGGGCGATGGAAACAGCCAAAACCAACCCCATGTACGACCGACTTGGGGATACTTTTGCTCCAGCGCATACGGTGTTTGCACTCCGCCGCGCTGCGCCTGTCGGTCTTGCTCCCACACGCTTCTCGCGTGTATCAATTGCTTGCGCAGCGCTGGTGCCAAAGTGCGCGGCAACATCACCACCCGGTCTTTATTGCCCTTGGCCTCGCGCACGATGATGACGTGACGGTCAAAGTCCACATCCTTAATGCGCAGCCGCAGCCCCTCCATCAACCGCATGCCGGTGCCGTACAGCAATTGCGCCAACAGCCGCATGTCCGAGTCCAGAAACTGGAACAGCGCGGCCACTTCCTCCTTGGTCAACACACTGGGAATTCGGCGCTTTTGCGCCGGGCGGTTCACGCCATCGAGCCAAGGCAAATCAATCGCCAGCACTTCCCGATAAAGAAACAATAAGGCGCTGAGCGCTTGGTTGTGCGTGGATGCCGATACCCTGCGCTCGGTGGCCAGCATGGTCAAAAATGCCTCCACTTCTGGCGCACCCATCTCCCGTGGATGGCGCATGCCCCCTATACGACCATGCCAGCGGATGAAAAAGCGTATCCAGTACAGGTAAGCCTTCTCGGTACTGAGGCTATAGTGAAAGTAGCGAATGCGCTCGCGGACTTGGTCCAATAGTCGTGTGGATCGCAAAACAGGAGTGCCGGGTTTGATGGAATTTTTATACCTGTATTTTTTCACAGTGTATCGAGCACCAGTCCCGGCTGCAAGCCACTTTCAGGAGAAATTCGTGCCCAGAATATCCCGCATAATCCAACTTATCCCGCAAGTTCTGCGGTATACATTACGTTAGCTCTAAAAGGATTTCAATGTCAGCTCCGAAGATAAGTCTAAATAAGTTGGGGGAATACATGAACGCTACTCCGGCAAGAAGGCGGCGCATCATCGAAGATCAGATTGCCCCGAAGGAATTTATTGCAGCTCGATACTCCGATGCACGAGAAAGTATCGTCAACTGCATTGCCGGAAAAATCTCTGAGGATGAGCTTACCCAAATAGCAGAGGATCTACGAAATAAAGAATACGAGAGCAAATTCACCAGCCAAGACAAAAACCTCTCGGCTGACGCCATAGATGGCTTTCTTGAAATATCTGATCAAATTCCAGAAAATTATAAATTCGAAAAAGTCCCTGCAAACGAAAAGTCAACACTTGAAATATCTGGCGTCGACGTTTCAATTCGACCAGATGTTTACATAAAAAATGATAATGATGAAGTGATTGGTGCAATAAAACTTCATTTCCCAAAATCAAATCCACTGACAACAGCTTCCGGTGAATATGTTGCAACCGCCTTAAAGACATTTGTGCAAGAAGGCACGCAAACCCCCATTGACCATAAATTATGCCTTGTGGTTGATGTACCTTCCTCAAGTGTTATTCCTGCTCCAAAAGCGGGAAAAAAGAGAATGATTGATATTGAAGCAGCTTGTGAAGAAATTAATGCCCAGTGGAAAGCAAAAACAAGCTAACCCGTCGGTCAAGCCGACCCGCCTACGGCGGTCGGCTTACCTTTTCCGTTCGACTGCAAATTCATAGTCTGTTGACGTTGTTTTGCTGTATCCCATGGGATACAATCACGTTACGCGTGTTGCAACTACCAAGGTGTATTTGGATTGGATTAATTCGCTGAATGACCGAGCGGGTCGTGCACGAATTCAGGTTCGCGTCGATAGACTCGTTCATGGGAATCCGGGGCAGCATAGGGCCCTGACTGACGGTGTTTGCGAGTTGAAGATCGATTTCGGGCCAGGATACCGGGTCTATTACACGGAGCGGGCGGGCGTTGTCGTCGTTCTACTGGCTGGCGGCGACAAGTCATCCCAGCAGAGGGACATCAAGACCGCGATCTCGTTGGCAAAGGGACTTTAGGAGCATTTTTATGACAAAAACGATTTCTAAAGCAGTAGCGTCAGCGCCAAAAGTGACGAGCACCGTTGCGTATGACGTATCTGAACAACTTAGAACGCCAGAGGAAATGGCGGCGTATCTGGACGCATGGTTGGAAGAGGCGCCTGAGGATGCGACGGGAATTGCCCGTGCACTGGGCGACATTGCGCGAGCCAAGGGAATGACGCAAGTGGCTCGCGACGCGGGTCTGAGTCGGGAAAGCTTGTACAAAGCGCTTGGTGAAAATGGCAATCCAACTTTCGCAACAATTCTGAAGGTGGCGAGGGCATTGGGCATTAGGTTTCATGCGCAAGTTGCCTGAGTTGCTGTCGAACTGGTCATTCCACGCTGACGCCTGCGGCGCCGGTGAATTTCGACGTTAGCCTGCCTTAATAATTCCGCATGGTTAATCCCGCGCTTTTTCTGTCACCTCGCAGCGTTCTACGCGCTCGCGGTTCCCGTGGTGGGCACAAGTTCGGCATCAAAACTGGTTGCAGCG